>CAVISR010000023.1:0-34023 GCA_963645405.1 Acutalibacteraceae bacterium
ATATATAATTAATTAATAATCAATATATTATATATAATACATGGATAGAAAGTGAAGTTGCAACCCTCTCAAAAAAACTGGAATAACTGGAATATTGGAAGATTCGGTGTAGGAGAGGGTAGAAGTCCGTTTTCCACTACGAGTCAAAATCTATTTTTCGATTACCCTGATTTTTCCCTCCCGAAAATTTGCGTAAGTCAATTATTTTCCGTAACTTTGCACCGTAATCGAAAATCTAAACATTAACTACTCAAAACACAGAAATATGTCACAATTGATAAGAAACATACTTACCGCAATGCTGGTCATGACCCTCCCGGCAGCTTCAGCCATGGCACAGACGCTGAACCTCGAAGTGAAAGGATTGGCAGACGGCACGAAATTGGCAATCGAACTTGCAGGGACGTTCGTGCGCCAGGACGTGCTGCAAACCGCAGAAATCAAGCAGGGTAGGGCACAGTTCACTCTGACTGCCGACGGACCGCGCGGCTACATCATCCGCCCTGCAGATGCCTACGGACAAAGCACCGTGGTGCTGTCGCCAGGCGAGACTGCCACCTTCAAGGCAACCTACGAGCGCTATGCCGACACCGACCGGGTGGTCTACAACGTGAAAGACGTAAGCGTCAGCGGTTCGCCAACAAACGACTTCTACCTCGCCAACAAAGCCGACAGAGAGCATCTGGAGCAGGTCTACGCCGAGATGCACGAGGACATGAAAGCCACCAACGAGAAACTTGCCAACATGGACCGCGCATCCGACGAATACAAAGCTTTCGTCCAGAGCGACGAATACAAGGCATACGAGAAAGCCGAAAGCGAATTCTTCAATCTCGTGGAGAAAACACTCATGGAGCCAGTCTACAAGCACAGCGACTCATGGTGGGGACCATTCTTCCTCTGCTCGGAAATCAACCGCCTGTCCGAACAGCAGAAACCAGTGTACGACCAGTTCTCCGAAACCGCAAAGAACAGCTTCTACGGCAAAGTCATCAAAGAACAGGTCATCCCCGAATCACTTATCGGCAAACAAATGCCCGACTTCAAATTCACCGACCATGCCACACAAAAGGAAATGAGCGTGATGGACATCTGCAAAAACCACAAATACGTGATTGTCGACTTCTGGGCGTCGTGGTGCGGACCCTGCCGCAAGGAAATACCCAACTTCAAGTCGCAGTACGAAATCTACAAAGACCGCGGACTCGAGATTGTCAGCATCTCAGCCGACACCGACAAGAACGCATGGCTCAAGGCACTCGACGAGGAACAGACACCTTGGCCCAACGACATCGACGGTGACAAAGGCTTGTGCCAGCTCTACAAAGTGGCGTACTATCCCACAGTCTTTTTGCTCGACAGCGAAGGCAAAGTAGTGGCAAAAGACGGCGATGCACGCGGCGAGAAACTCAGAACCCTGCTGGGCAACTTGTTCAAATAGAAAACGGAAAAACGAGAACACCCAAGGATAACTTGTTCAAATAGAATAAGATAGAATAGGGGACTAAGAAAGGGAATAGGGGAACAACAAGAAAAAACAATAAACGACGAATGAAGAAATTGCACATGATCAGCTGTTTACTCTTTGCAACCATAGGCTTTACATTTGTAAAAGCCGGCAATGCCAACGGCCTTGACACAACCTCGGCAAACAGCAACAGTGCAACCGCAGCAGACACCACCGACAACGAAGACGACTGCATAAAAGAGATTGACAGTGTGATTGCAGCCACCGACAACCTCATAGCCGAAGTCAACTCCGAAGCAGTGAAGGAAGTGGCAGCCGACTCAGTGATGAAGAAATGGGGACCGGTGGTCAACGCCATCGCCACACTCGAAAGCCGCAAGAACCCAGGTGTCGTGTCGAGATGCGGCAACTACGTAGGCTACCTGCAGATTTCAAAAGTGCTCGTGAACGAGTGCAACACGATTCTCCGCCAAAAGAAATACACCTACAAAGACCGGCTCGACAAACAGAAAAGCTACGAGATGTTCGTCATCATCCAAAACCGCCACAATCCCGAAGGCAGCGTCGAGAAAGCCGTCCGCCTGTGGAAGTCCGGCGATGCCAAGTGCATGCAGCGCAAAAGCCGTACCGAAACATACTACCGCAAATTCCTCAGCATTTACTCCGAGGACGACTGGATGATATGAGACACAGATGACACAAGATTAATGAAAGATTAATGGTCCATTATATGGAGATTAATGTTGAAAAAACAAGCGCCGCATGGATTCGAACATTCGGGATTCAAAGACTAGTCCCCATGATTCTACGTTTCTTGAATTAAACATAACGTCGATTACGGGAAAATTGTGCCGAAATCCGTACAATCGAATTTTTAGCAGCATTTTCGGCGATTTGCAGATTCACCAGCATCATCCACCACAACTTTAACTTTGAATTGAAATCTTTTTTTCGTTGGATTGGAATTTTGCCAGCCCAAAACTTTTTCGTATCTTTGTACCGCAATTCAAAATCGCACCAAACTCACAGATTCAAACCAACAGCAAAAACTTCAAAACTAAAAAAAAACAACAGCCTATGACAGCCACAATAATTGTCTTGATATTGACCGTTGCTTTTTTCATTTGGGGACGCATCCGCTCAGATGTCGTCGCAATCACAGCCTTGGCTGCCTTGCTCTGTGCAGGCGTGCTCACGCCGGCTGAAGCACTGGCAGGATTCTCGTCAACCATCGTCGCCATGATGGTCGGACTCTTCATAGTCGGCGGAGCCATACTGCGGACCGGACTGGCACAGACTGCCGGACGCAAACTCATGACCATTGCCAAAGGCAACGAAACACTGACATTCGTGCTGGTGATGATTGCCACATCGTTCATCGGCGCATTCGTGAGCAACACCGGAACCGTGGCGCTGATGATGCCGATAGTCATAAGCATGGCTGTGCAAGGCGGATTCCAGGCATCCAGGATGCTCATGCCACTGGCTTTTGCAGGCAGTCTCGGCGGAATGCTCACACTTATCGGAACACCGCCCAACCTCGTGATAAGCGACACGCTGGTGGAACACGGATACGAAGGCCTGAGCTTTTTCTCCTTCTTTCCCATAGGCTTGATTTGCGTCGGGCTCGGCATCGTGGTGCTCATGCCCTTGAGCCGTTGGTTCCTCACCAAGAAAGACTCCGGCAAGAAATCCGGTGACGGACGGTCGCTGGCAGACCTCATGTCGGAATACCAACTGAAGGAAAACGTGAGCAAATACCGGGTTGACGAAGGTTCGGCGCTCGACGGAAAGACCATCCGCGACCTCGACCTCATGAACAGCTACGGCGTTACTATAATAGAAATAAGGAGTGAACGCAAGCTCTACAAAGGACTGATTCACGACGTGAACCAAAAGGCAGCGTCGCCCACAACAGTGTTGCAAGCCGGCGACATCATCTATTTCCTCAGCCACAAAGAAAACGTGGAACGGCTGGCGGAGGAATGCCGGTTGACACGCATGGACGGTTCGGAACTGAATTTCTACGACCTCGGACTGGCAGAACTCGTGGTGATGCAAGGTTCACGGCTCGAAGGAATGCGCATCAGCGAATCGAAAATCCGCGAGCACTGCGGAGTGAACATCCTTGCAATACGGCGCAACGGCGATTATCTCACCGAAGGACTCAGCAAATGCCGACTGCACAACGGCGACGTGCTGCTGGTGCAAGGCGACTGGAAAAGCATCCTCACACTGAACAACGACAACCAGGACTGGGTGCTCATCGGACGTCCGGAACAGACGGCAGGCAAGGTGCTGCTCGACTACAAAGCCCCTACCGCAGCTGCCATCATGCTGGCAATGATTGCAATGATGGTGTTCGACTTCATCCCCGTAGCTCCGGTGACGGCAGTCATGATTGCAGCCGTGTTGACAGTCGTGACCGGCTGTTTCCGCAATGTGGAAGACGCCTACCGCACCATCAACTGGGAAAGCATCATGCTCATAGCAGCCATGATGCCGATGTCCACAGCACTTGAAAAGACCGGCGTATCAACCTTGGTATCACAGACATTGGTCGACTCGCTCGGACAGTTCGGACCTACCGCACTGCTTGCCGGCATCTATTTCACCACATCGCTGCTCACAATGTTCATCAGCAACACAGCCACAGCCGTACTCATGGCACCCATAGCGATGGTGGCAGCCCAGCAAATAGGCGTAAGCCCCTACCCCTTCCTCTTTGCAGTGACCCTCGGAGCCAGCATGTGCTTCGCCTCGCCGTTCTCCACACCGCCTAACGCCCTGGTGATGAAAGCCGGAAACTACACGTTCATGGACTATGTGAAAGTAGGACTGCCGCTCCAGCTCGTGATTGGCATCGTCATGGTATTCGTCCTGCCGCTGCTGTTTCCGCTGAAAGGTTGAGATGACACAATCTACCATAACGACCAACGCTAGGGGTCAATCCCCTACCCCGTCCGCAAGCATCTATAGCCGCCTGCCCAGCAAATTTTTGTTTCCCAGTCAGAGAAATAATTTTTCCCAGTCAGAGAAAAAGTTTTTCCCAGTCAGCGGCAAAACAAGGCATTGGAGAGCAAAACAGGGAGCGAAGAAAGAATTTGTAGTTGTTGATGAATTTTTATCGGGAATAATTTGGCAGTCTCAGAAAAACTCCGTAGATTTGCCATCGAACAAAGAAAACTAATATTTGCGATATATGACAGACCTCTACATCCAATTCGGCTCATTGCCAATGCTGCTGCAGGTATTTTGGACCTGCGCCGTTGTGGCATCGTGCGTTTTCCTGGTGCAGACGGTGCTGACACTCATAGGAATAGATACCGACGGTGCTGACGCAGACTTCGACCCAAGCAGCACGCTCGACCTCGGAGGCGGCATCAACCTCTTCACCATCAAGAACCTCATAGGCTTCCTCACCGGATTCGGATGGACCGGAGTATGCTTCTGGGACTCAGTGCCCAGCCGTGCCCTGCTGATTCTCCTTGCCCTCGCAGGAGGCAGTCTCATTGTCGCCATCTTCGTGTTCATCTACAAGCAGGCGAGGAAACTCGAGCACAACGGGGCATTCCGCATCGAGTCGACACTCGACAAGACAGCAGACGTCTATCTGCGAATCCCCGAAGGCGGAAGAGGCAAAATACAGATAAGCATCAACGGGTCGGTGCAGGAACTCGACGCCATCTCCGACAGCAACAGTGAAATCCCAACCGGAGCAAAAGTGAGAGTGACCGACATCATCGACCACGAAACCGTACGGGTGCGACCCATAAACGAGTGAAGCAAAACCAACGGAAAGAAAGCGATACTGCAGTAAGGCCTCAAACCAATTGCAAGAAAACAGGTCAATAGAACTATATATACAATAAGGTGTAAACTCAATAAGAGGTAACAATTAACAAGGTGTAAACTCAGTAACAATTGACGAATATGGAAGTGTTTTTGATTTTTGTAATCATCGTCGTAGCAGTAGTATTCTTCGTTGCAATAGTCAACAGATACAGACGATGCCCGTCCGACAAAATCCTCGTGGTCTACGGCACCACAGGCAAGAAAGGTTCAGCCAAGTGTATCCACGGCGGAGGTACATTCGTGTGGCCCATCATCCAGGACTACGCCTACCTCAGCCTCACCCCAATCAGCATTGACGCCAACCTCACCAATGCCTTGAGCCGCCAGAACATCCGCGTCGACGTGCCAAGCCGTTTCACCGTCGGAATCTCCACCGACCCCGAATACATGGCAGCAGCCGCAGAACGCCTTCTCGGACTCACACCCGGACAAATCCAGGAACTCGCACGCGACATCCTCTTCGGACAGCTCCGTCTGGTCATCGCAACCATGAGCATCGAAGAGCTCAACAACGACCGCGACAAATTCCTTGAAGCCATCAGCGCCAATGTGGAAGTCGAACTCAAGAAGATAGGTCTGCGACTCATCAACGTCAATGTCACCGACATCAAGGACGAATCAGGCTACATCGAGGCACTCGGACGCGAGGCAGCAGCCAAAGCCATCAACGAAGCCAAAGTGAGAGTGGCAGAGCAAGACAAACTGGGAGAAATAGGTAAAGCAGAAGCACAGAAAGAAACCCGCATACGCACCAGCGCAGCCAATGCCGATGCAGTGCAGGGTGAAAACGCAGCCAAGATAGAGATAGCCAACTCCGAGTCAGCACGCCGCCAGGCAGAAGCAGAAGCACAGCGCAAGGCAAACGCAGCCGAGAAAGTGGCAAACGCACGCGCACTGCAGGAGGCCTACGCAGCCGAGAAAGAAGCCGAAGAGTCACGTGCCGAGCGCGAACGCTCCACTCAGACAGCCAACATCATCGTGCAGCAGGAAATCGAGAAACAGCGACTCATCATCCAGGCAGAAGCCGACGCAGAGAAAGTACGCGTGAATGCCAAGGGAGAAGCCGATGCCATCTTCGCCAAGATGGAAGCCGAAGCCAAGGGTTACTACGAAGTGCTCACCAAGCAGGCAGCAGGTTACGACAAGATGGTGCAGGCAGCAGGTGGCGACGCCAACAAAGCCTACCAGCTCCTCCTCATCGACAAACTGCCTGAACTCGTGAAGACGCAAGTAGAAGCAATCAAGGGCATCAACATCGACCACGTCACCGTTTGGGACAGCGGCAACAACGCCGACGGCAAAGGCAGCACAGCCAGCTTCCTCTCCGGACTCATGAAAAGCATTCCGCCACTCAACGAACTCTTCGAGCAAGCCGGACTCAACCTGCCTGAATACCTGGCAAAGAAGAAAGAAGAAACAACTCCCGAAGCCATTGAGGCAGAGGACGAAAAATAACAAGCATCTGAACGCAAGGATTTAATAGGTATTTTTTTAGGTGTTAAGTAAACAATTAAGCATTAAGTATTAAGTTTAGGTATTAATTTTAAGTATCAAGAAAATGTCATTAATCTCTGTCATCAAAGCCCAACGGCTTATGATGCAGAACAAACAAGCATGTGAATGCAGAAGATTAAATTGTTAGTAATTAGTTTCATCCTTCAATGTTTCATCTGCAATGGAGAGAACGAAAACACATGTGAATGGGTGAAAGTCATGAAACTATTCATTATTTCCATCTGTGTAGCGGCAGGCAGTGATGCCCAGTCGCTACACTGTTCGTTATGTGTGGAGAACACATGGCAGCAGGCAAAAGAAAACGAACCCATAGTACTGAAACTCAATGAGCTGAAGGAACTTGAGAAGAAACTCGACTTCCAGGTGAAGTCAGCCACAGTCACAACCGAGGGGCAAGCCCTACCTTACCAACTCGACGACATCGACGGCGACAACCGTGCAGACGAACTCGTGTTCCTTGCCGACATCAATGGCAAGACCAGCCGGACATACAATGTCACACTCAGCTCAGCCGATGACACCACACACTTCACCCCGCGAGTGTACGCCGACATGCAGCTCGACGACAAGCGAGGCAAACATCCCTTCATCACCTCCATCGAAGCACCCGGCAGCAGCTACATCTACAGCGACCTCTACCATCACGGAGCAGCCTTCGAGAGCGAACTCACAGCCTACCGCATCTACTTCGACCAACGGCAGAACATCGACATCTACGGCAAGCAACTCCGCCAGCTCGAACTCGCCGACACCCACTTCTACTCTACCCCACAGCAAATGCAGCAAGGCTACGGCAACGACGTGCTCTGGGCAGGCAACAGCATAGGCTGCGGCTCATTCAAAGGATGGGACGGCACAGCGCCAACCAACATAGAACCCGTCACCACACGCGGACAGAAAGTGATTGCAACCGGACCATTGCGCACCATAGTGAAAGTATGGGACTACGGATGGGACAACAAAAGCAACAACGGACAGAGTACCCTCAACATGGTCCAGTACTACATACTCTATGCCGGACACCGCGACTGCGAAGTCCACGTGACATTCGACCGACCGCTCACCGGCGAGATCTTCACCACCGGAGTACAGAAAGTAGGCAACCAACCCCTGGGATTCGCCAACGGCAACGGCATTGCAGCCTCATGGGGAAGCGACTATCCCGAGATGGGAAAGAAAGACCAGTATCCGCCCGAAGCCGTGGGACTGGCAGTGTATGTGCCAACCCAGTTCATACAGTCAGCCCATGAATCCGACCTCAACTACCTCTTCGTCCTCCATGCGCCCAAGCAAACACAACTCAACTACCACGTGAGCTTCTGCGCCGACAAAGAGAAGAAAGGCTACCACAGCGCAGCCGAATGGTTTGATGCAGTCAACCAATGGCGGGAACAACTGGAGCACCCTGTAAAAGTCAAGATAAAAGGATTGAAGAATATGAAATGAACAAGGGTATTTGTGGGTAGAGAACTAAAACTGGCACTGCACTAGGAGCTAGCCGTCTCCGACGGCGTTAAAGCTAGCGTAGGATGTGCGAGGAAAGAAGATTGACATGAATCAAAGAAAAAAGGAGCGGGTTGCAAAATAAAACTGCGAAGCGTGCGTTTTTAATGGTAAACGACAGAAGTCGAAACCAACGGCATAAGTCAAAGTAAACGACCAAGGTCTGAACCAACGACATGCGTCAAAGTAATGACAAACGTCAAAGCTATCGACCGAAGTCAAACAAGCCGACAACAAAACAACCGTTAGCCTATGCAACATTCTACTTCAGATTCGACGAAAAGAAGTTTCCAACTCGATTCCATCACATCGTTCGACCAAATGGGCGACATCCCGAGCATGCATCCAAGCCGCAGAACCCTGGACTTCATCCGGTATTTTGCCCGCACCTTCAACGCAGGAGCTTTCGTGTAACACACGCAGAAACCTGCTCATAGTAGAAAGAAACCTCAGCGAAACTGCTTGAGAGTACTTGTAGAGAAGAATACTTCAGTGAAGCCATTGGAGCGTTCCTGCAGAAAAGATTCTCAGTAAGGTACTTCAGCTTCACTGCAACAAACAGACGTAACAAACAGAAAGATAACGACAAACAGGAAAGAAAGTTGGAAACATCAAATGTATTGCGGTTGCTTGCGTCCAACAAAAACAGCAAGCGACTTGCGGACTCTCTGATTAACAAGAAATCAGACATAGTGGTGGACGGCCTCTCAGGCTCATCCTCCGCTTTGTTGTTTGCATCCGTATTCAAGACCCTTAAAGACAAAGAAAAACCACTGCCGCCACAACTCTTCATCATGGACGACGAGGATGAAGCCGGCTACTTCTACCACGACCTCACACAAATGCTCGGCGACGAAGATATACTGTTCTTCCCATCATCCTACCGACGGGCAATAAAATACAATCAGAAAGACGATGCCAACGAAATTCTCCGCACCAACGTGCTGACCAGTGTCTGTGCCCCAACCCCACAGAAAAGCCTCATCATCGTCACCTATCCCGATGCCCTTGCCGAGCGCGTCATCTCACGGCAGAAACTCTCCGACTTCACCATCAACATAGCCAAGGGCAACGAAATCGACATAAGCCAGCTCGAGACCCGGCTCAATGACCTCGGGTTCATCTACACCGACTATGTCTACGAACCCGGACAGTTTGCCATCCGCGGAAGCATCGTCGACATCTTCTCCTACAGCAATGACGAGCCCTACCGCATTGACTTCTTCGGCGACGAAGTGGACAGCATCCGTACCTTCGACATCCAAAGCCAGCTCTCCGAAAGCAAGGTCGACGCCATCACCATCGTGCCCGAGCTCCAGGACGAAGCCGGCTGTCAGTACATTCCATTCATCTCCTTCCTCCCAGCCGACACCCTTGTCATTGCCCACGACCTCGACTTCGTAGGCAGCAAGATAGAAGTGGCAAGAGAAAGCGGATTCAGCAAGCAGGCTGTCATCGAAAAGCAAACCTCACAAGCAGAGCCGTCCGACACCGGCTTCATCTCATCGAAAGCCGAGTTCGAGGAAGTGACCAAGGACCTGAGGAAAGTGCTCATATCAAAGACAGTACCAGTCGATGCCGCCAGCAAAGGCAAATGCATCCACATCACGTTCAACACCATAGCCCAGCCGCTCTTCCACAAAAACATGGAGATGCTCACAGCCGAACTCGAACGACTCATCGGTGAAGGCTACCGCATCCTTGTGTTTGCCGACAGCGAAAAACAAATACAACGGCTTGAAGGCATATTCGATGCCAACCGCAAAGGCGAAAGCCTCATCACCTTCAGTCCCGTTGGCAAAGCCATCCATGCAGGATTCAGCGACAACGACCTTCGTCTTTGTCTCTTCACCGACCACGAGATATTCGACCGTTTCCACAAGTTCAACCTCAAGAGCGACAAAGCGCGCAAGGGCAAGATGGCGCTCACGCTCAAGGAAATACAGCAGTTTGAGATAGGCGACTATGTGGTGCATATCGACCATGGCATCGGTAAGTTCGGAGGACTCGTATGTGTGCCCACCAACGGACGGATGCAGGAGATGATCAAAATCCTCTATCAGAATGACGACATCGTCTATGTGTCAATCCATGCCCTCAACAAAATCTCCAAATACAAAGGCAAGGAAGGAGTTCCGCCACGCCTCAGCCGCATAGGCACCGGAGCATGGGACAAAATGAAAGACCGCGTAAAGAAGAAAGTGAAGGACATTGCGCGCGACCTCATCCGTCTCTACTCACAACGCCAGCAGGAAAAAGGTTTCGCCTACAGCCACGACAGCTACATGCAGCACGAGCTCGAAGCCAGCTTCATCTACGAAGACACGCCCGACCAGTTGAAAGCCACCCAAGACGTGAAAGCCGACATGGAAAAGCCGCAGCCAATGGACCGACTCGTGTGCGGTGATGTAGGCTTCGGCAAAACCGAAGTGGCAATCCGTGCAGCCTTCAAGGCAGCAGCCGACAACAAACAAGTGGCAGTGCTTGTGCCCACCACCGTACTTGCCTACCAACATTACAAGACCTTCACCAGCCGTCTCCACGACTTCCCCGTAAAAATAGAATATCTCACACGCGCACGCAGCAAAGCATCAGTGAGCAAAGTGCTGCAGGAACTCAAGGAAGGAAAAGTCGACATCATCATCGGTACCCACAAGCTTATTGGCAAAGAGGTGAAATTCAAGGACCTCGGACTGCTCATTATCGACGAAGAGCAGAAATTCGGAGTGGCAGTGAAAGAGAAACTGCGTCAGATGAAAGTCAATGTCGACACCCTCACCATGACAGCAACCCCAATCCCGCGTACCCTCCAGTTCTCACTCATGGGTGCTCGTGACCTCAGTGTCATACAGACACCACCGCCCAACCGCTACCCTATCCAGACCGAAATCCACACTTTCTCGCCCGAAATCATTGCCGAGGCAATCAACTTCGAGATGAGCCGCAACGGACAAGTGTTCTTCGTGAACAACCGCATAAGCAACCTTGATGAAATCAAGTCACTCATCAACCGCTATGTGCCCGATGCAAGAGTGTGCGTGGGTCACGGACAGATGTCGCCACAGGAACTTGAGAAAATCATCTACGACTTCATGAATTATGACTACGACGTGTTGCTCTCAACCACCATCGTGGAAAACGGAATCGACATCCCCAATGCCAATACCATAATAATCAACTCAGCCCACAACTTCGGACTGAGCGACCTTCACCAGATGCGAGGACGAGTTGGACGCGGCAACAAGAAAGGATTTTGCTATCTTCTTGCCCCTCCATTGGCATCGCTCAACGATGAGTCACGCCGCCGACTGCAGGCGCTGGAGAACTTCTCCGACCTTGGTTCGGGCATGCAGATAGCCATGCAAGACCTCGACATCCGAGGTGCAGGCAATATGTTGGGTGCAGAGCAGAGCGGTTTCATTGCCGACCTCGGCTACGAAACCTATCAGAAGGTTTTGGCAGAGGCAATGGACGAACTGAAGTCGGAAATAAGTCTCGAAGAAGAAAACAATACCGATGGCGCAGCACCGACAGTGATGCCCGACATCTTTGTGCGTGAAACCACCGTCGATTCCGACCTTGCAGCCTACCTGCCCGAGAACTATGTGCCAAGCAGCAGCGAGCGCATGAGCCTCTACCGCGAACTCGACAGCCTCACAAAGCAAGAGCAACTCGATGCCTACAAGTCGCGGTTGATTGACCGTTTCGGCAATCTGCCCAACGAAGCAGAAGAGCTGCTGAAGATACTGCCGTTGAAATGGACTGCAGCCAAACTTGGTGTGGAGAAAGTAACACTCCGTGCTGGCAAGATGTTCCTCTACATGGTGAGCGACTTCCACAGTCAATACTATGACAGCAAGGCGTTTGAGAAAATCATCAACTATGCATCATGGCATCCGCGTGATTCAAAGCTCAGTGAGCGCGACAAGAAACGTACACTCGAGCTGAAGAACGTCCGTTCTGTCACCGATGCCCTCAACATCCTCATCTCAATTGAGCAGTCGGGAGCAAAAGAACAGTCGTGAGCAACGGCAGAAAGATGGACACAGGTGCACAGGTCAATGGACATATGTCAAGTGAAACGACGGATAAGCATGATGACGGACAACCGGCCGCAAGTCGTCATACAACCGGTCGCAAGTCGTCATACAACCGTTCGTAAGTCGACACACAACCGGTTGTATAACGATGAACAAACCCTTGTCTTGTCATTATACTTGCAGAGCTTAAGTTGGACTATCCCAAGGTCTGGATTATTTCCAGCAAACAAGTTCATTCCGTTTAGTGGATGGTTCACAAATTTTCCGTACCTTTGCAGCGACATAGAAAGAAACATCGTTACATCATGGACAAAATACCAAGTTTTACTATAGACCATTGCCGGTTGCAACCCGGCATTTACGTGAGCAGGAAAGATGAAGTAGGCGGGGAGACCGTCACCACTTTTGACATACGCATGAAACGTCCCAATGCAGAGCCTTGTTTGCACAACGGTGCCATCCACACCATTGAGCATCTTGCTGCAACCTGTCTGCGCAACGACGCTGAATGGAAAGACCGGATAATTTACTGGGGACCTATGGGATGCCTCACAGGCAACTATCTGCTTGTCAAAGGCGATTTGCAGAGCAAAGACATCGTTGATTTGATGATTCACACCTTTGAGTTTATTGCCAGTTTCGAAGGAGAAATACCTGGACAGGCAGCCAAGGATTGCGGCAATTATCTGTTGCACGACCTTCCCATGGCACGCTACGAAGCACACAAATATCTTGAAGTGCTTAAGAATATCAAGTCCGAGAATTTGGTCTATCCAGAATAAGGATTGTGTCGGAAAACAGAGGATGGTAGGACTGCAATACCAGATGCATTAGGAAAGGTTGCAGGCTCAAGTGTCATGCTTCATCCCCCACCCTTTTACACGACAAGTCTGAAGACGCAGTACAGTCCCTCACGTTCTCGTGCATCGTTACAGTTTCCCGTGCCACATTTACATGCTCAAAATCAATTCAAATGAACAAATAGAATTGAGAATGCAACCGATTTGCACCCTACATTGCATTAAAATGGCAAAATCACAAAGGTATTTGGGAAATTATTTATAACTTTGTCGTTGGTTTGCACCAAAGCGAACCCTGCCCAACGGCAGTAGTAAGTGTGGAGCAATCTGAGGAGCGGAAATACGGTCCTTGAATGAAGACGCTCCAGTGATTAAGAAAGACAGAAGAAAAGGTTAATGAAAGATTTGAAAGACTTCAGTTTCGACGATTTGGTTTTAGAAGATACAACACGCGGCACATCCATTTCGGTAATCACCGACATGGATATGACTATGTCAAACAAGAAAAACATCACAGCGGTTGAGGATGAGGAATATCCCATCCTGCCACTGAGGGGTTCGATGCTTTTCCCCGGGATATTGCAACCCATCACTATCGGAAGGAAATCCTCCATGATGCTGATGAAAGATGCGGAAAAGACAAAGAAACTGATTGGTGTGTTCAGCCAGAAAGACCCAAGAGTAGACACGCCCACCAGTTCCGACCTCTATCCCTACGGCGTATTGGCAAGGCTCGTCAAGTTGATAGAATTGCCTGACGGAAACAAGACTGCTCTGATTCAAGGATACAATAGAATCAAGCTGGTTGAGGCACATGAAGGTCCGCGCTACATGATGGGACACGTCAAGAATGCAAATGAATTCGAACCGACAGCAAAGGACAAAGAATTCTCTGCCGTCATCGATGCAATACTCGATGTTGTGAAGAAATATTCAGACATGGGATATCTGAAGGGCTTCGACATTTCCATGTCCTTCAAAAGTCTCAATAGCAAGAAGTTCCTCGTCAACTATCTCAGTTCTTCTTTGGCAATCTCCGAAGACGAGAAGTTCCAGTTGCTTCAGGAAGACAACCTGACAAACAGGGCATTCCATCTGTTGAGCATACTGAACCGTGAACTGCAATACGCATCTCTCAAAGCCAAAATCAGCATGCGCACACAGGAGGACATCAGCAAACAGCAGCGCGACTACTTCCTGCAGCAGCAGATAAAGAACATACAGGAGGAGCTGGGCGAAGGAGGCTCAAGCTATGCCAGTCAGTTGGAAGAGAAGGCATTCACAAAGAAATGGGATGAAAAGACCGACGAGGTATTCCACAAGGAACTCGACAAGCTCAAGAAGATGAACCAGCAGACGCCGGAATACCAAGTGCAATCGGAGTATCTGGAAACCCTTCTTTCACTTCCATGGAACGAAGAGACCAAGGACGGACTTAACCTCAACAATGCGGAAAAGATTCTCAACAAAGAGCACTACGGCATGAAGGAGGTGAAGGAACGTATCCTGGAATATCTCGCCGTGCTGCAACGACGCGGTGACCTCAAGAGTCCAATACTCTGCCTCTATGGCCCGCCAGGAGTGGGAAAGACCTCATTGGGCAAAAGCATCGCCAAGTCGATGAAGCGCAAGTATGTGAGGGTTTCACTCGGAGGAGTGCACGATGAGGCTGAAATCCGCGGACACCGACGCACATATATCGGTGCCATGCCGGGACGGATAATCAAGTCAATACAGGAAGCAGGCAGTTGCAATCCAGTGTTCGTGCTCGACGAAATCGACAAAGTGGGACAAGACGGAGTACATGGCGACCCGGCATCAGCCCTGTTGGAAGTGCTCGATCCGGAACAGAACATTGCTTTCCACGACAACTATCTCGACTGCGACTTCGACCTGTCGAAAGTGATGTTCATCGCCACTGCAAACAACATCGGTGCAATCCCTGCTCCCCTACTCGACCGAATGGAACTCATCGAGGTAAGCGGATACCTGACAGAGGAGAAGATAGAGATTGCCCGACGCCATCTCATTCCCAAGGAACTGAAGAATGTAGGCATGGACGAACTCGGCATAAAGTTTTCGAAGGCAGCAACAGAGAAGTTGATAGAGAACTACACACGCGAGTCGGGCGTCAGAGAGCTGGACAAGCAAATCAACCACATCCTGCGCAAGCTCACGCTCCAATATGCAAAGAACAACGTATTGCCGCAACATGACTTGAAACCGGAAGACATCGTGGAGATTCTCGGTCCGGAGAAGTACACCCGCGACAAGTATCAGGGCAACGACTATGCAGGAGTTGTAACCGGACTTGCATGGACATCAGTCGGAGGTGAAATTCTTTTCATCGAGACCAGTCTGAGCAAAGGCAAAAGCCAGAAACTCACACTGACAGGAAACCTGGGAGACGTGATGAAAGAGTCCGCCGTGCTTGCTCTTGAATATCTGAAAGCCCACAACGACATGCTTGGAACAGACCCAAGAGTTTTTGAGAACTGGAACATCCACATCCATGTGCCCGAAGGTGCAGTACCTAAAGACGGTCCGTCGGCAGGTATTACCATCTGCACATCATTGGCATCAGCACTGACCCAGCGCAAGGTAAGAAAGAACCTGGCAATGACAGGAGAGATTACGCTGCGCGGAAAAGTACTGCCCGTCGGCGGTATCAAAGAAAAGATACTTGCAGCCAAACGTGCCGGTATCACTGATATAATAATATGTAAGGACAACGAGAAAGACATCCGGCAGATACCAGAGATATATCTTAAAGGTGTCACCTTCCATTATGTGGAGAACATGAAAGATGTGCTCGACTTTGCATTGCTCGATGAGAAAGTGGACAATCCAATTGACTTCACCATCGAAGAGACCGACGACAAGAAAGAGAAGAAAGGAGAATAATCCGCAAGCGAAACAGTCATACACAAGCGGAAAAGCCATACATATAGATAATGCTGACATTCGAACTTCAACATACCGACGACAAGACAAATGCCCGTGCAGGTGTGATTACTACCGACCACGGACAAATACAGACCCCGATATTCATGCCCGTGGGAACGCTTGGCAGCGTGAAAGCTGTTCACCTGCGGGAACTGAAAGACGACATAAAGGCTCAGATAATACTGGGCAATACATACCATCTGTACCTGCGCCCAGGCATTGAAGTACTGGAGGCTGCAGGAGGACTGCATAAGTTCAATGGCTTCGACCGTCCAATGCTGACCGACAGTGGAGGCTTTCAGGTTTTCTCACTCTCCGGCATACGCAAGATTACATCAGAGGGAGTGGAATTCCGCAGTCATATCGACGGATCAAAGCATTTCTTCAGTCCCGAACGTGTGATGGATATCGAACGGTCAATCGGAGCCGACATCATGATGGCATTCGACGAATGTACCCCTGGTACGGCAGACCACGATTATGCAAAGAAATCGCTTCAACTGACAATGAACTGGCTCGACCGTTGTGTCAAGCGTTTCAACGAAACAGAGCCTAAGTACGGTTACCACCAAGCCCTCTTCCCTATTGTGCAAGGATGTACATACAAGGACTTGAGAACACAGTCTGCAGAATTTGTTGCAAGCAAAGAGGCTGAAGGCAATGCCATAGGAGGTTTGGCTGTCGGTGAACCGACCGAAGTCATGTATGAGATGATAGAAGTGGTAAATGCAATTCTCCCTACCGACAAGCCCCGCTATTTGATGGGTGTAGGCACGCCACAGAATCTGCTTGAAGGAATTGAACGCGGCATCGACATGTTCGACTGCGTCATGCCAACACGCAACGGAAGAAACGCAATGCTGTTCACGCGCCACGGTACCATCAACATGAGAAACAAGAAGTGGGAAATGGACTTTTCTCCACTCGACGAAGAAGGGACGTCATTCGTTGACCAGACCTATACAAAAGCCTACGTACACCATTTGTTCAAGGCACAGGAACTGTTGGCAATGCAGATTGCATCCATTCACAACCTCGCATTCTACCTTTGGCTCGTGGGCGAAGCCCGTCAACATATCATAGCCGGAGACTTCTGCATTTGGAAGAGCAAGATTATAGAGGAATTGGGAAGAAGAATCTAAGGCAGACAAGTAGCATAACGACTATAGCAGCTGACACACGAGGAACAGTACAATGAGAAAACCGAAAATAAGAAAGACAGACAAGCTCACCAAGGTATACGATTGGTGTATCGAGCATAGCCCAGTCACAAGGCTTGACCGATATATCATCGGGAAATATCTCGGCACATACTTCTTTTCCATTGCACTGATCATCAGTATCGCTGTAGTGTTCGACATCAATGAACACATAGACAAGTACATAGCAAAGAAAGTTCCGGCTTCAGAGATTGTCAACTACTACATTAACTTCATCCCCTACTACGCCAACCTCTTCAGTCAGTTGTTCGTGTTCATCAGTGTGATATTCTTCACGACCAAACTGGCAGAAAACTCGGAAATCATAGCGATGATGTCAACCGGAGTCAGTTTCAACCGGCTCCTGCGGCCATACATGATTTCAGCAGCTATATTGTGCGTACTTACCTTTATCATGGGAGCATACATCATACCAAAAGGCAATGTACAGCGAGTGGACTTCGAGAACACATACCGGCGACGCAGTTACACCAACTACACAAGCAATGTGCAACTGGAGGTTGACACCGGAGTCATCGCCTATATATCCAGATACGAGGACAACATCAAGACAGGCTATGACTTCACACTCGACAAGTTTGTCAACAAGAAACTGACAAACCATCTGCAAGCGACCATGATACAATACGACACACTGTCGGAAGAGCCTAACCACTGGATTATAAAGAATTATCAGGAACGGGACTTGCGTGGAACCAGGGAAGTCATTACCTCCGGTGCACGACTGGATTCCGTTATCAATATGGAACCGCAAGACCTTATAATACATAAGGGTCAGCAGGAAACGCTGACAAATCCTGAGCTGTCGAAGTACATCGAACATCAGAAACAACGTGGATTTGCCAACATACAGGCATTTGAAGTGGAATACTGGAAGCGCGGAGCATCATCATTCGCTGCATTCATCCTTACCATCATCGGGCTCTCCCTGTCAGCCAAAAAGCGCAAGAACGGAATGGGTATATCATTGGGAATAGGACTGCTGCTCAGCTTCGCCTACATCATGTTCCAGACCATATCGTCCACCTTTGCCATCAATGCGAACTTCCCGCCAGTATTGGCTGTATGGATACCAAATATCGTATTTGCATTCATAGCTGTCTACTTTTACAAAAATGCAACCAAATGAGGAACTTGATTATCGACATAGGAAATTCATGTGTAAAGTATGGAGTGTTTGACGACAACCAGCTAATATTCAACGGTAAGAACGAGGGACATTCCTTTTGCAACATTGCAGATGTTGCAGCAAAGTACGACACACAGCATGGCATAATCTGTACGACAATCAACCTCGACGACAAACAGAGGAAAGAGTTGCTCGGTATGAACCCCGGCATGGTATTCATGGACTACAAGACTGCCATACCGATAAAGAACCTGTACAAGAGTCCGCAGACACTTGGCATGGACCGACTTGCAGCTGCCATTGGAGCATACAATGAGACAAAGAACGACACATTGATTATTGACCTCGGCACAGCCATAACCTATGACTTCGTAACGAAGGCAGGGGAATTTGTGGGCGGTAATATATCCGTAGGCATGGAGATGCGTTTCAAGGCACTGAAGGATTACACCTCACAACTGCCGCTGGTCAGTCCCGACGGGCCACATCCGTCATTGGGAGAAGACACCGATACAGCCATAAGATGCGGCGTGCTCGACGGAATGACGTATGAAATTGAGGGCTATATCCGTCAATTTACGATAAAACACCCCAATCTATGCATTTTTTTTACGGGTGGAGATGAATTATATTTTGAAGATGAGATAAAAAAGCGTATTTTTGCAGATAAATTTATTGTAATGAAGGGACTAAATGAAGTACTGATGTATAACGGAAGTCTTAAGAGGTCTCACAAAACAAAGTAATAAGCAGCACTGGATAAGATAACAAGATGAAGATAAAAACACAATACTGTCTGTTGTTTCTACTGATGGCAATGACAAAGACTTCCTCAGCACAAAACGGAGTCAACTCACCATACAGCCGCTATGGTTTCGGGATTCAATCAGACAGGTCCATGGGATTCAACAAAGGTATGGCTGGTGTGGCACAAGGATTTAGAGAAAGCTCCATAATCAACACAGCTAACCCTGCTTCATATTCAGATGTAGACAGTCTGACTGCACTATTCGACCTTGGACTGACATTCTCCAACGGCAATTACAAGATGGGAAGTCTGCAACACAATGCGAAAAACACAAACCTTGATTACGCTGCATTCCATTTCAGAGCAACCAAGGGACTGGGTGTTGCATTGGGAGTTTTGCCATATACCAACATCAACTACAGTTTCTCATCAAACAGTGAGGATGTAACAGGAACAGACGATATAACATCATCCTACTCCTATTCCGGTAGCGGAGGTCTGCATCAGGCATTCCTCGGATTGGGTTGGCAAGTGTTCAAGCCTTTGTCAATCGGAGTAAACGGAAGTTACCTGTTTGGCGACTATTCTCATTCAATGACCATGTCGTTCAGTGAAAGTGGAGCCTACTCCATCATAAGAGGTTATGATGCAACAATCAACACATGGATGGCAGACTTCGGACTACAGTATAGCGTCAACATCGGCAAGAATGACAAGGTAGTGATTGGTGCAACATACGGCTTGGGACATGACGTCAACAACCAGGCAATACGCTACACCGAAACCTACAACTCATCATCATCTTCAGTTGAAGGAATATCCGGTGACACAATAAAGAATGCATTCCAACTGCCACATACATTCGCAGTCGGTTTGACATACTATAAAAACAACATATTGAAGGTCGGTGCAGACTTCGAGTTGCAGAAATGGAGCAAATGCAAGTTCCCCACACAAGCAGAAGACGGAGTGTACACAAGTTCTGTCGGACAGCTCAACGACAAGATGAAGATTACCGTAGGAGGTGAATATACACCTAATTATAAATATAAGACTACACGTCCAGGCAGATTGCTGTCATACAAATTGGGTGGATACTATAGCAAGTCGTATGCAAATACAGACCAGACAGGAACTATCAGTGACAAGCCATACGAATACGGAGTGTCAGCCGGAGTGACCATACCAATTGCCAACAAGAACCTGTGGTATAACATGCCAAAGCTGAACCTGAGTGTCCAATGGGTACACACCAACATACCGTACCTCACAAGCACTGGCACTTCACGTACAGTAAGCAAACTCACAGAGAACTACCTGAAGTTTACAATAGGACTTACGTTCAGTGAAAGGTGGTTCTACAAATGGAGAATGCAATAACAAGTGCAGTTCGGAATTAACGGAACATCAGGACAAACGGAACAATAATAAAACATATAAAGAGAACAATCACAATCAAACAGCAAAGAGCTACAAAAACATGAACAGAAGAATGAAGAAGAAAGTATTATTGGTCCTCATGGCGACTACAGCAACATTAAGTGCATCTGCACAAGGCTATGCTGGAACAACATTCAACGACCGTATCGGACATGGTCAGGACAGCATTGACGTAATAAACAACTTCAGTCTGTACCGTGAGGCATTCAAGGAACGCAACTATCAAGAGGCATACAATGCATGGAAGGTTGTCATTGAGAAAGCCCCTCTTGCACAAATACGAATTTATCAGGACGGTGCCGTTATCTGCGAGAACTTAATCCAGAAGGAAACCGATGCAGCAAAGAAGGAAGAGATATTCAATACGCTGATGAATATGCACGACCTGCGTATCAAGAACTTGGAAGACCTCAACTCATTTGCCAGCAAGACTACATACACTACAAAGGGTAACATCCTTTGCCGTAAAGCATACGATTACTATTGCTTCGCTCCGAAGAAAGACAATGAAGAAGCGTACAGAATCTTCCGTTCAGGCATCGACGACCTTGGACAGAACGTAGACGCTTATGTGCTCTATTACTTCATCGAGTGTTCTTACAACCGATTTGTAGCACACCAGGACGACAAGACTCGTAACGAGTTCATCAACGACTACATGAACTGCAACGATATCTGCGACCGTCTGTTGGATGAAGCAAAATCATATCCTGCACAGGTTATACCAGCCAACCCAGAATCAGCTGATTCAACTGAATGGGAGGAAAGAGTCGTGCTTTCACCTGAGGCAGAGAAAATCATCATGAACTATCAGCCAACACAGAACAAATGCAATGAACTCTTTGTGAAGTCTGGTGCAGCTAACTGTGATGACCTCACCAGAATTTATGAGACAAAGGTTGAGAGCGCCAAAGGTGACCTTGCTGAGCTCAACAACATTCTGAAGATTCTGCAGAACTTCGACTGCGACAAGTCCGACCTCTACTATAAAGCAGCTGATTATGCATACGAGCTCAACAGGACTCCAAGCGCAGCACTCGGTAAAGCATCCAAGCTGCTCAAAAATGGTGACACTACCAATGCAATGAAATATCTGCAGGAGGCTATCGAACTTGAGACCGACGCTTCAAAGAAAGGTAAGACAGCTTACACCATTGCAACAGTACTTTACAGCAAAGGACGTGTTAGTGAGGCTCGTCAGTATTGCAATACTGCACTCAGATACACACCATCACTTGGTAAAGCATATCTTATGATTGCCAACTGTATCGTACGCAGTGCTCCAGCAGCAAGCCAGGATTCAAAGAAGATGCTCAGCAGAAGCTACTACTATTGCCTTGCTACCGACAAATGCTTGAAGGCAATCCAGGTAGACCCTTCATGCGCAGGTGCAGCACACCGTCAGATTGCAAACTACAAGAACGGCTACTATCCAAAGAGTGAAGCATTCTTCGCAGGCGTAAAAGCTGGTGAAACAGTGTCTGTAATGGGCGAAACCACAAAACTGAGATTGCGTTAATACGAATCGATGAGTCATTCGCTTAGAATACTGACAACCATTAGTCTCATGGGATATTTCTGTCTCATGGGACTATTTAGTTGCCAGAATGAGGATGAAAACAAGCACACGGAGATTATCAACAGAGACAGTATGCCGACACTCAGCAGTTATGGAGTAAGCACTCTTATCTCTGACAGTGGTGTAATCCGCTACAAGATCATAAGCGAAGAATGGCTGGTTTTCGACAAGACCGAGCGTCAGCATTGGTCCTTTGAAAAAGGATTGTTCATCGAGAAGTTTGCCAACGACTATCATGTTGAGGCATTCATCAACTGCGACACAGCTTACTATTACAGCGAAGAGCAGCTGTGGGAGCTAAGAGGACGAGTGTGCGTGAAGAACCTCAAGGGCGAGACCTTCAAGACCTCACTGCTTTACTGGAATACCAATCAACATGAAATCTACTCACCAGCATATATGGTGATAGATGGTATAGAGCAAGATCTCGACGGTTACAACTTCCGTTCGAACGAAACCATGACCGATTATATCATCCATTCCTCATCCGGAGCATTCCCTATGGGAAAGGATCGCGAGATATCAAGCCGCAGTGATGAGGACGCACTTAAATTCCAATCGGACACAACAGCAGTGTCAAAACAATGATTTTTCCACAAAAACAGAGCCGATACATTTTTTTTATGCCTCACATTGACTCTGTTCGAGGAAAAATTATTATCTTTGTGCGGTTTTTACACAATCTATCAACGGCGCACCATTGTAACGCCGCAAAAGATATCGCATAAAGAGAATAATAAAAATAAAAATACATAGAATTATGGCAGCATTAGGAAAAATCAGAAAACACGGAGTATTGCTTGTGACAGCTATTGCCATAGCACTATTCCTATTCGTTGCTGGCGACTTGATTCGTGGAGGAGAAACACTCTTCCACAAAAACCAGCAGAACGTAGCCGAGATTGCCGGAGAGGCAGTTTCCATTCAAGAATATCAGAAGATGTTCGACGAATTGCAGGACTACTATGAGATTGTAAACGGAACTTCAGTTTCTGGAGAGGATGACCTTAACCGCATCAAGGATGAGGCATGGCAGACTTATGTTCAGAACACACTTATCGCAAAGGAGTGTGAGGAAATGGGTATCACAGTAACTGACGCAGAGGTGGCTGAAATCATCAAGAACGGACAGAGCCAGCTCCTGCAGGTGCCACTTTTCATGAACCGTCAGAGTGGACGCTATGACTACAGCATCGTGCAGACATTCCTCAATGAATACAAGACACTGAAAGAAGCAGGCAATGTTCCTGAACAGTATGAGAAGTACTACACATACTATATGTTTGCTCAGAAGCAGATTCGCAACCAGTACCTCACTCAGAAGTATCAGGTTCTCTTGTCACAGATTATGCTTTCAAACCCTGTAGAAGCAAAACAGAGCTTTGCTGACCGCACAAACGAGACTGAGGTAATTCTTGCCTCGCTCAATCTGTCAAAGATTGCAGACGACAAAGTGACTGTAACCGACGATGAGATCAACTCAAAATATAAGGAAGACAAAGAGAAGTATCAGCAGGTGATTGAGACTCGTGACATCAAATACATTGATGTTGCTGTCACTCCAAGCGAACAGGACAAGAAAGATGCAGAGCAGGCAATCAACGAGTCATACACAAAGCTAACTGCTGCAACCACAAACACTGCAGCCGGAAACGTATGCCGTCAGGCAACAAGCTTGTTGAACTTCAACGATTTGCTCAAGAAGAAGGATGCATATCCACAGATGATTGCAGACCTTCTCGACAGTACAGCTGTTGGCACAACTACATTGCCTAAGTATGACGCAATGACCAACACTTACTATACATTCAAGATTCTCGACAAGCAGACTCAAGCCGACAGCGTTCTCTATCGTCAACTTGCTGTAACCGGTGCTGATGAGGCAGCATCAAAAGCTTCTGCCGACAGTATCGTCAATGCTCTCAATGGTGGTGCTTCTTATGCAGACATTGCAAAGAAATACAACCAGAAGTCAGACAGCGCATGGATTTCTACATCACAATATCAGAACGGCAACTATCAGGCTGATGATATCACAATGCTCAAGACTATCTACAGTCTGCAGCCAAATGAAGTGAAATCCATCAAGCTCACAAATGGTTATAACATTGTTGTACAAGTTCTTGACCGTAAAGGTGCTGTAGAGAAATACAATGTAGCAGCTATAGTCAAGACTCTCAACTTCTCCGATGCTACTTACAATGCAGCATGCAACAAGTTCAACTCATTCCTTGCTCAAAACAATACAAAGGAAAAGATTGAAGCCAATGCAGAGAAGAGCGGTTACAATGTACTCTCTTATACCGACGTAACAAGCAACGGTCATAACATCGCAGGTATTCATGGTACACGTGAAGCTCTCAAATGGTTGTTTGATGATGCCGACAAAGGTGATGTAAGCCAGCTCTATGAATGCGGTGACAATGACCACTTGCTTATCGTTATGCTTGATGAAATCAATCCTAAAGGCTATCGCCCACTCAGCAAGGTTTCTGCAGACATCAAGTCTCAGCTTGTCAATGAGAAGAAAGTTGGAATGTTGGCAGAACAGTTGAAAGGTGTCAAGTCTGTTGCAGAAGCAAAGTCAAAGGGTGCAGAAGTTGATACAGTCAACCATATCTCATTTGCCAATCCTACATTCGTACGTGCAACTGCATCTTCAGAACCAGTTGTAAGTGCCGCGGCATCAAAAGCAACCAAAGGTGCATTCGTTGGCCCTGTCAAGGGAAATGGCGGTGCATACGTAATGCAGGTAGTCAACAAGTCAAAGACTTCAGAGAAGTTCGATGCTAAACAGGAACAGGAGCAGAACGCACAGGTTTACTTCCGTGCTGTTGCACAAACTGCAATCAACACTCTTTACCTGAAGGCTAACGTAACAGACAATCGTTACAAGTTCTTCTAATAAAGACCTTGTATAAGACTCATAAAAGGTGTAATGACGGGTAATCTATCATTACACCTTATTTATTATAGGACAATTTTTTGTCAAGTGAAAAATTATGCCTAACTTTGACACCAAGAAACAAAGTCATAACTAAAAACTATACAAACATGAGACTAAAACAAATCCTTGCAGGTGCCCTATTCGCAACTGCATGTACAGCAAATGCTCAAGTTACGATTAACATTGATGCAGCAAACAGAGGACCAAAGGTCAGTCCCACCCATTATGGAATCTTCTTTGAAGACATCAACCATGCTGCCGATGGTGGCTTGTATGCAGAACTGATTAGGAACAGATCGTTCGAGGATGACTCCATGCCAGGAAGAAGAGGCGGACGTCCCGGTCAATCGGAATCCACAGTGAACAGTTGGTACACTGTTGGAAGTTCCTCAATCAAACTAACTACCGAGAACTTACTGAATGATGTCCAGCATCATGCCCTTGACGTCACACTTGCCAAAGCCGGTGATGGAGTCAGGAATGAGGGCTTTTGGGGAATCAACTCTGTAAAGGACAGAAAGTACAAACTGTCGTTTTATGCAAAGAGCAACGGTAAATTCAAAGGCAATGTAACTGCAAAGCTACAGACCAAAGACGGCAAAGAACTTGGTTCTGCTACAATCAGCGTGAAGCTCGGAAAGGAATGGAAGAAGTTTACTGCTGAGATTGTCACTACTGGCAATGATCCGAAGGCTGAGTTCGTTCTCACTGCCGACAAAGCTGGTCAGTTCCAGTTGGATGTAGTAAGTCTCTTCCCTCCCACATTCAAAAACAGGGAAAACGGAATGCGTCCCGACCTTGCACAGATGTTGGCTGACATGAAGCCTCGTTTCATGCGATTTCCTGGCGGATGCTTCGTTGAAGGACAGCAAAGTCCCGACAATGCCTTCCGTTGGAAACGCACCCTCGGTCCTATCGAAAATCGTGAGGGACATGCCAACGTGAATTGGGGCTACCGCACAAGCGACGGTATTGGTTTCCATGAATATCTTCAGTTGGCAGAAGACATAGGTGCAAAGCCTCTCTTTGTGGTCAACGTAGGTATATGGCATGGCGGATGCACTCCATACGACCAGATTGACGAATGGATTCAGGAATGTCTTGATGCTCTTGAGTATGCCAATGGTGATGTGACAACGAAGTATGGTAAGATGCGTGCAGAAGCAGGTCACCCCGAGCCATTCAATCTTGAGTATATCGAGATTGGAAACGAGAACTACAATTTCCACATGGACAACAACTCCGACCAGAGCGACCACTATCCAGAGCGTTATTATGCATTCTACAAGGCTATAAAGGCAAAATATCCTAATGTACACTGCATCGGAAACGTAGAGTCATGGGGAACCGACAATCCTTCTTGGCGTAATGACTATCCAGTGGAAATGGTCGACGAGCACTACTACCGCAATCCTAAATGGTTTGCTGACCGCTTCAAGAAGTACGACTCATACGACCGCAGCAAGTACAAAGTATATGTAGGCGAGTATGCAGTGACAAGCCAGTTCGGTGACCTTGGTAACCTCAATGCAGCACTTGGAGAGGCTGTCTACATGATGGGTATGGAAAACAACTCAGACATTGTAGTCATGAATTCCTACGCACCTATCTTCGTAAATGAGAACGATGCCAAGTGGCGTCCTGACATGATTCGCTTCAACTCACAGAAAGTGATGGGCACTCCTTCTTACTATGTCCAGCAGCTTTTCCCTAACAACATCGGAACACAGGTTGTAAAGACTTCATGGGACTACAAACTCACCATGCCAAAGGCAAACGTCGAGGAAGAGGCAAAGCCAGTACAGATTGGTTTGGCTACATGGGGAACAACTGTCCACTATCGCAATGCCCAGCTCATCATTGACAACAAGGCCGTTTCTATCGGAGACTTTGCCAAGTGGCAAAAGCAAAACGGTTCATGGAGCGTGAAGGATAAAGAATTTGTCCAGACTTCACCTGAGCAGCCGGCAATCGCCCTTTGTCCCGAGATGATTTCTGCAAAGAAATACACCTACAAGATGCAGGCTAAGAAAGAGGAAGGCGCAGAAGGATTCATGCTTATGTTCGGATACAAGGACAGCAAGAACTACGAGTGGTACAATGTCGGTGGATGGTCAAACTCACAGAGCAATGTAGAGCAAGCCATCGGTGGCGGCAGGTCACAGCTCGCAGCCAACAAGCGCTTCACTGTAGAGAACGACAAGTGGTATGACCTTCAGGTAGACGTTGACGGCGACAGCATCAAGTGCTATATCGACGGCAAACTCGACTTTGCTTGCAAGACTCAGAAGAGCACAGCAATGGAAGGTGTCTATGCATCCACAACCATCGATGATGCTACCAAGACCATGTATGTGAAGGTAGTGAACGTCGGTGAAGGATTTGCAGACGGAACAATCAACTTGAGCAACTGTTCAGTCAACACATCCGACAAGTCTGCAGTAAGTCTCACACGTCTTGCTTCAGCTGACGGCAACGATGAGAACTCACTCGACAATCCAAAGAATATCTACCCGACAACAGGAGCAGTCAAGGCAAGCAGTTCTACAAAGATTGACTTCCAGATTCCTGCCTTCTCAGTAAATATCATCAAAGTAAAGATTCAGTAAACACGCATGGCAGGTTCCAAATGGTTTAATTTTGATTTGCAGTTTTATTGGGGCTGGTCCTTAAAGCCAGCCCGGAACCTGCCGCAATATAGAGAATGGGGCTTGCCGGTCCCATTCTTTTTTTCATCAGTCCATATGGTTCCTTAGCCCACAAGTTTTCATCAATTCACTTATTTCCCTTAGTCCAGATGTTTCCATCAGTCCACAAGTATTATCAGCCACACGAGTTTCCATCAGTCCACATGAAATATTCCAAAGCACTATTCCTGCTGTCATACATCTTCGTCTCTGCGGTAACAGGCATTCATGCCCAGGTATCGTTCGGAGACTCACAACTGTTCAACTCTGGTTGGCTCTTCAGCATGACCGACACAGTGAATGCCGTCCAGCCATCATTCGACGACAGCCGTTGGCGTCAACTCGACTTGCCTCACGACTGGTCAATCGAAGGCACTCCGTCCCCCACCCTTGCCAGTTGCACCGGTTATCTGCCGGCAGGTATCGGGTGGTATCGCAAGCATTTCCAGGTAAGCGATGACAAACCTTTGCATTTCATCTATTTCGAAGGAGTGTACAACCGCAGTGAAGTGTATCTCAATGGTCATCTTCTTGGCAAGCGTCCCAATGGTTATGTGTCATTCATGTACGACCTGACCCCCTACCTTCAGTCCGGCGGCAACGTACTTGCCGTAAGAGTCGACCACAGCAGATATGCCGACTCACGCTGGTACACCGGTTCAGGCATCTACCGCAATGTATGGTTGATCAGTGCAGCCAATCTTCACTTCGACCAATGGGGCGTGACCTGCACTACTGGCAAGATATCCATCGACAAGGCACAAGTAAATGTAGGGTTCAGCATCAGCAATATGAAGCAGGATATGGGCGATGTCACAGTCACAGCCAGTCTATTCGATGCCGATGGCAAGCAAGTCTGTGCCGCAAGCAAGAAACTCACCGACAGTCTTGGCACAATGCAGTTCAGTGTTTCCAAACCCCATCTGTGGGACATCGACACTCCTTATCTGTATACGCTCCGTCTGCAACTGAAAAAAGGGAATGTCGTGCAGGACACCACATCCTTGCGTATAGGTCTGCGTTCCCTCGCCTTTGATGCCGACAAAGGGTTTGCGCTCAACGGCAAATGGATAAAGGTGAAGGGCGTTTGCATCCATCATGATGCAGGAGTACTTGGCGCTGCCGTTCCACGCGAAGTGTGGCGTCGCCGATTCCTCACCTTCAAGGAGATGGGTGTCAACGGACTTCGCATGAGCCACAACCTGCAGGCGCCAGTCATCTACGACCTTGCCGACGAGATGGGATTCCTCATCATGGACGAAGGTTCGGATGAGTGGGAATATCCCAAGCGCAAGTGGATGGCAGGATGGAACAGGGGCACTCCCAGTTACGACGGATCCTACGACTTCTTCAATGAATGGATTGACACCGACATTCGCGATATGGTACGCCGCGACCGCAACCATCCAAGCGTGTTTATGTGGAGCGTGGGCAATGAGGTCGACTATCCCAACGATCCATACACCCATCCGATACTCGACGGCAACAATGCCAGCATCAACCAACCCATGTATGGAGGATACAAGGAAAATGCACCGCGTGCCGAACGCATCGGTTTCATTGCCGAACGCCTTGCCAAAATAATCCATGCCAACGACCCCTCACGTCCTGTGACCGGAGCAATGGCAGGCGTGGTGATGAGCAATCAGACCATTTATCCAAGTGTCATCGATGTGTGTGGATACAACTACACCGAAAACCGCTATAAGGAAGACCATGCCACCTATCCCCGTCGCATCATCTATGGCAGCGAAACCAGCACCAACCTCTCCTCATGGAAGGCAGTGCGCGACAACAGTTTCATATTCGGACAATTCGTATGGACCGGACTGGACTATCTCGGAGAGTCGGGGCAATGGCCCTCACGCGGACTGAACACAGGACTCGTGTCCTTCTCGGGAACAATGAAACCGCGGGGCCATTTCTTCCAGTCATTATGGAGCACCAAGCCCACGGTCTATATCGGTACACACCCCATCCGCAAGGACGGTCCCGACAGACGCCCCGGCAATCTTTCTACCGATGCATGGGATTCGTGGAACTATGCCGAAGGGCAGACCATACGTGTACTCTGCTACACCAACCAACCTTATGCACGTCTGCTACTCAACGGCAAAGAAGTGGGCGAGAAAAAGAAATACGATGATTCCACGGGTATAATCCATTGGGACATCCCCTATCAGGCAGGCACATTGAGTGTGGAAGGAATCGACATTCAGGGTGCTGCAACAGTCACCTATGAGACAAAGACACATGGTGAAGCAAAGGCACTTCATGCACATGTCGACAGCCTGGGCTACAAGTCCGGTGACCTGGTTGTGCATGTATGGATTGACATTGTAGATGAGGCAGGAATCCGTGTTCTGCAGGCGCACAACGATGTGACGTGTGAAATCATTGAAGGAGGCAAGTTGCTTGGACTGGAGAATTCCGACAACTCCGACATGACTGCACCCCAAGCCAATCATCGCAATGCATTCCGCGGCAGACTCCTTGCTTATATTCAGAAGACGTCACAGAAAACAATCGTGCGTTTCTCGGCCGAAGGATTCAAGTCTGTGGAGGTTGAATTGTAGACCAATTGAACTTTGAAACAATAGAATTGTAAAGACATTGAATTGCAGGCCATTGAATTGTGAGGCTATTGAATTGCAGACTATTGAGCTGTAAGTCTATTGAATTGCAGACAGATTTACTTTTTTTGCAACAACTCCGCAACAAATCTGCAACATGCTTTGAGCCTACAACTTCCGGAGTTTCGTTACCAGCCGTGCAAGCAGCACAAGTCCGCGCACACACAGTTCGGTAACCATGGCAATCCAAACGCCCATGAGTCCGTAAGTGCCGGCTAGAAAGGCAGCAAGCGGAATCCTCACCACCCAAATGCTGCTGAAGTTGATGATGCTCGGAATGATTGTGTTGCCCGTACCCACGAATATTCCGTAGCACACGATGGACGTGGCAAACAGCGGTTCGGCAAATGCCTCAAGCCGGAGCACACTGGCTGTGAGATGTTGCACGCTTTCGTCGGGACTCATCAGTGTCATCAGGTCAGGAGCAAAGACATACATTATGGCTGCAAAACTGGTCATGATACACACACCCATTCCCAGAGTGATATACGAGAAGCGCCTTATCAGGTCTTTCCTGTCAGCCCCCATGCTCTGACCAATCAGAGTGGTGGCAGCATCGGCAACACCATAGCCCGGCATATAGCAAAGGCTCTCGATGGTGATTCCGAAAGCATTCGAGGCAATCGCCACCGTGCCCAATGGCGCAACAATGATGGTAGAAGTGATTTGCGCCCCACATGAGATAATCCTCTCCATACCGATAGGCAGTCCAATCATGACTGCCTTTTTTATCACCAGGTTCTCGGGCATCAGTCCTCCGCGCAGGTTCAGTCGCAGTTGCGAACGGCTCGAGGAAATATAAATAAGGAGGGACACAAAGCCCACACACCAGGCTGACAACGTGCCAAGAGCTGCGCCAAGCACCCCGAGTCCCAGTCCCGGACACGTCACATCCATTCCGAGTAACGGAATCTCACGGGTAGGAAATATGAAGAAGAAGTTGAACCCCACATCCATTGCACATATCGCGATGCTCATGACACTCGGCACCTTCATGTTTCCGCTGCAGCGCAACATGCTCGACAGCAGATGGTAGAGAATATATATCGGCAGAGAAAAGGCAAAGACCAGGAAGTACAGATAGGCATCGTCCACAATATCCCTGTTGCCGCCCAACCATTGAGGCAGGTTCCTGCTTATGCCACACCCCACCGTCAAAGCCAAAAGTCCGAAGAACGCGCAAGCCACGAAAGCCTGGCGCAGCACATTCTCCGCCTCCTTCTTTTTCTTTGCGCCATAGAGATGAGCCACCTGCACCGAGAAACCCGATGCCACAGCCGTGCAGATGCCGCCAAACATCCATGTGGTGGTTGCCACCAGTCCTATGGAAGCCGAGGCTTCGGCACCCAGACTGCCCACCATCGATGCATCGATGTATTCCATCACGATGGTCGAGAGTTGCGACAAAATGGCAGGCAGACTGAGGAAGAACACCAGTTTCAGTTGCTCCCTCAGTCCCACATCTGTCTTCGAGTGGATCACACTCTCAAGCCATGCTTGAGTGGTCATCAGCACCCTTTATTTGGCTGCAATCGCTTCAATCTCGATGTCAGCACCCTTAGGCAATGCTGCCACAGCAAAAGCCGACCTGGCGGGATATGGAGCCTCGAAGAACTCGGCATAAACCTCGTTCACCGCAGCAAAGTCCTTGATGTCGGTCATCAGCACCGTCACCTTCACCACATTTCCCATCGTCAGTCCAGCCTCCGCAAGGATGTTCCTGATGTTGGTAAGGCTCTGCCGTGCCTCCGCCTTTATTCCTCCCACGGCAAACTCGCCCGTGGCAGGATTGATTGGCAACTGACCGCTCACATAAACATAGCCATTGGCTTCAATTCCCTGGCTATACGGACCTATAGCAGCAGGGGCATTCTTTGTAGATAGTTCTTTCATCACTGTATTCATTTCTGTATAATCTTGATTCATGAAGTCTAAACTGAGTGCAAAGATACGAATTAAATACCAAAAGCCCCGTGCATATCGATTTAATTTGTAATTTTGTAGTCACATAAAATCAAATGAAAATGAATATAACAGAACGATTCCTTGGATATGTGGCATTCGACACACAGTCTGACGAAGACTCATCCGAATGTCCCAGCACGCCCAAACAACTTGTCTTTGCCCAATATCTCAAAAACGAACTCCAGGCAGAAGGACTGGCAGACGTGGAGCTCGATGCCCACGGCTACATCTATGCCACCCTACCCTCCAACACCGACAAGGACATCCCCACCATCGGCTTCATCTCCCACTACGACACCAGCCCCGACTGCTCAGGCAAGGACATCCGTCCGCACATCGTCGCCAACTACGACGGGGGCGACATCCAGCTGAGCGAAGGCATCGTCAGTTCACCAGCCAAATTCCCCGAGCTGCTTGCCCACAAGGGCGAGGACCTCATTGTAACCGACGGACACACCCTCCTGGGAGCCGACGACAAAGCCGGAATAGCAGAGATAGTGCAGGCAATGGTACATCTCCGCCAGCATCCCGAAATCAAACACGGCACAATCCGCATCGCCTTCAATCCCGACGAAGAAATCGGCAGAGGCGCATCCCTCTTCGATGTCAGCAAGTTCGGCTGCCAGTTTGCCTACACCATGGACGGAGGCGAAGTGGGAGAACTCGAGTTCGAGAACTTCAATGCAGCGTCAGCCCGGGTCAAAGTCACCGGATGCTCCGTGCACCCGGGATATGCCAAAGGCAAAATGGTCAATGCAGCCCTCGTGGCAACCGAACTCGTGAAGATGCTTCCGCAGGACGAGACACCCGAAACCACCGAAGGCTACGAAGGCTTCTACCATCTCACCGACATCCGCGGCAACTGCGAGTCAGCAAGCCTCTCGTTCATCATCCGCGACCACAACCGCAAGAAGTTCGAAGCCCGTAAAGAGCGCATGGAAGAAATCGTGGCAGTCATCAATGCCAAGTACGGAGAACATACAGCCCAACTCACACTCACCGACCAATACTACAACATGCGCGAGAAAATCGAGCCAATGATGTACATCATCGACATAGCACGCCAGGCAATGCAGGAGGCAGACATCACACCGCACGTACAGCCCATACGCGGCGGCACCGACGGAGCGCAACTCTCCTTCAAGGGACTTCCCTGCCCCAACATCTTCGCAGGCGGCATCAATTTCCACGGTCCCCACGAGTTCTGTCCCGTACAGTCGCTCGAGAAAGGGATGGCAACCATCGTCAACATCTGCCGGATTGTAGCCGGGCGCTGACGTCGAATGAATGGTTGATGGAGATTAATGTTTTGAACATCAATGGTCATGTAATTGACCGTTGGTTTTTTTTGAACATTAATGGTCGTGTAATGACTCGTCAATGGTTCATTAATCTTTTCTTGAACATCAATGGTCATGTAATGGCTCGTCAATCTTGTCATTAATGAAAGATTAATGGCTGATTAATGGGGATTAATGTTCCAAGTTCCTTGTGCCTTTGCAACGCCCCGAAGGGGCAACTGCTACCAGCCCAAGGCAGAGTCCTGGA
>CAVISR010000024.1:0-34022 GCA_963645405.1 Acutalibacteraceae bacterium
ATATAACTAATTAATTATTAATATATTATATATATAAGAAGAGAGAAAGTTGAGTTTTAGTGTACCATTTTTTTAATTGAAACAACTGAAACACTGAAACACCGAAACGCTTTGGAGCAAGTAATTGGAGTTTGCCATTGCCACGTGCCATATGCTTCTCACTACAAAGACAGCCTGGCGTTGCTCCTAGCGCATCTGCTTTCATTAAGCGCTTGTGCACTTTTCTTGCGCTTGTAGCCATCCGGAAGTAGCGTGCAAGTAACGTGTACGGATTTTATCCATTACGATGCCCGAGCTGGACAAAACCGGACAAATACCGAAGAAGGGCGCACCCCACAAGGAATGCGCCCCCAATCATGAAAGAAACAGAGTTCTATTACTTTGTCATTTCTGCTTTACCACAAACGTATGCCTTCTTTGAAGAAGTCTCTGCCATGCCATTGTATGTGGTGAGAGCACCGTAGACAAGGACTTCATCGCCTTCGGCAATCTGGCCGTCGCCTTCCTGCCAGGGCTGGTTGCCATACCAGTAAGCTGAGTAAACCTCGAAATCGTGGTCGGTGTCGGTAGTCGACTTGCCGTTCTCTGCACCGTTGAATGTGCCGTCGTCGGAAATCCAGAATGTGCCTGTGCCGTGGCTTGCAGAGAAGCTGTAGAGCACCTTTGAAACCTGACCGCTGATGTAGACATTGCCTTTGTATCCTGCCTTTGCAGCAGTGATTGCGCCTGCCACATTGAACGGATAAGTTTCCGAACCAAGCCCGTTGGCATCGCTTGTCGCACCGTTGACGCTGTAGATGTAAGCCTTCTTTGAAGAGGTTTCTGACACGCCGCTGTAGAGTGTCACCTTACCGCAGACGATGACCTCGTCGCCTACGCTCAACTGCTTGTTGCCCTCAGCCCAAGCCTGGTTGTCGAACCAGTAAGCTGAGTAAACCTCGAAGTCGTGGCCCTTGTCGTCAGTTGACTTTCCGTTCTCTGCACCGTTGAATGTGCCGTCGTCGGAAATCCAGAATGTGCCTGCGCCATACTTTGCCGAGTAATCGTAGAGCACCTTGGAAACCTTTCCCTTGATGTAGACATCGGCTGCAGATTCACCGCTGAGATTGCTGCAGTAAGCGATTGCCTCCTCCACTGTGAACGGAACTTCCTTGGTTCCTGCAAGTCCTTCCTGGACCACAGTCACTACGGCTGTGTAGTCCTTCTCACCGTCGGTAGTCTTGAATGTGACGTCTGCGCTACGTGCTGCACCTGTGTTGGCAGCAACCTTCAGCATGGCTGATGTAGAAGTAACGCCACCGAAGGCAGTAGACAGCCAGCTCTGTGCGTCCTCGGGAATCTCAATCTCAACATCGTTGCCGCTTGTGCAAGAGATTGCAATCTTTGCGTAGCCGCCGTCGGAAGGGATTGAAGAAACTTCCTCAGAACTGAGGTTGAAGTATGTAGGACCTTCAGCGCTGATGAGCGACTTCTGGACACTTACGAGTGTTGCGTCCTTGAACTCAACTGTACCGCTGTAGATGACCTTTGAACCTACGACAGTGATTTCGTCACCCACACTGATGCCGAAGCTGTCCCAGCCTCCTGTTGCTGCAGACGGATACTGACCCTTTGAATTGAAGAGACCATAGATATAGAGGTCGGTGTCGCTTGTACCGTCGTTGAGGTAGAGGTTGCCATAGGAGGTGTTTGTGATGGATGTCACGGTTGCAGTCACCTGATAGGTCTTGCTCTCCGGACCAGCCATCACCTCAGCCACTGTAGCCGAAGGGATGGATGAAATTCCCTGGATTACGTTGATGATTTGCTTCTTGCCTGCGCAGACAAGATAAACGGTCGCTGTGCGTCCGTCCTCAGTCTTGTCGGCAGAGAATGTGACGTCGGTCTTGCCGGCGACACCCTTCACCGGGCTTATCTTGAGCCATGTGGGGCAACCGTTGACTGCTGTAGTGTCGATTTCCCACTCGTCCTTGGCAGTGACTGTGATTGTAGTTGAACCGCCGTCGGTTGGGATTGCTACATAAGAGGAAGAAACCTTGACTTCGTCGAGCAATGTAGCTGAATCATCATCAGAACATCCAACCAATACGGCAAGGACTGCAATGAATGATGGAATTAAATATTTGAGTTTCATATTGTCTTGACTTTATTATTAGTTGAAAATATACTTGATACCGATAGAAGCATACCAGCACTGACCGATGGCATGGTAAGGCACGAATGTCTTGGTGCTGCCACTGATGGAAGCCGGAGTAGAGAATGTTGCATAACCGTCAGCATCAACTCCGTCGTAAGTAAGGATGCGGGCATCTGAACCGATTTCGGGGTTAAGATACTTCATCACGCCCCAGCTTGAATTGAAGAGGTTCATGAGGTTCTTGATGTCGAAGCTGAGCTGGAGTGTGTGCTTTGTGTTGGCAACATTCACCTTGAAGTCATGCTTGTAGCTGAAGTCAACGCGGTAAACCCATGGGTTGTAGACGCTGTAGCCCTCTGTGTACTTGCCCTGACGGCTCTTCAGATACTTTGAGTTGTGAACATAATCCATGAAGCGGGTCTTGTCGTCCTCTGAAGAGAAACGGAACTCATTGTTTGCCACCTGCTCGTCGGTAGGGACATAGATTGCATCGTAGTTGTAGCCGTCACCGTTCATGTCGTTGGTCATCATGTAAGAGTAGTTGTAACCGCCGCGCCATGATTCGAAGATAAGGCTGAAGTGGTTGCCGCTCTTGTCGTGAGCTGTAGCTGAAGCCACGATACGGTCAGGAGTGACGTACTCTGAGTTGTGGAGCTTGATGTTGTTGGGACCTTCTGAAGTAGGAACGTAAGTGAATGCCGACTCAGCGTCTGAACCTGGCATACCGGTGATTTCCTTGTTCACAGTGTGAGTGTAGGCTGCCATCAAGCTGAGCCAGTTGGTTGGCTGTGCATTGAGAGTCACGTTGGCTGACCATCCGTAGCCCTTGCTTGTGTTGCTGAGGACAAATGCCTTGGTGTTGGTGCGATAGCCGTCAGGATAGATTGGACGGTTGTCGGCACCGTTGAAGCGTGCAAAGCCTCCGACTGAAGGAATACTCCAGTCGGTCATGCAGGCTGCGTTCACCGTCTTGTTGAAGATTCCCTCTACAGTGACTGTGAATGGGAATGAAACTGGAATTGAGTAGTCGACTGCCAAAGAAGTCTTCCACACCTGTGGCATCTTGAAGTGTCTGTCGACTGCTGCGATTGAAGAACCGGAAAGGATTGTTCCTTCTTCAGGAGTGATGGTGCCTGGATATCCAAGCGAGAAGAGCTTTTCCTGGAGAGCCTGGATAGTGGCATTGCCGTTGCCGTCGGTTACGAGACCGCCTGCAAACTGGTCCATGGAATAGCCCATCTTGTTGGCAGTAGAGGCGTTGCATATTGCCTTATACTGCACCATACCCGAGTTGGTCTCCATGTTGGTGAAGAACACGAGAGGCAGACGGCCGGAGAAAAGACCTGTACCTCCACGAACCTTCAGGCTCTTGTCGCCAAACACGTCGTAGGTGAAGCCCACACGTGGAGAGAAGGTGATGTTGGATGAAGGCCACTTGCCTGTGTCGATATGGCGTCCGTCGTAGTCGAGATTGTAGATGGCATTGTTGGTCATCAGGTCACTGTTGTTGAAGAACAGACCGTCGATACGCATTCCGTAGGTGAGCTTGAACTTGTCGTTGATTTCCCATTCGTCCTGACCATAGATGCCTGCCTTGTTGAACTGGACACGTGAAGCAGGATTTGCCTCGCCATTGTAACCATAAGTAAGGGCAACGATTTCAGGTGTTGCGCCAGTGAGGAAATCTTCAAGACTCTTGTAGCGGTAGTAGCCTGTACCCTCACGCATGTAGGCATTGTCTGCCATCTGATGTTCGAAAAAGGCACCGCCGGTAATCTTGTGTGCACCGGTGTAGTAAGTCACGTCATCCTTGATGTTCCAGATGGTGTTGTGCACTGCATTGTTGTGAGTGAAAAGCTCATGACCGAGAGAGAGGTAGTTCTGGTTGTCCTTGAGGATATCAATGAACGGGAACTCTCTTGAGTTTGTTCCACGCACATCGTCGAGCTTTGAATATGTAGCCAGGAACTGGTTTGAAAGGTTGTCTGCCAAACGGCTGTTCAAGTCGAGTGAGAATGAATGGACTTTGTTGTCGATGGAGTACATGGAGTTTGCGTATGCCATTGAGTACTGTGAAGTACGGTAGCCGGACATACGTGTACCTCCGTCCATTGAATTACCGTTAGGCGTATTCCAAGCCTTGTTCAGTGTGTAGTTGTAGCGGAAAGCAAGGTGATGTTTGTTGTTGATGTTCCAGTCCAAACGGGCAAGAATCTTGTAGTTGCTCTCGTCGGCTGGGTAGCTTGTGTACGAACCAGTGTCGTAGCCATACTTCTCTCTCACATAGTCGGACACTGTCTGAAGGTCGGAGAGTGTGGTGCGTGAGATGTAGTTGTCGGCATCGGCAACTCCGTCCTTCGAACCTCTCCAGCGGTTGGCTACTGTAGGGGTCTTCACCATTTCACCATTGACGAAGAAGAAGAGCTTGTCCTTGATGACAGGACCACCGACAGTGAAACCGTAAGTGGTGCTGCGGTCCTTCTCGCGTGCACCTGAAATCTGCTTGCCCTCGATGGCGTCACCACGCATGTTCTCGTTCTTGTGGTAGATGTAGGCACTACCCTTGTAGGTGTTGGTACCCGACTTTGTGATGGCATTCACACCGCCACCGATGAAGTTGGTCTGACGGACATCGTATGGAGAGATAACTACCTGGAGCTCCTCAATAGCATCGATTGAAATCGGATTGCCTCCACCAGGGAGTTTGTCGTTCAAACCGAAGTTATTGTTGAAGTTCGCACCGTCGACAGTGAAGTTTGCTGTACGTCCATCAGTACCGGCGAATTGCATTCCGTTGCCGCCGTAAGGAGACAAGCGGGTGAAGTCGGTGATGCTACGGCTTACCGTAGGCATGTTGACAATCATCTGATTGTTGATGTTAGTAGAAGCACCTGTCTTCTCAGTGGTAAACTTGGTAGCCTTTGCACTTACCAGGACTTCGTCGAGCTGCTGAGTGTCCTCAGTGAGAGAAGTCTTGAGGTTGTAAGTTTCAGCAAGTTGAAGGGTGATGCCCTCCACTACCTTTGTCACGTAACCGACATAGGAGATCTGAACCTTGTAAGGACCGCCTACACGCATACCGTTGATAGAGAAAATACCCTTGGTATTTGTTACAGCTTGGTAGCGAGTACCTGAAGGCGTGTGAATGGCCTCCACAGTAGCACCAATAACGTCCTCACCGTCAGCCTCGACCTTACCGGTCATACTTGAGGTGGTTACCTGCGCCATTGCCGTCGATACCATAAGCACCATCAATGCAATGAGCGAAAACAATTTTTTCTGCATAACGTGTTGTTTTAAATAATTAAATTAATAAATGACGGACATTCGTCCGTTTAATACTATCTACTTAGAAAACAATTATGTTTGACTGTCGCAAATTTAGCGATTATTTCACAAAACGATGTTACAAAATCGTTAAAACTTATGCCAATGATTTATTTTAGGGCTATATTTCCCCATATCTTTTTTACCGATGCTGGCAAATGCCCCTTGAAAGCCGACTCCTCCTCCCACCGCGTTTGCAACTAAAGTCAGAATTAAGCTCTTGCAAATTCAATCATCCAAGTTTAGAAAATATCATGTAACCAGACGAAACCGGAAGCAGGTGAAGTTGGCTGAGCAATTACTTTCATTTTCAAAATGAAGTAGGAGAAGTTGGCAGGGGCATGACTTTTTTTGAAATAAAGAGGAGGAAAGGCTTGCAAGTACGGAAACAAAACCGTATCTTTGCGAAAAATTTCGTTACGAACATTTTCGATCATGGATAACCCTTTCAAATTCGGTTCATTGGTTGATGCCCAATACTTCACCGACAGAGTGAAGGAATTGGACTACATTGTGCAGTTTCTGCAAAGCGAGAACCACCTGGTCCTCATTTCCCCACGACGCTTCGGCAAGTCAAGTCTGGTGAAGAAAGCAGTGGAACACACCCACCGTCCCTACATATGGCTCAACATGCAGTCGGTCCTGAGCAAGGAAGACCTCGCAGCCAAACTGCTGAAAGCCATCATCAACCGATACAAGTTTGAGAAAGTGAAATACTTCATCCGCAACTTCCGCATCATACCGTCAGTAAACATAAACCCCATGACCGACGAAGTGTCGGTGTCGTTCCAACCGTCGGCTGACACTGGAATGACTGCAATCGAGGATGTGATGGCAATACTGCAGAAAGTGTCCGAACCCGGCAACAGACCCATTGTTGTCTTCGACGAATTCCAAAGCATCCTGGAGGTAGACAAGAACATCGACAAGCAGCTCCGTGCGATAATGCAGGAACAGTCGGGCATCAACTACATCTTCCTCGGCAGTCAAGAGAGCATGATGACAGACATCTTCGAGCGCGTCAAATCACCTTTCTATCATTTTGGCATGTTGATGAGACTGAGCAAAATACCATACGAGGATTTCAAGACCTATCTCACAGACCGGATATCTCCGTTGACCAGCGATGCCGAGCAAGTGGCTGACGAGATACTGGCTTTCACCGGATGCCATCCCTACTACACTCAGGAACTTGCATTTGCCGTGTGGAACAATCTCTCCTCGGGCAAGCATGAAGACGTGGTACGACTGGCAGAGGAAGACATCATAGCCACCCACGACCTGGATTACGAGCGGCTGTGGTTGAACTTCAACAAGACCGACAAATATGTGATGGTTGCCATCTGCAACGGAAAAAACCCGGTACAGGACAGGGCGCTGCCAACGAGCACCATGACAAGTGCCGTCATGCGTATGATAAAGAAAGGATATGTAATCCGAGGCGACAACTATGAGCTTGAAGACCCGTTCTTCCATCAATGGATTGTAAAGAATGTGATTGAGAACTGAAAATGCACAATGTTTGGTTTTGACTTATACAACCGGTTGTCTGAGCCAATGCGAACGGTTGTCTGAGCTAACACGAGCAGTTGTCCGAGCCAATACGAACGGTCATGTAAAATCATACGAGCGGTTGCATAAATCAAAGCCATCAGACAACCATCCAGCAATCATCATTCATCTGCCAACGAGCGTATGGCTCATCGGGCAACGAGCGTATGGCTCATCGGGCAATGAGCGTATGGCTCATCAGGCAACGAGCGTATGGCTCATCTGCCAACAAGCATTGAGTTTCGTGAACTTTTACCGACAAATTGTGTTCTGTCATCGGTGACAAAACCACAACCCACTAACACAAACAAAAAAAAGGAGACATCCCGAATGGGGACATCTCCTATGGAAAAGATTATCTTGACTTTTATTATTCGCTGCGGAGTGTGAAGCGCTTGAAGTCTGTTACAGTAAGGTCCTTGTCCACATTGTGAAGATACTGTGCAACACTTACCTTATTGTCGTCGATGTAAGCCTGGTCGAGAAGACAAGACTCCTTGTAGAACTTGTTGAGCATACCGTTTGCGATGTTCTGAATCATCTGCTCAGGAAGGTTTGCAGCTTTCTCTTCTGCTACCTTTGCCTTGATTTCACGAGCCTGTTCTGCCTGCTCAGGAGTAATCCATCCCTTGGCAGTGTTTGATTCGATATGGTCTTCGCTGTCAACGTGAGCTGGGTTGATGCCAGCCTTCTTGAGGGCAGCTTCAACAGCCTTGTTGATTTGGTTCTGCTTAGCCTTCTCTACGTCAGCCTTATACTCAACGTCCTTCACGTGCTGTGGTACAGAAGCCTCGTCGAGAGCAACTGGTGCCATAGCTGCAACCTGCATTGCTACGTTCTTTGCAACGTCCTCAGCGCATGGCTTGCTCATTGCAACGAGTGTGCAGAGGAAGTTCTGGTTCATGTGGTTGTAAGCGCATACATAGTCGCCTTCAACTACATTGTAACCGTCGAGTTCCATCTTCTCACCAGTAACACCTGAGCGTTCAGTGACAGCGTCAGTAACTGGCTTGCCATCGATTGAGAGAGCCTTTACCTCGTCGAGAGTCTTGCACTTGTTTGCAACTGCAAGGTCAAGTATCTTTGAGCAAAGAGCGACAAAGTCTGCGTTCTTTGCAACGAAGTCTGTTTCGCACTTGAGAGCAATCATCGCAGCGAAGTTGCCGTCAACCTTTGCGAGTACGCAACCCTCGGCTGCCTCACGGTCAGAACGCTTGGCTGCAACGAGCTGTCCTTTCTTACGGAGAATTTCCATTGCCTCCTCCATATCGCCATTGGCTTCTGTAAGAGCTTTCTTACAGTCCATCAGACCTGCCTGTGTCTTCTGGCGAAGTGCATTGATTTCTGCTAATGTGATAGCCATAATCCTATATGATTATTTATTATTTTCGATTAAACAATTATTCTGCCTCTTCAGCTGCTGGAGCTTCAGTTGCCTCTGCCTCTACTGGAGCTTCTTCCTGAGCTTCAGCCTCGGCCTTCTTGGCATTCTTGCGAGGACGTCTTGCCTTGTCGGCAGCTGCTGCACCCTTGTTGTCGTCCTGCTCACCGGCTGCTTCCATGTCAATCTTCTCAATCTTGCGCTCCTCGAGTCCTTCTGCAATTGCCTCGCAGCAAGCACCTACGATAACCTCGATTGACTTTGAAGCATCGTCGTTGGCTGGAATCATGAAGTCAACATTGCTTGGGTTTGAGTTTGTGTCGACAATTGCAAACACTGGAATACCCAGACGGTTTGCCTCATGTACGGCGATGTGTTCCTTCATTACGTCGACTACGAAAAGTGCTGCAGGAAGACGAGTAAGGTCGGCAATTGAACCGAGGTTCTTCTCGAGCTTCTCGCGCTTGCGGCGAATCTGAAGGTTCTCACGCTTTGACAACTTGTCGTATGTTCCGTCTGCCAACAGCTTGTCGATGTTCGACATTTTCTTCACTGCCTTGCGGATTGTAGGGAAGTTGGTAAGCATACCGCCTGGCCAACGCTCGATGACGTATGGCATGTTGACTGACTTTGCCTTCTCGGCAACGATGTCCTTTGCCTGCTTCTTTGTAGCAACGAAAAGGATTCTCTTGCCTGACTTTGCAATCTGCTTGAGAGCATCTGCTGCTTCTTCAACGCAGTCTACAGTCTTGTTGAGGTCGATGATATGAATACCGTTGCGCTCCATGAAGATATAAGGAGCCATTGCAGGATTCCATTTTCTCTTGAGGTGTCCGAAGTGACAACCTGCTTCCAATAATTGTTCGAAATTAGTTCTAGACATAATTCTTGTTTGATTTGTTTGTTTACTTTCCTTTTAGTTTGAAAACCAGCTCTCAAGTAGCCTCTGAGGGATCTTGAGAGTTTAGATACTAAACCCCTGTCCAAGCTCATGCCGCCCCTCGCTGTGGAACATGCACAGATGCAGTCCACAGGAAGGATGACAATATGTTTGTATTAACGCTTGCTGAACTGGAATCTGCGACGAGCCTTTGGTCTACCTGGTTTCTTGCGTTCAACGACACGAGAATCGCGGGTAATGAATCCTTCTGCACGAAGAGCTTTCTTGTCGTCTGCGTTAATCTTTACGAGTGCACGGGCAATGGCAAGGCGAAGAGCCTGAGACTGACCTGTGTAACCGCCACCATAGACGTTTACCTTGATGTCATACTTGTCGGCAACATCAAGAAGGTTCAATGGTTGCTTTACAACAAACTGAATCAGTTCTGATGGGAAGTACTCCTTAAGATCTCTCTTGTTGATAGTGATCTTGCCTGTACCCTCTGTAAGATATACGCGAGCAACTGCGGCTTTACGACGACCTAATGCATTAATCATTTCCATATATCTTCTTTATTTATTTCAGTGTATTAATATCGATTACCTTAGGGCTCTGAGCCTCCTGCTTGTGTTCTGCCCCTTCATATACATAAAGGTTGCCGAGCAACTTTGAACCAAGATGTCCCTTGGTAAGCATGCCCTTCACTGCGTGACGGATGATTTTCTCATAACCGTTAGGACGCTTTGCCAGCTCCGTTGGGTTCATCTTGTGCTGACCGCCTGGATAACCAGAGAATGTGATGTACTGCTTGTCGCTCCACTTCTTTCCAGAGAACTTAATCTTGCTTGCGTTGATGATGATGACATTGTCACCGCAATCCTGGTTTGGAGTGAAACATGGCTTGTACTTGCCACGCAAAATCTTTGCCACCTTTGAGCAAAGGCGACCAACTGTCTGATCTGTTGCATCTACAACGACCCATTGCTTGTCAGCTTCTTCTGGTGTGACACAACGAGTCCGTGCACTTAATGTATTCATTTTCGTTCTTCTTTTAATGTTCAATTAATATCACAAAAAATTACTCCATTCCCGAGCCACTAACGAGAGCCCGGTGGAGATGTAGTTTTTTTGGATGATTCACAGACCACACTGACCGGCCAAAGTCAACGCTATCTACACACCCGTCCAGGAGGACCATCATGCCTCCCCTGATAATAATCGGCTTGCAAAGGTAGTGCTTTTTTATAAACCGACAAAACAATTGAAGACTTTTATTTCATTATTCCCCGTCAAAACACGTCAATTAACAGCATTTTGACTTCTCAACCCTTGTTGTTAGCCATCTTTTTCTTAACTTTGCAGCACTCAAACCAAAGAGCCAAACCAAAGAAAGATGAAGAAACTTGTTTTGCTACCACTGATGACAATTATGTCAGTTGCCACGACACAGGCACAGATACAGTTGAACCATGTCGACGTATCTGTCACTGCCGGAACAGACGGCATCGGCTTCGACATGGGAATGCCAGTAAACGACTACATACAGGTCCGCACCGGAGCATCGTTCATGCCCCACATGAAAAAGCACATCTCGTTTGACACAGTAATAGGCGAAACCGACCCCACCCTATCGGACGAAGAGAACAAGGCACAGTCGACGGCACGACTCAACGAGTTGTGCGACCTGCTGGAAAATGTCACCGGCAATCCCGTCAACCAGAACGTAAGCACCGTCAGAGAAGCCACATTCAACAACTTCAAGTTCCTGGTCGATATCTTTCCCTTCAAAAACAACAAGCATTGGCACGTCACCACAGGATTCTACCTGGGCAGTTCAAGAATATCCAAAGTCTACAACACCGCAACCGACATGACAACCCTCATGGGAATCACTATATATAATAATATGTATAGGAGCGCGCTGTCGGAGAATCCAATCCTCGAATACAACGGAAATGCCATCTATATGCCCGAATCATTCACCGAACGGGTGCTGGAATACGGAGAGATGGGAATCGTCGTAGGCGAATACTCACATGACATCTATGCCGACGAAGACGTACTTTGGGACTACACTGCATACGACCCGATTACAGGAGACGTACTTCATGAAGAAGGAGACATTCGCTATGCCAAAGGCGAACTGATGCATCACAAGGGAGATGAATACCGCATCACTCCCGACGAAAACAATATGCTGAAGGCAAACTCAAAGACCAACAGTTTCCGTCCTTATATCGGAGTCGGTTATTCAGCCAATATCACCAAGGACCTCCGCACCTCCATCTCCATCGATGCCGGCATGCTCATGTGGGGAGGCACACCCACCATCACCATGCACGACGGCACCAACGTGCGCAATGACCTTCAGAACCTGCGAGGAAAGTTTGCCGACTATGTCGACTCAATGTCAAAACTGAAAGTCTACCCCGTCATCAATCTCAGACTGACACGACGACTATTCTGATGCGGAAGCATTTGAGCGAGTGCGGGCCTGTGAACCGCATTATATATAACTTGTGGATTGTACTATATATAATAAGGTGTATAGCGAGCTGTGCTCGAGTGGCATTGTAATAAGAACTCGCCCTCTCCGAGGGTGTTAAAGGGAAGAACCCTCCTAAATCCACTCCTGAAGGAAAGGATTTACCGTCCGGATGGAGCGGGCAGGCTTGAGCGCAGGAATAGGAGCTAGCCCTCTCCGAGGGCGTTAGATACGAGCGACTTGCTCTTTCCCGACTGTCCCATACGTAACGTCCTCTCACGTGTGGGCGACAAATGGTCGTTGCTGGTGATGCACACACTGATGGAGCGCCCTGCCCCAATGCGTTTCTCTGCCTTACGCAAGGCTGTGCCGGACATCTCGCAAAAAGTACTGACCACCACGTTGCGGCATTTGGAACAAGACCAGTTCGTGGAACGTATGGTATATGCTGAAGTCCCTCCACGAGTGGAATACCGAATATTGGAACGTGGCAGGTCGTTCATGACAGCCTGCCAACCCATGATAGAATGGGCAGCGGACCACCTCGCAGAAATAGTGAAGCGCCGTGAAGATGAGCAGGGAAGATTTACCCTTTGAACAAATCGTCAAGCGTCACCTGACCTTGCAGACATGAGGAGTATTTGTTTGCCTTGATTCCTCCGGATGCCACCAACGTGAGGCGTAGGGTCTTTTTAGTACTCGTCACGTCACGGAACAACTGACGGCGTTCCTGCATCCATTCCGCATAGTCCTTTTTCATGTCATATTGTCCCATGCAATATTTCATTTCGCAGAGGTCAATAGACTTGTCACTGCGGTCTATAACAAGGTCAATCTGAGCGCCTTGTGTATCGCTCTTGTATGACCATGAACATACATTGCTGGCGATGCCGCTGATACCCAACGCCTGCTTAATTTGGTCAACGTGGTGTATGCAGACTTGCTCGAAGGCATAACCTGCCCATGTATTGCGCTTTGCGTCCGGCATATTACTCCACGCATGTTTGTCAAGACCTTGATAACCTTTTACGAAACGAAGGTAGAAGAGTGTGTACATGTCCGACAGTTGATAAAGCATGCCCTTGCCTTTTTTCCCGTAGGCTTGATAACTACGTAGAAAATCACAATTCTTCAGATTGTCAAGTATCTCGGAAAGCTTGCCGTTGTTGTCAATCTTCAGAATATCGACAATTTCCTCCCGGGTAAGTCCACGCAGTTTGGTCGCGAGAGTTTCCACAACCTTTCTATATAGCACTGCTTCATTGAAAAGTGACTTGAAGAGGAAATCATATTCCGTTGCCAAGATGGCATTTTGGCCAAAGAACAGTTCATCTACGTTTTGGGCAAGGCTTAACGTCGGATTCAGCAGTGAAAGGTAGAATGGTGTGCCTCCCAGCACCATGTAGGCATCAAGTATCTCCTGACGCTGCCACTCTATGCCGATACTTTCGAGATAATCCTCCGTTTCCTTAAGGGTGAATGGGGCAAGGCGTATTGGACGAGTGACGCGATTGTGAAGTCCACCTTTGTCACCAAGCAGTTTGTTGGTCATCCATGTCGTTGCACTTCCGCACACCACGAGCTTAAAGCCGTTGCGTGAAGACGCCCAACTGTTCCAGAACATTTCCAAGGCTCTGATGAAATTGGACTTGGGAGTATCCATCCACGGCAGTTCGTCAATGAATACCGTTATCTTTGATTGTGTAGATTTAGTTTCAAGATATTCCTCCAGTTGTCTGAAAGCTTCAAACCAGTCTTGCGGACGTTTGAGTTTCATGCCGCTGTATTTCAAGAGCTGTTCCTGCCAGTTCCTCAGTTGCTCCGACTTGGATATCTGATAGATACCCGTAGCATAGAAATCGAAAGTGTCGTTGAAGAACTGCTTCACCAGAAATGTCTTGCCGATGCGCCGTCTTCCATACACCGCTATAAACTCTGGTTTTGACGACTCTACACAAGCGGTGAGGATATCCTGCTCGTGCCGTCTTCCGATAATATTGCTGTTGTACCCCATTGTATCGTAATTTGACGGCAAAGATACGACAAAAAAAACGAAAACATGCCGATAAGTGTGCGAAATCTCAATAAATAGTCGAGATTTAGCACGACTATCAAGGTATTTATACAAAAATATCGAGGTATTTATACAAAAGTAGCAAATACAAAGGACAAGGCAAACACTGCTAAACAGAACGCGAATAGTACTCATCTGCCAACGCGAATAGTACTCATCTGCCAATGCGAATGGTACTACCATCCCACAAGCAAAGTTCCCAAAAACAAAAATCAGCCGTTAGAGGACCTAACGACTGACATTTGTTTTCTGCGGTTATTATCTAATCTAATGCCAAACTAATGACCTGATGCCAAACCAATGACCTGATGCCAAACCAAGCATCATGCATCAGAGACCTTTTATTACTTCGTAGATTGTGAGGACATCCTGGGTGTCGACTTTGCCATCGCCATTGACATCGTACTTCTCGTCTGCATCAGAAGCTGACCTCATCACATCATATACATTCAGCACGTCCTGAGTGTCGACTTTGCCGTCGCCATTGACATCTTCCTGCTTCTGCTGTGCTATTGATTCCTTGTACTCTGCATACTCGCTCTCGGTCATCAGCGTTATCTCTGATGCTGTGCCTGAAGCAACCGGCAAGTAGGACTGGTTGGCATTGAGATAGCGGTTGTCATCATCTCCCCACCAGTTGACGTGCAAGGCAGAGGTTTCAGAGTTGAGGGTCAACTTACCTTCAGCATTGACACCCCACACACGCATCGACGAGACATCGAATGCAGTGATGGCATCTTTCGAATTTTCGCGGAACTCATTGCAGAAATAAACGCCCTTCAGGACATTGCCCGATAAAGCATCGTACTTCCCGGTAAGCAGATTGAGTCTGTTGTCTGACTTGTCGGCTGACGAGCACTCAATGATTAATGGTGTGGAAGCGGGAATGACATCTGTCGTCACCTCCGACAATACTGCTATGTCACCACCGACCTTGCTCACATAGTAAGCCTTCATGCCGGAAGAGGCGAAGGAAAAGGCAAAGTCTGCATAGAACGGAGCATAATACTTGCCACCGGCACTTATACTCGGTGAAACTCCGAAGTATGAATCAGTGGATGCATCTATCGGTTCAACCAACCAACGGCGGGTAGCACCCTTTCCAGTGGTGCCAAGTGTATTGAAGTCTCCGCCCCAACTGCCGGCATCGCTTAGATAAAGTGTCACGCCGCTTTCTGTGGCACTGACCTGGTAGAAGGTCAAGTTGTCCTTGGTTCCAGTCGTCTTTATCTCCACATAACGTCCGATAATCTTGTAGACACCCGTGCCCTGCGATGTAATGTCCCAGTAGTTGCCTCCCTTGTTCTCGAAGTAAAGCACGGAACCGGGTTCAGACAAAGAGGCATCAAGTCCGTTCCACAACTGTATGGCAGCCATATCTGCAGTGGTGGCAGCATAGTTGATGCTTCCTGTATTGTCGCACACTCTGAAGTAGTTGTCCGTCCCATAGTTCTTCACCCTATAGAAACCGCTACCCGAGAGCTGGGCATTTGCCAATACAGTCACCGTTGCAAGCAATAATATAAATCCGAGTCGTTTCATATTAAAATCCAAGTCATTTACTTAAATCCAAGTCATTTACTTAAATCCAAGTGTTTACTTAAATCCAAGTGTTTACTTAAATCCAAGTTGTTTCATTCTAAACCAAAAAGCTTGTTCCCTTCCTCACGAAGCAAGTCCAGGAACAAGCATAATAAAGATGTAAGAACTTTCCTTATTCAGCTACACAGATGCTCACACGGTTCTGCTCTTCGATGTCAAATGGCTGAACTGTGTCGCCCTTTGAGTCAACCTTGATGCGGTCGGAAGAAATACCGAACTTCTTGATGAGTGTGTCAGCAACGATTTGTGCACGGCGCTCAGAGAGGCTCTTGTTGATTTTTGCATTGCCTGTACCCTTGTCAGCATAGCCAGTGATGCTTACCTTTGCATCCTTGTACTTGTTGAGGTACTCAGCGATTTCCTCTACCTTTACCAACTCTGCCTTAGTGATTGTGGTGCTTGAGATGGTGAAGAATACATCACGACGGATTGGGTCCTTTACAACCTTCTCAATTACCTGAGCCGGTTTCTCTACTGGAGCCGGAGCCTTCTCGATGATGCGCTCGATTACCTTTGGAGCAGGGCACTCAATGGTCTTGGTAGCGTGAGTCTTGCCAAGGGCAATCTTCACACCTGCAAGGAGGTTGTAGTAGAAGTCTGGGTTAGGAGCCTTCTTTGAGTTGTAGTGGTCGTTGATCATATTGAACTGACCTTCGAGTCCGAGAGATACGCGGTCGCTTACGCGGAAGTCGGCAGCAAAGCCAAGTCGTCCGTTAAGACGGCAAGCTGTGCCATCCCACAAGTAGCGCAACCACTGGTCTTCTGAAGGACGGTTTACGCTTCCGTAAGTTGCGATGAGCTGGTTGTTGACGTCCGCAGCCTCGTCGTTGTCGAATGCCACGTTCAAGCCAATACCTGCGAATACAGAGAAGTTGAATACTCTTGTCGGGTTGTAGCCGAACAAAGCGTTTGAAAGGTTGAATGTAGCGTCGATGGCTGGAGTCACATACTTCCACTTCCATCCGTACTCAGCATTCTCAATCTCCGAGCCTGCCTTGCTCTGCCATGCGTTGACAGAGAATCTCAGACCGAACACAGGGCTGAAGTTGTAGCCTACACCCAGTTGTGCATTTGGAGAGATGAGATGCTTGAATGCGCGCTCACCTTCAGTGTACTGAGCACCACCCTGTATCTGAACATACCAATGAGGATTGAAAACCTCGATTGTCTTTTGCTCCTGTTCCTGAGCCGATGCACCCAAGAACGAGAGGGACATCGCTGCTGCAAATAATACTTTCTTTATCATAGTTCTAAACGTTTTTACTATTAATATAATAAGGTGTACTCAAAATCAATACTGTACGTAGTATTTGTGCATTGAAATCTTTCCCTGATAGTCGAGAGCTGAATAAGAGAACTCATATACATATCCTGACTTCAATGTTACAGGGATAGAACGTACTGTACCTTCCACTACTTCGTTCACCTGGCTCTGTGCATTTACTGCTTCGAGGGCAGCCTTGCATGAAGCATTGCCTGCCTGAGCATTTGAGCTGGCATTGTAAACGTTTGTACAAGCAACGTGCTTCTTGAATGCAGGAGCAACGATTTCTGCTGTGTAAGTAGTTGGGTGGAGAGTAATCTGTGCTGACTTGGCTACAGAAGGAGCGTTCTTTGCCTTGCTGCCGAAGTGAGTTCCTGCATTGTCGGATACTACGAGCACAGGCTGGATGCGTGCGTTTGCATTGTTGATTACGTTGCAAAGCTTGTTGTTCACCTTGTCGAGGTAAGAGAAGAGCTTGTTCTCAATGTTTGTAGTAGCGTTTGTGAGGTCTGACTCTATGCCGTTAATCTGATCCAGCATGTCGTTAACCTGGTCAACGAAGTCTGCCAAGCTGGTGTTGCTGTTTTCAAGAGCTGTGTTGACAGAAGTCTTGAAGCGGTTGTACATCTCCTGTACCTCTGGACGGAGGTCGGTGTTCATGATTGACATCACCCACTTGCCTGTAGCAGCGTCGTAGTTGATTGAACCAGCCTTCACATAACCTGCAAGGTCACCGGTTGATGTGTGGTAAACTGCGAGATAACCGTCTTCACCTACTGTACCTGAATATCCTGCAGGAAGGTCGAACTCAATCTTGATGTTGAATACGTCGCTTGCAGTGTTGTCGATGTCGATGCTGCTGATTGTAGGAGCAGTGAGAGTGCTGAGTGATGGCCAGTTTGAAGTGATTACTGACTTGAATTCACCTACAACGTCGTCGATGAAGTTCCATACGCGCTGGTAACCTGGAATCTTAGTGTAGTTCACATCCTCGAGGAACTTGAATGAGAGTGGCTTGATGGCAGTTGCAGCAACGCCGTACTGTGAGTAAACGCTGTGCTCGCCGTTGTAGTCAGTCCATGAAGCCTTGACTGCATTTGCAGTTGCGATGCCGTCGAACTGGTTGTAGAGCTTGCCAGCCAATGTAGCTACGCTTGCTGCTGAACGCTCAGTGAGGACATTCTTGAATGCAGACTTCAAGCCTGATTCGACATTGATCTTCACATTGTCGATAGCATCCTTTGAAACGCTTGCCTTAGCTGAATAGAAACCATTGTTTGAAGCAGCACGAGTGTAACCAAACTTGAGTTCTGTGTCGTTCTCCTTCTTCAGTGTAGTGAGTTTCACGCCTGACTCCTCGTCCTTTGAGTTGACGAGAGTAAGCTGCTGGCCAGCGAAGTCCACTGTGTTAGGATTGATGGTCACGTAGATTGTTCCGGCATTGTCGTCAGTCTCGCTGAAGAGCACGCTGTTGCCGTTCTTGTTGTATGTAGTCAGACCTGAGCTGATCATGCTCCAGTCAGCAGCAGTAAGCTGGTCTGAGTTCTTCACATAGTTGGCAGTTGCAGTTGTCGGGAACACGATTGGGTTGTCGTTGCTGCCATAGTAAGCGATGAGGACATTTGAGCTGATGCCTACAGGGAGAGAAACTGTTCCGAATACCGGGTTGTATGTGCCCTGAACGATGATACCGGTGATGAGGCTCTTGAGAGCATTGTCAATCTTGTCAAGACGGCCTGAGATTGTGTTGAGCTTGCTGTTGATTTCAGCAATTGAATCTTCGTTTGCCTTCACAACCTGAGCAAGGCTGTCGATTGAGTGTGCAAGTGCGTCATCTTTTGCAGCAAGGTTGCTGAGTGCAGTTTCAATTGCAGGAATCTTCACGTCTGTGAGGTCTGTCACTTTAGTGCCAAGTTCATTGACTGTCGTTTCGATATTACCGACTTTGATGCTGAGATCACTATACTTTTTGTTGAGGTCATCAACTGACTTGTCAAGGTCATCAACTGAAGTCTTGATGCCGTCTACAACAGTGTTGAGGTTGGTGATTGCAACTGCGAGGATTGAATCCTGCTTCTTGAGGAGGTTGTCTGCTGCCTCGAAGTCGCTGCGTGCACTGCTGATGAGGGTAGCAAGATTGTCGGTAACGTTTGCGATTGAGTCAACGCGTGCATTGTTTGAAGTGATGTAGTTGGCAAGGTTTTCCTTGTCGAGCTTGGTTTCCTTTGCAAGGCTGTCAATGCGTCCGTTGACATCCTTGACAGTTGACTTCAAGTTCTCAATCCACAACGAGTCGTTGATGGCGCGCTCGAGAGCTTCACCTGCTGTCTTTGCCACCTTGTCGAGGTTTGTTTCTACTGTGTAGAACTTCGCGTTCACTGCGCTCTCCAATGAGTCGATGCGGGTATTGATTGCCTTGTCGTTGGAGTAAAGGGTCTTGATGTCGCTCTGCATAACAATGATTGTGCTGTCGAGAACGTGTGTCACGTCAAACAGCTTTGCAATGTTGTTGCTGTTGACCTTCACCTGACCTGCCACAACGTCAATGCTGTCGCCCAAGATACTGTCCACCTTGCTCAATGTGTTCTTCACACCGTCGATGTTCTTCTGAAGAGTCTGGTCAGCAGTCTTCAGGTCGGCGATGTCATTTGCCAGAATCTTGAGGCTGTCCTGAGTGATTTTGGTTCTGTTCTTGATTGCATTGTTAAGTTCCTCGAACTTGGTGCTGCAGTTCTGCTGGCAAAGAGCCTGAACTTTTGCAAGAGAATCAGCAGTTACCTTCAAGTTGTGGTAGTTTGTGCTTATCAGATTACGCAAGTCGGCGTCGTTCTTGTCCATTGACACCAACATGTCGTTGTATTCATCTTCATCATAGTCCTTACATGAATTGAATACATTCATGCCTGCCAATACCATTGACAGCATGAGCACGGAAGTAAATAGTTTCTTCATGTTTCTAATTTAATTGTTATTTTATAGTTTCATTTTCATTGTTCTCACTCTCTTCTACGCACGCACACAACGCTTCTCCGACAAAATTACACATTATTCTAATATAGAGCCAATTTCAAGCGGATTATTTGCAGTATTTCTTGCAAAAATGCGTCGTAAACCACGTTATATCAACTGGAGATTGCAACAACCGGCATCAAACCGACAAGTTCCTTCCCAAGTCCATGCCATTCATTCAGGACTTCAAACGCAGGTCTCAACCATCGTCGGGCTTGAGCATTTCATTGATTGCCTCGCGGAGTTCGCCGGTCTCAACCCGACGGATTCCTTCGCTTATGCGGTTGATGGGCACCCTGTCGTACACTGTTATGGGTTTGTGGTGCCGGGAATGGTCGGACAATCGTCGGGTGTCATGCACATACCAATACAAATCGGCACAAATACCCCCCCCTACAAGCTCATAGGCACGCTGCACCTTATATTTGCCGTCACGGTCCACATCCTGTCGTCCTTTCCATCTGCGAAGGATAAACGGAGCAGCCACCGAATGCCATCCATGCATAATCGCCTTAAAAAATCCGTCCATATCTCTTGTCAATTTGTTACTGAGTCAAACCTAAATCGTAGACACTGCATCGTCGCTCCCTATCTTTCCCCCTGCACGTCCCGACGAGCGGACTATGCTGATAGAGAGTTTCATGTCTCGTAATAAAAGTCGGGCGCAAAGGTACTACATTTTTCCTTACGCACCAAATTTTTTAAGCATTAAATTGTTCAAACATAAAAAAATGCAGTCATAATATGTTTTGCAGCATAGAGCCCGAAAGATGAGCAGCTGCCAGGAGACGCATTTGCGTCAAATGCGCACCACAGAGCACCGGTTATTGGTTAGCGTTTCACGAAAACGTTACTCCTAGGCGGACTTACGTTCGAGCGGTTGATTTGAGCACATGCGACCGACCAAAGCACAAGCGCTAGAAGCTAGCCCCCCCCTCCGAGTAGCCTCTCCTAAAGGAAAGGACTTGCCATCCGGACGGAGCGGGCTGGCTCGAGGGCTGGAATAGGAGCTAGCCCTCTCCGAGGGCGTTAAAGCGAAAACGTATTGCGAACTTGCGCTCGAGTGCATTCACTTCGTGCAAATTTCCTCGCCATGGCACAGCTCAAGCAAGCTTGGCTCTGCTCATTTGGCTTAACGAAAATTTTCGCCGACGCGCTCGGAGAGCGCTGGCTTCTACATAGCGAGCGATGCTCGAACGATTTAATGCTAAGCGAGCGAAGGCTTGTGGGCAGAATTCGCAAGCTGCCCCCATAAACGAGAATTATAATCGTGCAAACGTGGAATTTATAGCGCCTGCCTATTGTCTGCCTCAAATATTTTTCTTAACTTTGCATATCATTAAAGCAAAAGTCATATTATGATACAATCAATGACAGGCTACGGGACATGCGTAACCAAGTACAAAGGAAAGATTATTCACGTTGAAATCCGGTCGCTCAACAGCAAGGCACTGGACCTCGCCACACGTATCGCGCCACTCTATCGGGAGAAGGAGATGGAAATCAGAAACCTCATCGCTGCCAAACTGGAACGGGGCAAAGTGGACTGTGTGCTGTGGGTGGAGAAGGACGAAAGCCAGAGTGCCAACCCAATCAACGCACGGCTCGTGGCTGACTACTACCAACAGATAAAAGCCATATCATCGTCGCTCGGACTCGACGAGCAGCAGCCCACATCAGTGACCGACTGGATGCAGATTCTGCTCCGTATGCCGGAAGTGACTGCCAAAACCGAAATCGAGGAATTGGATGACGAGGAGTGGGAAGCCACAAAAGCTGCGGTGGAAAGCGCAATCGACCGGCTCGTGAACTTCCGCATCCAGGAAGGCAAGGCTCTCGAAGCCAAGTTCCGCGAGAAAATCACAAACATCTCCAACCTGCTTGCAAGCATCGAACCCTACGAGAAAAGCCGTACGGAGAAAATCCGCCAGCGCATCGTCACCGGACTGGAGCAGATTCCGGAGGTGGAATACGACAAAAACCGATTGGAGCAGGAGATGATTTACTACATCGAGAAACTCGACATATCAGAAGAGAAACAGCGCCTGACCAACCACCTGAAATACTTCATCGAGACAATCGAGAACGGCAAGGGACAAGGCAAGAAGCTGGGATTCATCGCCCAGGAAATGGGACGCGAAATCAACACCACCGGCAGCAAGTCCAACCAAGCCGAGATGCAGAACATCGTGGTGAAGATGAAAGACGAGCTGGAACAGATTAAGGAACAAGTGCTAAACGTGATGTAAAGATGGGCAAACGCGGAAAACTACTCATATTTGCTGCACCGTCGGGAACAGGCAAGTCCACAATCGTCGGCTTCCTCATGCAGCAGGGACTCAACACCCATTTTTCAATCTCCACCACCACACGCGCTCCCCGAGGCAACGAGCAACACGGCAAGGAATATTTCTTCATCACTCCGGAAGAATTCCGTGAGCATATCCAGCGCAACGACTTTGTGGAATACGAAGAAGTCTACACCGACCGCTTCTATGGCACACTGAAGTCGCAGGTTGAAAACCAGTTGAACGAAGGACAGAACGTGGTGTTCGATGTGGACGTGAACGGTGGGATGAACATAAAGAAGAGTTATGGCGACCAGGCACTGAGCATCTTCATCATGCCGCCCAGCATCGACGAACTCCGACTTCGCCTCACCAGCCGCGGGACAGATGATCCGGAAGTCATCGAGCAGCGCATTGCCAGGGCAGAATACGAGATAAGCCAGGCAGGAAACTTCGACAAGACAGTGGTCAACGACAACCTTCAGACAGCAGAAGAAGAAGTCCTGTCATTGGTCAAGGAGTTTCTGAATTCAGACGGCAAGTAAGCAACTCGAAGTCATTGGAACAGTCTAAAAGTCATTGGAACAGTCTAAATGAGAATAGCAATCTTCGGAGGGACATTCAATCCCATCCACATAGGTCATACGTCACTCGCACAATCACTCACCCGTCAAGGATTGGTGGATGAGGTATGGCTTATGGTCTCTCCCCAGAATCCGCTCAAGGGCAATGATGCTGCCGACTACGACGACCGGCTGTCGATGGCACGCATTGCCACGAAAGACATGAAAGGAATAGTTGTGAGCGACTTCGAGCGCCACCTGCCCATTCCTTCCTACACCATAACCACACTGACCAGACTTTCCGAAGCCTATCCGCAGCATCAGTTCTCACTGGTCATCGGGGCAGACAACTGGGAAAATTTCACGAGATGGCATCAAGCCGACCAAATCATGACCCACTATCCGATACTGATTTACCAACGTCCCGGCTACGTCATCGACCTGACGCTGGCACCGGAAAGCTCCGACATCCGCATTGTCAACACGCCAATCTACGACATAAGCAGTACGGAAATCCGCAACCATCAGAAGACCGAAATGATAAACCCCGATGTACTCGAATACATCAGGGTTCACAAACTGTATTTCTAGGGCTGGTCCTTAGTTTCAAGACATTCAACTGGATGCTTAGTTTCAAGACTATCAACTGGATGGCTACAATGCTGATTAGCTACAATAATAGTCGAAAAATCATCCCTCTGCTTTGAGCGGATTCCAGCCTTGAGCCTTCAAGTCGAAGATGTTGCCGTCGCGGGTAACCAACACCTTGCCGTCTTCTTCCTTGGTGACATAACCAATCAGATGAACGTCCTCAATATCGTCAATCTTGTCCTTGTCCTCGACCGGCACAGTGAAGAGCAGTTCATAGTCCTCACCTCCATTCAGAGCACAAGTGGTCACACTCATGTTGAACTCCTCTGCCTGCGATGCAGTTTCATAGTCAAGAGGAATATGTTCCTCATAGATGCGGCAGCCGCACTTGCTCTGAGTGCAGATATGCATCAGTTCGCTCGACAGGCCGTCGGAAATGTCCATCATGGCAGTAGGCTGGATGCCCAGCTCACGCAACTTCAGAATAATGTCACGCCGTGCTTCCGGACGCAACTGGCGCTCCAGCAAATATTCCTTGCCGGCAAAGTCAGGCTCAGCCATCTCAAGGGTTTCCTTCCCTTTGTTTTCCTTCAACTGCTGGTAGTACACTTCCTTCTCTCTCTCCAGCAACTGCAGTCCCATATATGCCGCACCAAGATTTCCACTCACACAGATGATATTGCCGGGTTTTGCACCATTGCGGTAAATGGCTTTGCCCTTCTCCACTTCACCAATGCAAGTGATGCTGATGGTGAGTCCGGTCATCGAACTGGTGGTGTCACCTCCCACAATATCAACGCCATGGGCATCGCATGCCAGTTTCAATCCTGAATAGAATTCCTCCATGTCCTCCACAGTGAACCGCTGGCTTATCCCCAGACTCACGGTTACTTGCTTTGGCATTCCTCCCATTGCATACACATCGCTCAAGTTCACCATAGCCGACTTGTAGCCAAGATGTTTGAGCGGAACATAGGTAAGGTCGAAATGCACGCCCTCGAGCAAGAGGTCGGTGGTGACCAGCACTTCCTTTTCAGCCGGATAGCTGAGGACAGCACAGTCATCCCCCACCCCTTTCACCGTCGACGGGTTCTTCAGTTCAATAGCCTCGGTGAGCCGGTGTATAAGTCCGAACTCGCCCAATTCTTCTATCTTCATTGGCAATCACACTCGTTTTATCAGTTCTTTCATCAGTGCAGTCATGCGTGGTTGGGCAGCTTCAGCAGCCTCCTGCACTTCCTCATGGCTCACCTTCTGCGCATCAGCGAAGCCGCCCAAGTCGGTTATGACTGAAATTCCAAACACTCTCATGCCGCAATGTACTGCCACAATGACTTCAGGAACAGTAGACATTCCCACTGCATCTGCACCGAAACCACGGAACATGCGGTATTCTGCCGGAGTCTCGAATGTAGGTCCTTGTGTTCCCAGATACACTCCCTTGAAAATCTTGATGCCGAGTTGCTTTGAAGCCTCATCCACAATCTGGATGAACTCAGGGTCGTAAGCCTGGTGCATGCTTGGGAAGCGCGGTCCGGTCGGGATGTTCTTTCCTCTCAGCGGATTGTCGGGGAACATGTTGATGTGGTCTGCAATCACCATCAAGTCGCCCACATGAAACTCCGGATTCATGCCTCCTGCAGCATTGCTCACGAAGAGTTTCTTTATTCCGAGTTCATACATCACGCGGATGGGGAACGTCACTTCCTTCATCGAATAGCCCTCATAGTAATGGAACCGTCCTTCCATTGCCATGACGTCCTTGCCAGCCAGTTTACCGAAGAGCAACTTGCCGCTGTGTCCTTCCACCGTTGACAATGGCATATTGGGAATGTCCTTGTATGCGATTTCCATCTCAACGTCTATATCATCTGCCAAATGTCCGAGTCCGGAGCCAAGAATGATGGCTGTATCAGGACTTGAAGTCATCTTTCCCTTGAGAAATTGTGCTGTTTCTTGAATTTTCTCGTACATAATCTAATATTTTATTGTTTAACATAGTCTGTCCGTTGTTGAGTATCTCCACCTCAATCGGCAGGGCATAAACTGAGTCGTACATCAGCATCTGCCCCTCGTCCATCCGTGCCATGTCCTTCTCTGTTGTGAGAATTATCCGTGGCTTGTCTGCCGGTATCCTCTGATACGCCTCATTTATGTATGCATAGTCGTGCGATGTAAAATCGTGATGGTCAGCATACTGGATGTAGTCGTATTCGGCATATTTGCTGAGGAACGTAGTCAACGGTTCGGGATTGGCAATGCCAGCAATCAGCAATATGTTGTAGTCTGTCAAACGGTTGAGCTCAATCTGCCTCTGTGCATGATAAGGATTGCCGTACTTTATTCCGCTGAAGAACAAGGATTGACGGTCCTCCAGCCCCAGGTCAATGCGAGTACGCTCGGTCAAGGCATCATCCACGTCCACATCCGCTTTCACCTTTGTCGCAATCACGATGTCAGCTCTCCTGCTTCCCTTTGCATTTTCCCTCAGTCTGCCGCAAGGCAAAAGACGGTCATGGCTGAAAAGACGGTTGTTGTCGGTCAGCAAGATATTCAGTCCTGCCTGCACCCTACGGTGTTGGAACGCATCATCGAGTAGAATCACATCCACATCACGGGTCTTTGCATCGGTCATGCCACTGGTCTTTGCATCGGTCATGAGTCTGCTTATTCCCTCTCGCCGGTCGGCATCCACTGCCACTGTCACGTCCGGAAACTTACTCTTTATCTGATAAGGTTCATCGCCTATATCACTTGCAGTGGAATGCTCGTCTGCCAACACGTAGCCATGACTTTTCCGCTTATAGCCCCTGCTTAGCACAGCCACATTCAGCCCTTCCGTCTGCAACAATCTGACAATATATTCAATGAACGGCGTCTTGCCCGTGCCTCCCACTGCCAGGTTTCCCACGCAGATGACAGGCATGTCATATCCCGTCGATGACAAGATTCCATGGTCGTACATGAAGTTACGGACGGAAGTCACCGCATCATAAATCCAAGACAAGGGCAATAACAACCAGCGCATATCCTTATTATATATTAAAGCGAAACATTCTTGCTACGGATTAAGTTCCAATAATACTGCTGCAAATTCAATACCAATAGTACTGCAAAGGATTCAGTTCCAAAACATTCCTGCTGCAGATTCAGTTTCAAAGCATTCTTGTTACAGATTAAACCTAAGCAGGTATGACATTGCAGCCTGGATGCAGTCACGGTTTCCTGCATCTTTCACGGAGCGGAACAAGTCATAGTATTCGCCCAGACTGTTCTGCAGTTCTTCATCAATCGCAGTTGAACCGAGCACCTGGTCTATCAGTTCGTTCCAAAAGTCGGTCTTTGCCGGATATTCCACCAAAGTATAGTCCTTCAGTTTAGCACGTTTCTTTGCAACGGCAATGGCATCGTCCAGACTTCCCAGTTGGTCTACAAGTCCCAGTTGCTTTGCATGGAGTCCAGTCCACACACGTCCTTCGCCAATCACCTTGATTGAGTCCTGCTCCATCTTGCGTCCGTCGGCACAGCGCTTGGTGAAGAGTTCATAGCCTTGGTTGATATAGCCTTGAAGTATGGCAGTCTCGCCCTCGTTCATCGGACGATTGAAAGCGCCGAAGTCTGAGTATTCGTTGGTCTTCACTGTTGAGAAATGCAGTCCCAACTTGTCCTCGAGCAGTTCGCCTGCAGTGGGGAACATACCGAAGATTCCGATGGAACCGGTAAGTGTGGTTGGTTCGGCAACAATCCAGTCTGCGGCACACGAGATATAGTAACCGCCGCTTGCTGCATATCCGCCCATTGAGACGATGATAGGTTTCTTTGCCTTGATATTCTTCACCTGATGCCAGATTTGTTCTGCTGCATAAGCACTTCCACCCGGAGAATTGACGCGCAAAACCACAGCTTTCACATTGTCGTCCTCAGCCAGAGCCTTCAGGTCTTCCGACACAATACTGCCCACAATCTGATTGTCCGACTGGAAGGAAGTAGGCGAATCCTGAATAATCTCGCCCGTTGCATAGTAGACTGCAATCTGATTGTCCTCATCATAGTTGACTGTTGGAGCAGTTGCCCATACATCGAAAATGCCCACTTCATTGTATCTGTCCTTGTCGCAACCCACCATCCGTGAAATGATTTCGGGCATGGCATCTTCGTAAGCCAGCTTGTCGGCAAGGTGACTCTTCACATAGTAGGCGGCAGGCTTGAACATAAGTCCTTCGTCCACCAGTTCGTTCAGATGGGATTTCTTTATCTTGCGCGACTTGCTTATGTCGTCGAGCATCTCGTTCCATATCTCATTGCTGAACACAGTGGTCTGTTCACGGTTTGCCACGCTCATGCTGTCGAGCATGAACGGTTCCACTGCCGACTTGTAGGTTCCCACCTTGAAAATCTGCATCTTCACTCCCACCTTCTCCAGCAGTTGGGTGTAGTAGACTGTGGTGCTCGAGAGTCCGCTCAGTTCAATCATTCCACTTGGATTGACCACCAACTTGTCGGCAACACTGCCCACATAGTATGTTCCTTGCGTGTAGTTGTCAGCATAGGCAATAACCGACTTGCCTGCTTTCTTGAAATCAGCCAGTGCATCTCTCAGTTCCTGCAGCATGGCAGGGGTTGCGCCAGTCAACTTTCCACACCTTATATATATACATCTCACATTCTTGTTTTCCTTGGCAAGACGTATGGCGCCGAGCATATCATCCAGCCCGATGGATGCAGTGGCAGAACCCAGCATATCAAAAATGGAACTCTCGGAACTTCTCTCCGACAACGTTCCTTCCAACTGAATGACCATGACCGAGTTCTTTTCCACGGGCACGGTCGTAGGCGATGAAGGGAAGAGCGAAGAGAACATGACAACTATAATCCATCCAATCACAAATCCCAATACAGCAAGTCCTCCGATTGCAATCAGGGCATATTTCCAAAACTTTTTCATCTATAATTACTAGTTAATCCGTTGGCATGCACTGCCAAACTTGTTTTTATTTCAATGATTTTGAAATTCTCAATTACTTCAGCGAGATGACGTACAATCTACATTTATTATTTCAATGATTTGTAATACTCACAAGCAGCCATCAGCCATGCGCCAGTGCCAAACGGATGCTGTGACGATGCATCAGCAAGACGGGTTGGGTCGGGTTTCTCACCGATTGGCTGCACATAACCGATACCTCCGTCGGGCTGCAGGGCAATGGTTGTGAGGTATTTCCATGCCTTGTCAATCACGGGTTTGTATTCCTTGCTCGACAGCAGTCCATTGTTCACTCCCCAAAGCATTCCGTAAGTGAAGAATGCAGTTCCGCTGGTCTCATATCCCGGAGCATCCTCTTCACACAGCATCGACCGTGTCCAGTATCCTTCTTCCTGCTGACATGCTGCAACAGCCTTTGCCAGTTGCTGGAAACGCTGTACATAGAACGGTCTGTACTTGCAGTCCTTCGGCAAGTCCTGCAGCACCTTGGCAAGTCCTGCAAGCACCCAGCCGTCGCCTCGTGCCCAGAAACTCTTGCCGCCATTGCATGCAGTCTTCACTTTCGGATAGATGTATTTCGCATCGCGATAGTAAAGATGTGTTTCCTTGTCGAAAAGCAGGTCATCAGTCCACTTGAAGCACTCATACTGCTTGTCGAGCAACAGTGGGTTGTGGGTCAAGGTATAGAGTTTCGAAAATACTGGGAAACCCATGTAGAGGGCATCCGACCACCACCAGTAGTCCACACTGTCGGACTTTGTCTGGTACATCATCACTTCCAGTGTGCGCTGGATGCGTTCTGCACGGTGTTCCAATTTATACAGGTCGATGTACACCTGGAAACATATTTGCCAGTCGGCAAAGAGCACGAAGTCGGGACTCTCGCCGTAGGTCTCGTATCTCCACTTGCTCTTGTCCTTCTGGGTGGTGCCCATCCAGTGGTTGTATTCAGCCCAGTCAATGGCATAGTCCAGGTATTCCTGCTTGCCAGTCAGTTCATACACGTCCTGGTTTGCCGTGAAGTAGGCGGCATTGTCCCACAGCGAGCGGCAGTGCGCAGAACGAGTTGCCTGCCAATGGTCATTCACTTTCTCTATCAGTTGCAGAGTTTCTCCTTTTGTTTGTCCATACGATGCCAGTGCCGACACACAGGCGAAAGTCAAGAGTGCTATTTTTTTCATGTTGTTCAGTTTTCAATTACAATCGCAAAGATACGAAAATAAAGTACAACGGAAAGCAACAACACCGATTAATTTTGGATTTCACTCTCTGAATCGAAAAATTGCCTTAACTTTGCACTATGAAAATACTCACAGACGAAGAACTAATCAGTGCACTCGACTCCCCCATCTTTCATCTTGTCTCGGAAACAGCAGACAGATTGGGGCTGGAATGTTATGTCATCGGCGGATACGTACGCGACCTTTTCCTGGAGCGTCCGAGCAATGACATCGACATTGTCGTGACAAGCCACAGTGTGGACGGCACCGACAAGCAGACAAACGAAGGCAACACGCGCAATTCCATACTCATAGCCGAGAGTCTGAAGGAGAAGTTGGGCAAGAGAGCCAACCTCTCGGTATTCAAGAACTTTGGTACGGCGCAGTTGAAATTCAACCATATAGAACTGGAATTTGTAGGAGCGCGCAAGGAGAGTTACAGCCACGACTCACGCAAGCCGATTGTGGAAGACGGAAGTCTGGAGGACGACCAGAACCGCCGTGACTTCACCATCAATGCCATGGCATTGTGTCTCAACAGCAAGCGCTTCGGTGAACTCATCGACCCGTTCGACGGACTTTACGACCTCGAGGACAGAATCATACGCACACCGCTCGACCCCGACATCACGTTCAGCGACGACCCATTGCGCATGATGCGCTGTGTGAGGTTTGCCACCCAATTGAATTTCTATATCGACGACGAGACATTCAGTGCTCTCGAGCGCAACAAAGAACGAATCCGCATCATCTCCGGCGAACGGATTGCAGAGGAACTCAACAAGATTATCCTCTCGCCTACACCATCACGAGGATTCATCGACCTTGAACGGTGCGGACTGCTCGAGATAATCTTCCCCGAACTCTATGCGCTCGAAGGAGTGGAAACGAGGAACGGCAGGGCACACAAGGACAATTTCTACCACACACTCGAAGTGCTCGACAATGTGGCAAAGTCAACTGCCGACTGGATCCACACTCCCGAAGGCAAGGAGAAAGTGCTCTGGCTGCGCTGGACAGCACTCGTACACGACATCGGCAAGCCCAAGAGCAAGCGCTGGGACAACCAACTCGGCTGGACCTTCCACAACCACGACTATATCGGCGAGAAGATGGTGCCGCAGATATTCCGTAAGATGAAGTTGCCGATGAACGAGAAGATGAAGTACGTGGGAAAACTCGTGGGACTCCACATGCGCCCCATCGCCATTGCCGACAACGAAGTGACCGACTCTGCCATCCGCCGCCTGCTCTTCGATGCAGGCGACGACATCGACGACCTCATGATTCTCTGCAATGCCGACATCACATCGAAGAACGAAACGAGGAAGAACCAGTTCCGCCAGAACTTCGTGCTCGTGAAGGAAAAACTCAAAGCCATCGAGGAGAAGGACAGAATACGCAACATGAAACTGGCTGTCGACGGCGACGAAATCATGCAGATGTTCGGACTGAAACCAAGCCACGAGGTGGGCGAACTCAAGTCTGCCATGAAAGAAGCCATTCTCGACGGAACTGTCAAGAACGAACACGAAGCGTGTGTGGAGTTTCTCAAGAACAAATGGAAGGAAATGGGCAGCGCGGCTTCTGACAATCAAGTGAGCAAAGAGTCCTGACCATGATGCTGCTTGCATTCATAATATATTTTGCTCTGCTCTACGCCATTTCGGTCGTCACCGGAAAGCGCGAGAGCAACAATGCCTTCTTCCGCGGAGAACGCAAATCGCCGTGGCCGTTGGTAGCATTCGGCATGATTGGAGCGTCCATCAGCGGACTCACGTTCATCGGTGTGCCCGGATGGGTGATGACCACCGGCATGACCTACATACAGATGTGCCTCGGTTTCATTGTGGGATACATCATCGTGGCGTTCGTACTTCTCCCAACATACTACAAGTACAACCTCACATCCATCTACACCTACCTCGACCACCGGTTCGGCACCACGAGTTACACCACCGGTTCCTCGTTCTTCATCCTGTCGAAACTGCTCGGAGCTGCAGCCAAGTTCTATGTCGTGGTGCAGATTCTCCAGGTGTGCATCGCCGACCAGTACGGCATTCCCTACTGGGGTACGGCAATCATCACTCTTGCCTTCATTTGGCTCTACACCCACCGCAGTGGCATCCGCACCCTGGTGTGGACCGACACCCTGCAGACTTTCGCCCTGCTCCTGGCATTGGTTCTCATCATCATCAAAGCCTGCTCAATGCTCCACATGAATATGCTGGAGGCAGTGACAGCCGTGGTGAGCGACAGCCATTTCCACATATTCGAATTCCAAGATTTTGCTTCGAAGCAGAACTTCTGGAAGCAGTTTCTCAGCGGAATATTCGTGGTCATCGTCATGACCGGACTCGACCAGGACATGATGCAGAAAAACCTCACGTGCAAGGACCTCAGTTCGGCACAGAAGGACATGTGCTCCTACGGCTTCATGTTCGTCCCGGTCAATCTGCTGTTCCTTGCCCTCGGCATCCTCCTGCTGCATCTCTACAGCCAACTCGGCATGCCGTTGCCCGACAAAGGCGACAACCTGCTGCCCGGCATCGTCATGTCGGGAGCCATGGGACAGACCATCATCACCGTGTTCGTGCTTGGAGTGGTAGCAAGCGCCTTCTCAAGTGCCGATTCGGCAATGACAGCCCTCACCACCTCGTTCTGTGTGGACATAATGAAAAAGGAGAACGACGAGAAACTGAGACGGCGTGTACACGTCGGCATGATCATTGCATTCCTCATCTGCACATTGGCATTCAATGAATTGGGGAGCGGAAGTGTGATGGATTTGATTTACACACTGGTGAGCTATACCTATGGTCCGTTGCTCGGACTCTTTGCCTTCGGACTGTTCACGAAATGGCAGGTGCGCGACCGCCTTGTGCCCTTCATCGCCATTGCCTCGCCAGTAATCTGCTACGCAATCGACTACACGACGTTCCACCTCACCGGTTACAAGTTCGGCTACGAGATGCTGATGTTCAACGGCATGCTTACGTTCACAGGTCTTTGGGCAATTCGATGCGGAAAGTAGTGCCCTTCCCCATCTCAGACCACTTCACATAGATTTTTCCCTTGTGGTATTCCTCCACAATACGCTTGGCAAGCGACAGTCCGAGTCCCCATCCGCGTGCCTTGGTAGTGAAGCCAGGCTTGAACACCGACTTGAAATTGCCCTTCGGCATTCCCTTGCCCGTATCCGTCACCTCAATCGCAATCTCGCCGGCAGTTTCCTCAATGCTGATGTCGATGTGTCCCGAACCGTTCATGGCATCCACCGCATTCTTGCACAAGTTCTCCACCACCCATTCAAAGAGAGAGGCAATCAGTTTCACCTCCACGTGGTGACGGGGGAAATGCGTGGTGATGACCACTTTGTTCGATGTACGCCGGTCCATGTATTCCACCACCCTACCGATGACACCCAGCAAGTCCTCCGTCTTCGGTTCCGGAATGCTACCGATTTTCGAGAAGCGCTCGGCAATGAGTTCCAGCCGTTTCACGTCCTTCTCCATTTCCGGCAGCATCATGTCGTCGGGATAGGTCTCGCGTATAACCTCCGTCCATGCCATAAGCGAGGAAATCGGAGTGCCGAGCTGGTGGGCAGTCTCCTTCGACAGACCCACCCACACCTTGTTCTGCTCCGCCTTCATCGATGAGAAGAGAGCAAACAAGGCAATGATGACAAACAGCACGACCACAGCCAGTTGCACGTAAGGGAACACGGCAAGGCGTTTCAGCATCAGCGAATCGCCGTAGCACACCTCGATATAGTTCTGTTCGCTGTCGCTGCCTATGTCGATGCGTATGGTCTGTCCCGCCTGTTTCATGCGGTCAGCCATTCGTTTTATGATGAGCACCGAATCCCCGTCGGCACTGAACGACCGTCCCAAGTTGCGCGAAGTCTGCACGTCACCGTTCTTCCCCAGCACCACGACCGGAATCGTATTGTTGCCGTTGAGAACCTTCAGCACCAGGTTGATGTCCGTATTCTCGTCGGCTTGGTTGAGCGACCGCATGGCCTCAGCCCATACCTCCATCTTGTTGAATTCCTCCGCCTTAAGGTCGTCGGTCAGATATTTGGACGTGAGCAGACTTGCTATGGCTATCAATATAGCCGCAACAATCAGAATTATCCGTATGTTCCGTATGTGTTCAAACCATTTCACGAATAATAAAACGTATCAGCACCGGATTTATTGCTTCAAGAGGGAAATGTTCGAGTGCCAGCTCGCACTGCGAACATTAATATTTTTGTTTAGAACATTAATCTCCATATAATGGAACATAAATCTGGGCATTAATATTTTTCGAACCACTAATTTCACCAATATCACTAATCCATCCGGATGGGTAGGCAGGACTGCGCAAATAGGAGTCAGCAAAAGCGTTTTATGTTTTGGCTTTTGTGTTTTACGTTAGCCGTCCGGATGGGTGGGCAGGACTGCGTAAATAGGAGCCAGCCTTCTCCGAAAGCGTCGATTAGAAGTAACAGATAAAGTTTCTGTAATCTCTGCTGTGCCTGTAATTGTAGGACCAGATTTGAAATATCCTGTCTTTTTGGCAGTAATCATGGTCATAAGTTCATTCTTGATACTTTTAATATACTCATAAACATTACCTGCTCCACAAAGACCAAAATTGAAATCTTCACAATCATAATCAG
>CAVISR010000025.1:0-6175 GCA_963645405.1 Acutalibacteraceae bacterium
ATATAATATATTAATAATTAATTAGTTATATAATATATATAAGAGAGGGTCGAAAAATAGGGGTAGCATTAAAAACTAACTGTCTTTTTGTCTTTCTGTCTGATTTGAATATATAAGCATCGGAAACAATGGTTTAATTCCCTATAAAGCAATGACTTATATCAAATTCGTCTTTAGTGCTCCAGGGACTTGAAAGGCAGACAGAAATACAAAACACAGCCATTTTACCCTCCCAAAGCCCCATCAACCATGCTTGAAGCCCCATTTCCGAGGCTCAAAACCCGACTTCCGCCAAATTTTGCCCGAGTTGAAATTCTGGATTTTGAAATGAAAATCGAGGGTTTTGCCGGGGAAGGTAGATGAAAATAGGGAAATAACTGGCTTTTCAAGGACCTAAACTCTCATACAACTGTCACGCTTTGTCTCTATAAGACAAGAGCGATTGATTCATTCAAGAGCGATTGATATGTTCAAGGGCGATTGATTCATTCAAGAGCGATTGATTCATTCAAGAGCGATTGATATGTTCAAGGGCGATTGATTCATCTAAGGTCGTCTGATTCATTCAAGAACGCTTGATTCGTTAACCAGCGCTAGGAGCTAGCCCTCTCCGAGGGCGTTAAAGCGTGCGAAGGCTTGTGCGATGAAGTATAAGCGAGCTGAAGCTTGAGTGCCATCGCCTACGCCGTCGGAGACGGCTGGCTCCTATTCCAGCCCACATTTCAACGTTCCCATCTGTCCAGAAACACTAAACGTATGGCAAACAACAATGTTAATTTCAGTAAATTCAACTCATCGCAGCGAGGAATACGAAAGCCATAAAACACCCCGTTATATTTCCCTAGTCAGAAAAATATTGTTTCCCAGTCAGAGAAAATTATTTTCCTGGTCAGAGAAAAAGTTTTTTCCAGGCAGAGAAAAAATACGGGCTAGAATGGCACAGAATGAGGAAAAGAGAAGGTGTACAAATATCATCAAAATGCCACATTCGATTGACCGGTTTTCAACAAGAAAAGGACTTGCCATCCGGAAGGAGCGAGCAAAAACAGGAGCCAGCTCCTACATAAAGCTGGCCCCTATCTCTTTGTCTTATTGCATCAGATAGACAGTTCGTCGAGCACGGTAAACAGGCTCTTGTCCATTGGTTTTTCGCCAAGGATGGCACGGGAGAATGGCACATAAACGATTTCGCCGTTCTTCACGCCTATCATGACATTGCGCTGTCCTTCCTTGATTGCCTGGATGGCTCCTACTCCCAACCGGCTGGCAAGGATTCGGTCGCGTGCACTTGGCGAGCCACCGCGCTGCAAATGCCCGAGGATTGACACACGTACGTCGTAGCCGCTGTACTCCTCCTGCACACGTTTGGCATAGTGCATGGCACCGCACTTCGGGCTCTCGCTCACGATGACGATGCTGGAGTTCTTGCTTTTGCGTATTCCACGTCCGATGTAATGCTCCAACTGGTCGGTGTTGGTCTGCTCCTCAGGAATGATGGCAGCCTCAGCTCCCGACGCAATGGCGCTGTTCTGGGCAAGGAATCCGGCATCACGGCCCATAACTTCAACAAAAAAGATGCGCTCATGGCTGGTGGCTGTGTCACGGATTTTGTCCACGCACTCCATAATCGTGTTGAGCGTGGTGTCGTAGCCGATTGTGTAGTCAGTGCCATCGAGGTCGTTGTCGATAGTTCCAGGCAATCCCACGCACGGAATATTGTATTCCTCGGCAAAGATCTTGGCTCCGGTGAGCGAACCATTACCGCCGATGACGCAAAGACTGTCGAGTTTTGCCTTCTGCATCTGCTCGTAAGCCTTCTTTCTGCCCTCGGGTGTCATGAATTCCTTTGAACGGGCAGTCTTCAGAATCGTACCTCCCCTACTTATGATGTTGCTGACGCTCTCGCTGGTGAAATGGGAGATTTCGCCATTGATCAAGCCATCGAAACCACGGTAGATGCCGTAGACTTCGAAACCATTGTATATTGCAGAACGGGTCACAGCCCTGATTGCAGCATTCATACCCGGAGAATCGCCTCCCGATGTCAGAATACCAATTGTCTTTATATCCATACCTGTCGAATTATTTTATGTTTCCTTTTTATGCTTTACCTGGGGTGAGTAATCTTCATCACCTGCGCTTTACTTGGGTGAACAATCTTAGTCACCTATACTTCATCGTGGCGAACATTCATCATCACCCACACGAGACAAACCGTTTATCATTTTATCACAGTCTTTCCACGATATCATAGCCGCTTCACACCCCATGCACACAGCATCGGAGCGTTTTGTTTGCCTCTCATTTCTGTTGTGAACTGTCTGTCCTATCTTTTTACCGATGCAAAGGTACAACTAAAATTTCAGAGAACGGACACAAAAACGGGAATAATTTTTCTGAGTCTGCCTTCAGCATTGTTGTTTTTCTATGCGAAACAGCCATAAATTTATCGATGGAATCGTCGAAAAACCGATTTTGAAGAGTTTTCCAACATAGAATGAACAGATTTCCCATATAAAGTACGAGTAAATAGGGCTAACTTTGCAGCGTCAAAACGAAAAAGCATAAAGGCAATAAGCAAAAGTTTTCATAATAAATTAGTTAGACTGGTTAATAGTTAAAATTAGGATTATCAGAAGAGCTTTGTTGGGGCTCGAGAGGGGTACCAACAAAGCTTGAAATCCAAAACATTGGAAATAGCAACACTATTATACGAGACGTCACACTCTCTTACTGATACACCTAAGTAAGCTCATTTGAATCAAATAAAAAAAACTGGCGTTTGCCAGTTTTTTTGTTTTCCCCGGACAATCTCCCCTGAGACCTAAAACTCTTTGACAGGAACAGCCCTTATCTCATACCCCACCCATTCTTTTCTATAATTCTCGCTTCGTTACGGGTTATGACAAGGAGTTGGCGGCATTTTATTTCAGCTGCAAAATTAGCAAAAAACATTCAACACCACAAGAGAGGTTATCTTTCCACGGGCAATCTCCCCGAGCCGAAAGATTGCCGGCAATTGGGAGTACGGTTATCAATAACCGAACGGATGATTGCCAACAACTGAGCGTATGACTGCCGACAACAGAATGAAGCCGGCAGACCAAGCGCTTATTTCATCAAATACCGGTTGCCAGTTTCCTCCACAATCCGTTTGCCGAACTTCTCGGGATAGCCCGGACGGAGAGGTGAATCAGCAAATCCATGCTCTGTCATCTGGAACGAGCCGTCTGCCGCCTCTTTCTTCACCACCATGTCGTTGTGCTTCACGACAAGATACTTGTAGAGCTTGTCCCAGCTTTGCATCATCAAGTCGGCTGCACCATTGCTGTAGGAAGCGAGATAACGCCCCACTGCATTGGGTTGGCTTTCTGCCAGTGCCTTTGCCTCGGCATCAGTCTTCTCCACTTCAGCAACATACTGCTGTTCGAGCTTGTCGATGGCTTTGCGAAGGTCCGGATACATCTTATTGTAATAAGGATAGACCATATTGCTCACCACGTTCTGCAACCAGAAGGCTGACTCCCACGAGAAGGTGACATCGTCCTGCACGCCCTTCACACGAACGTAGCATTGTGGAATCTCTGCCACACCGCAGTAGACCGGAGTGTAAGGCACCATATTGGCATCGTCATTGCCCCACCAAACGATTCCTCCTACTGCATCGGGCAACCACGAGCGCATCTGACCCACGAAAGTGAAGCCAGACTGCTGTGTGCTTATCGGGCGCTCATTGTAATATTCCTTGCCATCCACCTTGAACGTAAGCGGACTCGGGCGGTAAGGCATCTCATAGCTTCCTGCACCGAGGTCCTTGGTCATGTCAAGAGGAGTTCCCTCGTAGTGGTCTCTCATGTCGTTCTTCAGCTGCTGGAGCGAAACGAGCTGGCGAGGCTTTACGTAGAGCGGCATCTCGTCCTTCATGTTCTCGCCATTGATGTAGGGCAAATACTTGTCCATTCCATCCACGTGCTTGTTGAAGAAACTCCACACACGGGCATCGCAGAAGCGGATGCCACTGAAATCGGGAGCATTGAAGGCATCGCGGAAACTGAACTCGCTGTCCTTGCCCGTAAAGAAACCTTTGCTGCGCGCAAACTTCACATTATCCTTATTATATAATACGTCCTGCTTTGGGAACAAGGTGAAGTAACGGGTTATGCGGCTTTGGTTGGCATGCGCACTGATGCAGTCATCGGGCACACGTACTGCCACCCAAGCTGCATTCTTTGAGCCAGGTCCCATTCCTACCATCTCCATCACCCACACCTCGTTCTTGTCGGCAATGGTGAAAGTCTCGCCCTCACTGCAATAACCGTACTTTGCAACCAAGTCGGTCATCACCCTTATTGCTTCACGGGCTGAAGTGGAACGCTCGAGACCGATGTAAATAAGGCTTCCATAGTCGATTATTCCCTGAGGGTCGACCAGTTCGCTTCTACCGCCGAACGTAGTTTCACAGATGCTCACTTGGAGTTCGTTCATCTGACCGACCACATTGTACGTTCTCTCTGCCTGGGGAATCTCGCCAAGATACTTGTTTGTATCCCAGTCGTAAATCTTGCGCATCTCGCCCTTGGCATGACTACTGCCCACATGACGGTACATATTGCCATACATGCCGTAAGAATCGGCATTGTATGTCACCATCACACTTCCGTCCACCGATGCTTTCTTTCCCACAATCAGATTGGTGCAGGCGAAGATCTGCACTGCGCAGGAAAGAAGCATCACGCTGAATATCGTCTTCTTCATGTCCGTATTATATTTTCAGTTTACTTGAATCTGCTGCCTTGAAGCTCATGTCGAGTCCTTTGACAGAATGGGTCAGAGCACCCACAGAGATGAAGTCGACGCCACATTCGGCATAGTCACGGATGGTGTCGTAGGTAATGCCGCCGGAAGATTCAGTCTCGTAGCGTCCGTCAATAAGGTCCACAGCCTTGCGAGTTTGCTCAGGAGTGAAATTGTCGAGCATGATGCGGTCGACACCGCCCACACGCAACACCTCATTCAGTTCATCGAAACCGCGCACTTCAATCTCAATCTTCAAGTCCTTGCCCTTCTCCTTCAGATATTCATGGCAACGGGTTATTGCATTTTCAATGCCTCCGGCAAAGTCGATGTGATTGTCCTTGAGGAGAATCATGTCGAAAAGTCCGATGCGATGGTTCGTGCCTCCGCCAATCTTGACTGCTGCCTTCTCGAGCATACGCATGCCGGGAGTGGTCTTGCGCGTATCGAGAATACGGGTTTTCGTTCCCTCGATGCGCTTCACGTATTTGTTGGTCATGGTTGCGATGCCGCTCATGCGCTGAAGGATGTTGAGCATAAGCCGCTCTGTCTGAAGCAGGCTCTGAATCTTTCCCTTCACGCTCATGACAATGTCGCCCGGTTTCACGTGAGCTCCGTCATGGATAAACACCTCGACCTGCAATGTGGGGTCGAACCGGTGAAACACTTGCTTTGCAATCTCCTCTCCAGCGAATATGCCTTCTTCCTTAATCAGAAGCTTTGACTCGCTCACTGCATCTGCCGGAATGCAACAAAGTGTGGTGTGGTCGCCATCACCTATGTCCTCAGCAAACGCAAGATCAATCAATCGATCGTTTAATTCTTCTACTCTTAACATAGTAATATCTTCTAGTTCATTTGTTTTCTACGGCAAATTTAGCAATAAATTCAATACTTACAAGCCATAACTCCCAATTATTTACTAACTTTGCAGATGATATAACCCCCGACAAGTAAAAAATGAAAGCGATTCTCACTATATTGCTGCTCGTTTGCTCAAACACATTCATGACGTTTGCATGGTACGGAAACCTGATTCTGCGCCAGCGGCACATCTCCGACAACTGGTCGATGCCTCTTGTCATTTTCCTGTCGTGGTGTGTGGCATCAGTCGAATACTGCTTCATGGTGCCAGCCAACAACATCGGATCGGACATCAACGGTGGACCGTTCTCCATCATGCAGCTCAAAGTGATACAGGAGGTCATTTCCCTCACCGTATTCACGGGAATAGTCATGACCTGCCTGCAAGGACAGCAGCTCCACTGGAACCATCTGGTGGCATTCATCCTGCTCATAGCTGCCGTGTTCTTCGCATTCATCAAAACATAAACGGACAACCATCAAAATACTAGCAGGCAACTGTCAAAACATAAGCAGA
>CAVISR010000025.1:6198-33685 GCA_963645405.1 Acutalibacteraceae bacterium
AACTATCAAAACACTACATACAATTATGATTGACTCAAAACAAAGATACATGATGCGAGGTGTGAGCGCAGCCAAAGAGGACGTTCACAACGCAATCAAGAACATAGACAAAGGAATCTTCCCGCAAGCATTCTGCAAAATCATTCCCGACATTCTGGGCGGCGACCCCGAATACTGCAACATAATGCATGCCGACGGTGCAGGCACCAAGTCCAGCCTGGCTTACATGTACTGGAAGGAGACCGGTGACCTCTCCGTATGGAAAGGCATTGCACAGGACGCACTCATCATGAACACCGACGACCTTCTGTGCGTTGGTGCAGTCGACAATATCCTTGTCAGTTCAACCATCGGACGCAACAAGATGCTCATCCCCGGCGAAGTGATTTCAGCCATAATCAACGGCACCGACGAACTGATGGCAGAGCTGAGGGAAATGGGAATAGGAATCTACGGCACTGGCGGAGAGACTGCCGATGTGGGCGACCTTGTGCGCACCATCATAGTCGATTCGACCGTTACTTGCCGCATGAAGAGGAAAGACGTGATTGACAATGCCAACATACGTCCGGGAGACGTAATCGTAGGACTGAGCAGCACAGGACAGGCAACCTACGAGAAGCAGTACAACGGAGGAATGGGCAGCAACGGACTTACGTCTGCACGCCACGATGTGTTCTGCAAGTATCTCGCAGAGAAATATCCGGAGAGCTACGACAAGGCAGTTCCCGAAGAACTGGTGTACAGCGGCAAATACATGCTCACCGACCCAGTAGAAGGTTCACCAGTCAATGCAGGCAAACTCGTCTTGTCCCCTACCCGTACCTATGCACCGGTCGTACGCCGTCTTCTCGACGAGATGCGTGCGAAAATCCACGGCATGGTACACTGCACAGGCGGAGCACAGACCAAAGTTCTGCACTTCGTGGGAGAAAACTGCAAGGTAGTGAAAGACAATATGTTCCCAATACCGCCACTCTTCCGCACCATACACGAGCAGAGCGGAACCGACTGGGCAGAGATGTACAAAGTGTTCAACATGGGACATCGGCTGGAAGTATATCTGAATCCGGAAGATGCACAGCAGGTAATCGACATAAGCAAGAGCTTCAACATCGATGCACAAGTTGTAGGACACATAGAAGAAGGCAAACGCAGCCTCACCATCAAGAGTGAATACGGAGTTTTCGAGTACTAATTGATTTTGACTACACAGAGTTCCAATTATTTGACGAGGTACTGATTGACGGCACAAAGTACCAATTGATTTGACAGAAAGTATGGCAGAAAGTAATATACTCGACAAGCTGGAGGCGCTCGTAAGCCGATTTGAGGAAATATCCACACTCATCACCGACCCAAGCGTGATTGCCGACCAGAAACGATACGTGAAGCTCACCAAAGAATACAAGGACCTGAAGCAACTGATGGATGCACGCAAGGAATATATTACTTGCATGCAGAATGCAGACGAAGCACGTACCCTGCTCTTCTCGGAAGACGACCCCGAGATGAAAGAGATGGCACGCGAAGAACTGGCAAATGCCGAGAACCGCATTCCCGAGCTGGAAGAGAAAATCAAGCTGTTGCTTGTTCCTGCAGACCCTGAGGACGGGAAGAACGTAGTGATGGAAATACGCGGAGGTACTGGCGGAGATGAAGCAGCACTGTTTGCCGGCGACCTGTTCCGCATGTACACCAAGTATTGCGAAATGAAAGGCTGGAAAGTGACCGTCTCCAGTTTCACTGAAGGTGCAGCAGGCGGATACAAGGAAATCATCTTCAACATAACAGGCGAAGGAGTCTACGGCACACTGAAGTACGAATCGGGCGTTCACCGTGTGCAGCGTGTGCCAGCAACAGAGACCCAGGGACGTGTACACACCAGTGCAGCAACTGTGGCAGTATTGCCCGAAGCAGAACCTTTCGATGTGGAAATCAACGAAGGTGCAGTTAAATGGGACACATTCCGCAGTCAAGGTGCAGGAGGACAGAACGTGAACAAAGTGGAATCCGGAGTGAGAGCACGCTACATGTGGAAGAATCCGAATACAGGAGTTGAGGAGGAAATACTCGTGGAATGTACCGAAACCCGCGACCAACCGAAGAACAAGGAACGGGCGCTGGCGCGACTGCGCACATTCATCTACGACCGCGAACACCAGAAGTACATCGACGATATTGCCAGCCGCAGAAAAACTATGGTCAGCACAGGCGACCGATCAGCAAAAATCAGAACATACAACTATCCACAAGGACGTATCACCGACCACCGCATCAACTACACCATCTATAATCTTGCGGCATTTATGGACGGCAACATACAAGACTGCATCGACCACCTGATTGTGGCAGAAAACGCAGAAAGGCTGAAAGACGCAGAGCTTTAATGGCTGAAGAAAGAGACTAAACACGACACAGCCTAAACACAACACGACGCAACAATGATTGAAACATTCCAAAACTTAATAGCGGACTTAAACGACTTCATGTGGGGGTGGCCCATGATAATACTGCTTCTGGGCACCCACATATTTCTTACAATACGGCTCAAATGTCCTCAGAGAAAGATATTCAAGGGAATACGGCTCTCCGTTTCAAAGGACAAGAATTCGGAAGGCGACGTAAGCCAGTTTGGTGCACTTGCCACATCACTTGCAGCCACAATCGGAACAGGCAACATCATCGGTGTTGCCACTGCCATCTCCCTGGGAGGACCGGGAGCAGTGCTTTGGTGCTGGTTGACCGGTGTGTTTGGCATTGCCACCAAATACAGCGAAGGCTTGCTTGCAATAAAATACAGGGTTAGGAACAAACACGGGAAGATGCAAGGCGGACCGATGTATGCCCTCGAAAGAGGACTTCACATGAAATGGTTGGCTGTCATCTTCTGCATCTTCACTGCTCTTGCAGCCTTTGGCATTGGAAACACAGTGCAGGCAAACGCCATATCCGAGAATATAAGCCTTGTATGTCAGGACTTCTGCGACCCGCAACTGATGAAAATCATAGTAGGGTTCGTCACTGCCACAATCATCGGATTTGTCATCATCGGCGGAATCAGGAGCATTGCCAAATGGTGCACACGCCTTGTTCCGTTCATGGCAATCTTCTATGTCCTGGGATGCATCTACATTCTCTGCATCAACCACGCATACTTGTGGGATGCAATCCAGCTCATCGTCACCGATGCATTCTCGTTCGAGGCAGTTGGAGGCGGAGCCACCGGCACTGTCATCATGATGGCAGCACGCTACGGTATTGCCCGCGGACTTTTCTCCAATGAGTCTGGTATGGGTTCTGCACCGATAGTTGCAGCAGCAGCGCAGACAAAGAACCCGGTGCGCCAGGCTTTGGTTTCATCCACCGGCACATTCTGGGATACAGTGGTCATCTGTGCCATCACCGGACTCGTGGTAGTGACCAGCATTCTGGCATACCCAAACATCGACCAGTCAGACGGAGGCATGCTCACGAAAGAAGCATTTGGAATGATTCCGTACGTAGGCACGCCCATTCTCACTTTCGGCATCATCACCTTTGCATTCTCCACCATTCTGGGATGGAGCTACTATGCGGAAAGAGCAATAGAATATCTTGGAGGCAGAAAGACAATATTCTGCTACAGAGTAGTATGGGTTCTGCTACTGGTTGTCGGTTCCACCATGGGACTCGGACTGGTGTGGAGCATAGCCGACCTGATGAATGCTTTCATGGCAATACCAAACCTCATTTCTCTGTTGCTCCTGTCGGGAGTGTGCGCAAAAGAAACCCAATACTATCTTTGGAACAACCACATAGATGACAACACTGACAATCAAATAATTGACGAGACAAGCAACATATAATTGACGAGACAAACAACATATAATTGACTAGACGGACAATCACATAAACGACGAGACATGATATACGATCTTTGTATAATAATGCTCACTGCAGGCATCACCAGTCTGCTGTTCAAGTTATTCAAGCAACCGGTGGTACTGGGCTACATCGTAGCCGGTATGATAGCCGGACCTTACATGTTTGGGCACTCATGGATCAACGATGTATCAAGCGTTGACACATGGGGTGAGATTGGAGTTCTCTTCCTGCTGTTCTCCATGGGACTGGAGTTCAGTTTCAAGAAACTCCTGCGCATGGGCAGCACTGCCCTCATTGCTGCCGGCACCATTGTGGTGGGCATGATGTCGGTGGGATTCATCATTGGCAGACTGCTGGGATGGGACGAAATCAACTCGCTGTTTCTCGGTGGGATGTTGTGCATGTCGTCCACAACCATCGTGTTCAAAGCCATTGAAGACATGAACCTGAGCAGCCACAAGTTTGCAAAGGTAGCTTTCGGAATTCTCATCGTGGAAGATCTCTTTGCAGTAGTGCTGATGGTTCTGCTGTCGTCCATCGCTGTGAAGAAGCAGTTTGAAGGCACACAAATGCTTATGGAAGTCGGCAAGCTCATTGCCTACCTCGTGCTTTGGTTTGTCATCGGCATTGCCATCATCCCAACCTTCTTCAAGAAGTTCCGCAAACAACTCAACGACGAAACCCTCACCATCTTCACCATCGGACTGTGTCTTGGCATGGTGTTGCTGGCAATGGGAGCGGGCTTCAGTTCTGCCCTCGGAGCTTTCGTCATGGGGTCAATCCTGGCTGAGACCATCGAAGCAGAACATATTGAGCGGCTCGTATTGCCTATCAAGAACATGTTCGGTTCAATCTTCTTCGTGTCAGTCGGCATGATGATCAATCCCGAACTGCTGCTGCAGTACTGGCTGCCCATCATCATAATCACCGTCACTGTCATTGCAGGACAAATCATCTTTGCATCACTCGGCACACTTCTCTCCGGACAATCACTGAAAGTCAGTCTGCAGACTGGTTTCTGCCTGGTACAAGTGGGAGAGTTCGCCTTCATCATAGCCAACTTCGGACAGTCGGCTGGAGTGACCGATTCCTCGCTCTACCCCATCATCGTGGCAGTGTCGGTCATCACCACCTTCCTCACGCCATTCATCATGCGACTGGCTGAGCCTACAGAGGAATTCCTCAACAGTCACTTGAGCCCGGGGATAAAACTGTTTATCGAGAACTACTCACAGCGCAGGAACACAGTGGTGTCCGACAGCATGATGCACAACTATCTGAAGAAAGTCCTGTCGATAATGCTCATCTCCGGCACTGTGCTCATCTTCATCTTCATCGCACACTCACGCTACATCCATCCGTTCATCACATCCAAGGCAGAATGGTTCAACGGTCTGTTGTCCGACGATGTGGCACTTATCATAGTCAACGTCATCTCACTGCTTATTCTGCTGTCAATATCCTCACCGTTGATTTACAACATAATGTCGAGATACCGCATGACACCAGAAGCCAAATCGCTGTGGAGCTCAGGCAACTCACAGAAAGTGTGGCTGTTCGGGCTCAACTTCGTCCGCATCATCATCGGTATCATCATCATTTCATACGCAATCATAAGCATCTTCACCATCACCACCGGTTTGGTTGTCGGCATATCAATCCTGATTGGCTTTCTCATCATGTTCTCACGGTTCGTCAGCCGTCAGTCCAAAGGTATGGAAGAGCGGTTTAACCAGAACCTGTCTGCACGCGAGAAATCAGCGAAGAAGAAACGTCCTATCGGCAGGCGGTTTGAGACTTCCCTTCTGCCCTACGATATACATATCTCCGACTTCATCATTCCTGCCGACTCAAGTTTTGCAGGCAAGACACTGAGCCAGCTCAACGTGAGGAAAAACTCCGGAGTGAGCATCGTCAGAATCATACGTGGAGGTGTGTTCACCAATATCCCGGGAGGAAACAACCATGTCTTTCCCAACGACCAGATTGTGGTGGCAGGAACCGACGAGCAGATTGACAAGTTCAAGAACATGATTGACAAGAGCATTGTGGTGGACAACACTGCTGCCAACCATCCATACGTGACACTCGAGCACTTCACCATTGAAGCGGGCAATCCGCTGATTGGCAAGACCATCCTTGAGTCGAACATACGCGACAAGGCGCAATGCATCGTCATGGGCATCAAGCGTGGCGAAAACTACATCATGAACCCCGAGCCAAAGACTACGCTGGAGCAAGGCGACACCGTAATCGTGGCTGGCGAGAACGACAAGCTGAAGAGTTTCCTGGAGAAAACACCAGATGACGAACCAGCATTGTCCGATGCACAAGAGCATGAGCAGCATGAACTGCAGGAATCTGAGCATGAGCAACTGCATTCTGAGCATGATTTGCAACATTCTTGACATGAACTGCAGCTTTCATAACAAGATAAAGGCGAGTTATTCAGAAAATATCGCAGTGTAAGGAGTGAGTTTCTCGGAATTTATTGCTAACTTTGCCATACTTTGCGGTCCGAATCCAGCCATGCGTGCCACAAACCAAGGCTAGGCAAAAGACAAGCAGAGCAAAACGGCAGACAGTGCAGTGGTATCCAGGCACTTGGCAGCGGACTGAATTCAAGCAAGACAAGACTCTGGTTAAACAAATTATGCAATTCGAGTATGGGCAGTGTATTGGCAATAGTGAACCAACACGGAGGAGTCGGAAAGTCGACCTCTTCCCGACATATTGCGCAGACATTGTCTGAGCGAGGAAAGTCGGTGTTGCTGGTTGATTTCGACCCTTTGTCGGGCACTGACCAACTGCTGGGTTTCACCGACAGACAACTTGTGAAGCATCTGACGGATGCAGACGGCAAACTGGGAGAGTCCATAAACCATGTAGACGAGCATCTCGACCTGCTCACGGCGGGGAAAGACTTGATTGAGTTGGAATTGGCAATGACAGGACTCGAAAGGCGTGAATATCTGCTCGACAAAGGTCTGCAGACACTGAAGGGCAATTATGACTTTGTCATCATCGACACACCCTCATCGTTGGGTCTGCTTACTGAGAATGCACTTGTGGCAGCCGATGCTGCATTGGTTCCAGTGAGGTGTCACTACTTCGGTCAGGAAGGGATTGCAGAACTGATGCACACGGTTGGCAGAGTGAGTGCCGCACTCAACGACAGGCTCCGCATCCTGGGCTTTGTGATTACACACGTGTTCCAAAGTCTGCGGTCGAGCCAACCGAACATAAATGAAATAAGAAACAACTATGGCAATCTGGTGTTCAACACCCTCATTCATGAGGCAGAAGACCTGGAAGCCGATTATTCGAAATTGACAGACGAGATACTTCAATGTTTGTGAATCTATATATATTAATAAGGTGTATGTCGGGAAAGGCAGGAAGCCGTGCAACTCTGATTGGTTGCATGCTGTTGCTTCTGATGTTTGCATCAATGTCTGCCCTGGCACAGGATTCCATCCCAGCCAAGAAGCCGAAGGCACAGCTGAGAAGGGAGATGATGGAGCGGGTGCAGACCAACGACACCACAGCATCAAAGTCCGACATCAATGACAACATTCTGCAGGACTCCATCTCCTCAGAATCTACGGTTCCGACAGAAGAGGACAACAGCCACCCTGTAGAAGAGGACGGCAACCAGCCTGCCATTGCCCTGGACATCGATGCCATCGGCTCTGCGGCACTCAACCATCTGACAACCCTTCCGTCGGCAGATTCCCTCGCCAATGCCATCAAGGCAAAGTTTGTTCCCGACCCCAAGAAAGCTCTTTGGCTTGCCATCGTGTTTCCCGGAGGCGGACAAATCTACAACCGCAAATACTGGAAACTGCCGCTCATCTACGGAGGCGTCCTCGGCTGCGTCTATGCCCTGTCGTGGAACAACATGATGTACCGCGACTATTCCCAGGCATACGTCGACATCATGGACAGCGACCCCAACACAAACAGCTACGAGAACTTCATTCCGAAAGGCTACGACATAAGTACGAACCTGACACGCATACAGGACTTGTTTCGGCGCAAGAAGAACTACTACCGGCGCTATCGCGACCTCAGCATGTTCTGCATGATCGGTGTCTATGCGCTCTCCATCATCGATGCCTACGTGGATGCCGAACTCTCGAGCTTCGACATAAGCAAGGACCTCTCGATGAAGGTACGCCCCTCAATCATCCAGGACCGCAACTCAGTTGCAGCAGTGTCGCAGTCACACAATCCCTATGCAAGCCAGTCGTACGGAGTGCAGTGTAGTTTGAACTTTTAGCACGGTGAATTATGGAAGATGAAAAGAACAAAGAATTGATGGAGTCAAAGATGGTTGACGATGCATTCAAGCATCTCATCGACTCATACCTCGCCACCAGACACAGGAAGAAAGTTGAAATCATAACCAAGGCTTTCAACTTTGCCCGCCACACCCACAAAGGCGTGCGCCGTCTTTCGGGCGAGCCTTATATCATGCACCCCATTGCGGTGGCACAGATTGTATGTACCGAGATTGGACTGGGGTCCACTTCCATTTGCTCAGCCCTTCTGCACGATGTGGTTGAAGACACCGAATACACCGTAGAAGACATCGAGAACATGTTCGGTCCGAAGATAGCACAGATTGTCGACGGACTGACGAAAATATCCGGAGGACTGTTTGGCGACAAGGCATCGGCACAGGCAGAGAACTTCAAGAAACTGCTGCTCACGATGAACGAGGACATACGCGTGATACTCGTGAAGATGGCAGACCGTCTGCACAACATGCGCACCCTCGGTTCGCAACCGCCAAACAAGCGCTACAAGATATCGGGCGAAACACTCTACATCTATGCGCCACTGGCGAACCGGCTCGGGCTCAATGCCATCAAGACCGAACTCGAGAACCTCTGCTTCCAGTACGAACATCCGGAGGACTACAACACGATAGTGAAGAAGCTGGAAGCCACAGAGAAAGAGCGCAACACCGTGTTCGACGAGTTCACAGCCCCCATACGCACACAGCTCGACCAATGGGGCATCAAGTATGAAATCAAGGCACGCATCAAGTCGCCCTACTCCATCTGGAACAAGATCGAGACCAAGCACGTGCCGTTTGAGGAAGTCTACGACATCCTTGCCGTCCGCATCATCTTCGAGCCACGTCCCGGCATCGACGAGAAGAACGAGTGCTTCAACATCTATGTGGCACTCACCCAAATCTATGCAAGCCATCCCGACCGTTTCCGCGACTGGGTGAGTCATCCGAAAGCCAACGGCTACCAGGCACTGCACGTCACCCTCATGAGCAACAAAGGCGAATGGATTGAAGTGCAGATACGCAGCCAGAAGATGGACGAGATAGCAGAACGCGGATTTGCAGCCCACTGGAAATACAAAGAGGGAGAAAAGACAAAAGAAGAAAGCGAGTCAGAGCTCGACAAATGGCTTCTCACCATCAAAGACATACTCGACGACCCGCAGCCGAATGCCATCGACCTGCTCGACACCATCAAGCTCGACCTCTATGCATCCGAAATCTTCGTTTTCACCCCCAAAGGAGAAATCCGCATACTGCCGGCAGGAGCCACTGCCCTCGACTTCGCCTTCTCCATCCACACCGTGGTGGGAACCCACTGCATGGGAGCGAAGGTGAACCACAAACTCGTTTCGATGACCTACAAGCTGAAGAGCGGCGACCAGGTGGAAATCCTCGCCTCCAGCAAGTCGATGGTCAACCGCGAATGGCTCAATATCGCCACCACAGCCAAGGCTCGCGCCAAAATCCTTGCAGCCATACGCAAGGAAGAACGTGCACAGCGCAAGGACGGAGAGAAGATGCTCGACGAGTTCTTTGCCAAGAACGACATCATCAAAGACACGCCTAACCTCGACAAACTCTGTAAGCTCCACTCAGTGGACAAGACCGAAGACCTCTATCTCGCCATTGGCGAAAAGAAATTCACACTCGGTTCCGACGATGTGGCATACATAAAGAACAAGTCCAGCAAGTCATGGAAAAGCCTGCTTGCCTTCCGGCGCAAGAAGACCACAGCCAAGACCGACGACACGCCGACAGTTGACCTGTCAACGCTCGACAAGAAGAAACCAATCATTCTCAACGACAGCAACATCAACACGCTTTTCCATCTCGAAACCTGCTGCAACCCCATCCCGGGCGATGCAGTGATGGTCTACCAAGACCCCGACAACGTGTTCCATGTCCACAAGCTCCAGTGTCCGGTGGCACTGCGGTTGAAGGCCAACTCAGGCAACCGCCTTTTTGCCGCCCAATGGGAGACAAGCGGAGAAAAACCGTTCCTCGTCAACATCGAGCTCAGCGGAGTCGACAAGATTGGCATACTCAACCAAATCACCCAAGTCATCTCCCAGCTCTTCAACACCAACATACGCAAGCTGGAAGTAGAGACCAACGATGGCATCTTCACCTGCAAACTCTCCATCAATGTCCACGACACCAAGGAAGTGCAGATCATCATCAAAGACCTGAAGAAAATCCCGAACATCAAAGACGTGGCAAGAATCTGAGGAAAGCACATGCAAGGAAACCTGCCATGCGGAGGAAGCGGGCTGGAATAGGAGCTAGCCCTCTCCGAGGGCGTTAAAGCGAGCGTGGGATTGTGGGGTGTAAAACAAGTGCGTGGAAACAATGCGAGCTAATGCTCGATTGTTATCGCCTACGCTTTCGGAGAAAGCTGGCTCCTACATAGCGAGCAAAGCTCGAACGATTCGAATGCTTAGCGAGCTGGCGCTCGAACGCTATCGTCCACGCGCTCGGAGAGCGCTGACTCCTATTCCAGCTTGCGTTCCTGCCAACTCCATCCGGAAGTCCAACACAAAACCCAAAACACAAAACCCAAAACACAAAACCCAAAACACTTTTGCTGACTCCTATTCGCACAATTCCAGTCCACCCATCCGGACGGCTAACGTAAAACATGAATGCACGATGAGAATGGGAAATGTTAAATTCCAGGATTTTCGTGCGCTCCAGCAAGGCAAACAAGAGTCCCCAAAACACCCGCTTAAATTTCCCAGTCAGAGAAAAAATTCTCCTGGTCAGAGAAAATTATTTTCCCAGTCAGAGAAAAAATTTTTCCTGGTCAGAGATAAAAAACGTGGTCAAAAGGCGCTGATTAAGGCACAGGAAAGAGACATTGAGAATATCATCAAAATACCGCATAGGACAGACTTATTCGAATAGAAAATAGACTAGAATGCATAGGACAATCGACCGATTTACGACAAATGACAGTACGACAATTAAAAATAAAGGTACCTAGCATCCCGAGCCATCTTCTCTTTTTCACGCATAACGCATTAATAGATAAGTGGTTAAATGTATTATACAAGGTCACAACGAAAAGCAAGGGTACTTGAAAAACTAACTGTCATCTGTCAGCCGTTTGCAAACCTATGTTAATACAATCCACTATCAGACTAATACACAACACATTGCGAATGTTAATAAAAGTCAGATAAGAATCATCACCAAGTCTCAAAGCCCCGTTTTCATGACAATTAACCCCTAAAAACAGCTTATTTTCGTGGGTTTGAGCATAGTTTTCATGAGTTTCAACCCTAGTCCTCGCCATTTTAACACATTTGGACTATATGGATTTCACGTGGTTTTTGATTGAGAACCGGGGGTTTTGAGTGGAAAACCATGGGATAACTGTGACGAAAGAGCCGAATTTGCAATTGTAATTGGCAATGGAAGACGAAGAGGAAGAAAGAGAAGGGCAAATGTTAAATACCTCACCTCATCCGTCCTCACTCCGTCTTGAACTTCACACGTCCACGGATGTCGGTGCTCGAACTGCCCACAAAGACCGTGAACCAGCCGGGTTCAAGCGTCCAGGCACGCGCCTGCTCATCATAGAACTGCAGGTCGGCATCACCTATGGTGTACTCCACAATCTTTGTCTCGCCCGGCTTCAGACTGATTTTTTCAAAGTGTTTCAGTTCCTTGAGCGGACGCAATACGGATGACTTGTCATCGCCAACATAGAACTGCACCACTTCTTTCCCTGCCGCATCTCCGGTATTGGTGACGCTCACCTTCACCGTACGGTCCTCAAGCACAGGTTTACCATACCTGAACGCAGTGTAGCTCAGTCCGTGTCCGAACGGGAAAAGTGCCGGAATTTTCTTCGTGTCGTGCCAACGATAGCCCACAAGCACATCCTCCTTGTATGTCACCTTACCATTCACTCCCGGATAGGACTCCTTGCCGAACGATATGGCACCATTGTCGGCAAGACGCACCGGATAGGAAAACGGCAATTTACCGGAAGGATTGCTCTTGCCCGACAGCAGACTGACCACAATGTCGCCGGCATCGCTGCCGAGATACCACGCATGGAGAATTGCCGGCATCTGCTTCACCTGCGGCAGTTCCACTGGATTTCCGCTCATCATCACGAACACAACCCGCGGATTCACCGCCAGCAAGCTCTTTATCAGTTCGTTTTGCGAGTAAGGCAAACTCATGTCGAAGCGGTCGCTGTTTTCGCAGTCCTGATGGTCCTCTTTGTTCAGTCCGCCCACATAGACGATGATATCGGCTTCTTTTGCCTGTGCCACAGCCTCATTTCGCAGAGTCTCTGCCTTGTTCTTGTCAGTGGAATAGCCCTGGGCATACGTCACCTTGTTGCCACACCACTGGCGCATGGCAGCCAGCACCGTAGTCTCGTGCTGCGGATTGAGCTCCGACGACTGTCCGCCATGCGAGAGGATTCTCGTTGCATTGTCGCCCACCACAAGGATTTTCCCGTACTTGGATGCATCAACAGGCAGCAGTTTTTGTCCTGCCACAGCATCGTTCTTCAACAGCACAGCCCCTTCACAGCCCACAGCCTTAACCACCCGGGAATGAGCCGCGAAATCCTGGTTGCCGAAGCCATGTCCATGATTCATTGCCGTACGGAAAATAAGGCGGAGAATACGCCGCACCTTATCGTCGACCGACGACATGGGGAAGGTGCCGTCACTCAGTCCTTTCAGATAGTCGTTGCCAAGATAGCTCTCGTCGAACCGGAAATCCGCCTCCTTGATGCCTTTGTCCTGTCGCTTTGATGTCCCCATCTCGATGTCCAGCCCGTTCAGTGCCGCCTCCCTGGTGTCGTGCGTACCGTCCCAGTCGGAGAAGACCACACCGTTGAACTTCCACTCACTCTTCAGGATATCAACCAAAGTGTAGTGGTTGTGGCAACCATGCGTCCCACGAATCTTGTTGTACGACCCCATCAAGCTCCATACTCCAGCCTCAGTAACCGCAGCATGGAACGCAGGCAGATAGATTTCACGCAAAGCACGCTCGCTCACCTCCACATCCACCGACCAGCGGTCGGTCTCCTGATTGTTGAGGCAGAAATGCTTCACGCAACTAGCCACTCCGTTCGACTGCACACCTTTTATATATGGCACGCACATTCTTGACGAGAGGTAAGGGTCCTCGCCCATATATTCGAAATTCCTGCCGTTGAGCGGAATACGGCAGATATTCACGCCAGGACCGAGCATCACGTTCTTGTTTCTGTACCGAGCCTCCTCGCCAAGCGCCTTGCCGTATTCATAAGCAAGGTCCACGTTCCATGTGGCAGCCAGGCAAGTAAGGGTCGGGAAAGCAGTGCAGGAGTCAATCTCCCAGTTGGAGTGACCCCAGTCTGCCCAGTTCATCTCGTAGCGCACACCATGCGGACCGTCCGATGTCCACAGTCCGGGAATTCCCAGCCTGGGCACGCCCCACGAATAGAACTTGCCTGCAGCATGGCACATCCTCACCTTCTCCTCCAGGGTCATCCGGGAAAGAGCATCATCAATCCGAGTGTCAACCGGCAGACTTTCATCCAAATAAGCCGGAACAGTCTGTGCACAAAGATGCATCCACATGCCCAGCGCAACAATCAAAGCAAGTATTCGTTTCATCAACAATCAATTGAATTCATGATGCAAAGATATGGATTTTGTACAGAAACAAAGGATTTCGAGCCGTAAAACTTAAATAATAGCATAAAAATCGATGAAACAACAGCCGGGAAGTCCTCACCAATCAAATAAATTTGTAACTTTGCGCTTGATTATGAAGATTAGGGAAATAATAGGTGCCCTTGAAGACTTTGCACCTCTGGCCCTGCAAGACGGATTCGACAATGCCGGACTGCAGATTGGACTGACAGAGGATGTAGATGCTACAGGGGTATTGTTGTCTTTAGACGTGACGGAAGAAGTGGTGGACGAAGCCATTGTCCGTGGTTGCAACATGGTGGTCAGCCATCATCCGCTGCTCTTTCATCCGGTGAAATCCATCACCGGCAACGACTACATTGGGCGCATCATCATGAAAGCCATAAAGAACGGCATCGTGCTCTATGCTGCCCACACCAACCTCGACAATGCACCGGGAGGAGTGAACCACAAGATTGCATCACGGCTCGGGCTCAGCGACCTGCAGTGGCTTGAACCCAAGACAGGACAGGACGGCGGCAGCGGCCTCATCGGAACACTGGCATCTCCCGTCAGCAAAGAGGGCTTCATCCAGCAAGTGAAGAAGACATTCAGAGTGGAATGTGTGCGCCATAACGACTGGCACGGAGAAACCATACAGAAAGTGGCACTGTGCGGAGGAGCAGGAGCATTCCTCATCCCCAAAGCCATAGAGATGGGGGCAGATGCGTTCGTCACAGGCGAGATAGGCTATCACCGGTTCTTCGGACACGAAGACGATGTGCTCATGCTGGAAATCGGGCACTACGAAAGCGAACAGTACACGACCGAAATCCTCCACGACATCATCACTGCAGCAGACCCTGCACTGCCCATCCACACCACACAACTGCGTGTGAACCCAATACATTACGAATAATCACTAAAACAAATTACGAACAATCATTAAAGCAACAAGAATAAGATGGCAAAGAAGAAACTATCACCAAGCGAACTCTCAGTAGAAGACAAACTGAAGAACCTCTATCTGCTGCAGACTTACCTTTCTCAGATTGACGAAATCCGCACACTCCGCGGTGAGCTCCCACTCGAAGTGGAAGACCTGGAAGACGAAGTGGAAGGAATCAACACACGCATGGATCGCACTCAGAAGGAAATCGAGAACCTCCGTTCCGATGTCAACCAGCACAAGAGCAACATCGAACTGTCACGCAGCAAGATAGCAAAGTTCAAGGAACAGCTCGACAATGTACGCAACAACCGCGAATACGACACGCTCAACAAGGAGATCGAGTACCAGACACTCGAAATCGAACTGAGCGAGAAGCGCATACGCGAGGCACAGACTGCAGAGAAGAACAAAGAGGAACTCCTGGTGACAAGCAAGCAGCAGCTTGAAGAACTCAAGCAAGACCTTGAAATCAAGAAAAACGAACTCGATGAAATCGTGGCAGACACCAAGGACGAAGAGGAACGCCTGCGCGAGAAAGCAAAGAACCTCGAACTCTGCATCGAACCACGTCTGCTCCAGGCATTCAAGCGCATACGCAAGAGCAGCCGCAACGGACTCGGAATCGTGTACGTTCAGCGCAACTCATGCGGAGGATGCTTTGCCCAGATACCGCCACAGCGTCAATTGGACGTACGCATGCGCAAGAAAATCATCGTATGCGAATACTGCGGACGCATCCTCATTGACCCGGAACTTGCCGGAGTGAAAATCGAGAAGCCAGTGGAAGAGACCAAGAAGCGCAGAACTACACGCAAGAAAGCTACAACCGAGGAACCAAAGGACGCCAACGAAGAGGCATAAAACCTCAAAGGCAGAATTCAAGTAAAAGCCAAGGCATAATTGCCAAGAGAAAGCCAAGGCACAATTGCCAAGGAACAAATAAACCAACTGCACCGCATCATAGATTTACCATGATGCGGTGCTTGTTTTATGTCATGAATTCCTACAGCCTCAAGGCAATAAAGCGAGAAGTTGTCCGTTTTAATGATATTATGAGAAGAATTCGCAACGCAGCCGTATTGGCTTGGTGCTTTGTGGTGGTGCTTTCCTGCAGCAACGAGAATATCTATCTGAAGAAAGGCAACCAGCATTTTGCACTGGGCGAGTACTACATGGCTGCACAGTACTATAAGAAGTCCTACCAGCGGACTCCTGCTAAGGACAAGGAGAAAAGGGCTGACCGATCGTTCCGCATAGGCGACTGTTATCGCAGGATAAACAGTCCGCAAAGGGCTGTGCAGTCGTTGCAGACTGCTGTGAGGTACCACTACCCTGATTCCACAGCGTTGCTCATCCTCGGCATGCAGCAACTGAAAATGGCGAACTACAAGGGCGCCAAGGAGAGTTTCACCCAGTATTTGGCAAAGGACCCGGGCAACGAAATGGCGCGTTCGGGGCTTCTGTCATGCGAACTCGCTCCCGAGTGGAAAGCCAATCCCAACCTCTACAAGGTGAGCAAGGCTGCCATCTTCAATTCCAACCGCTCGGACTTCTCGCCGATGTTCATTGGCGAGGAAAGCGACCAACTCCTCTTCACCTCCACCCGCAGGAATGCTACAGGCGATGACTTGAGCGGAATCACGGGCGTGAAGAATGCTGATATGTTTATTGCCAGGAAGGACGAGAACAAGAAATGGAAACAGCCCGAGGAGATTGAATCGGAAATCAACACTGAATATGACGAGGGAGTAAGTTGTCTGTCGCCCGACGGCAAGACAATGTATTTCACCCGCTGCAGTTCCGACCCTTCATATCCGCGTTATGCAGAGATATTCCAGTCGGCTCGCTCGGATGCTTCATGGGCGAAACCCACCAAGTGTGAGATAAGCAAGGACACACTTTCGTCGTTTGCCCATCCAGCAGTGAGCCCCGACGGCGAATGGCTCTATTTCGTGAGCGACATGCCCGGAGGCGAAGGAGGCTACGACATCTGGCGGACACGAATCGTGAAGGACGGATTCGGTGGAGTGGAGAATCTTGGAAGGCCTATCAACACAGCAGGCAACGAACTGTTCCCTTCGTTCCGTCCGAACGGCGACCTCTATTTCTCGTCCGACGGACATCCCGGAATGGGCGGACTCGACATCTTCAAGGCTACCCCCGACAGCATCAAGGGCTGGATTGTGGAAAACCAACAGTATCCGCTCAACTCGAGTGCGGATGACTTCGGCATGACGTTTGAGGGTGTGTACAACCGCGGTTACTTCTCTTCGAGCCGTGGCGACAACAGCCGTGGACTCGACAATATCTACAGTTTCGAACTGCCTGAGATTGTGCAGGTAGTGACCGGATGGGTGTACGAGAAGGACGGATATGAACTGCCCGAAGGACTGGTCTATGTGATAGGCGACGACGGCACGAACGAGAAACTGAGTGTGAAGGGCGACGGCTCGTTCCAGAAGGTGCTTACCCCCGGAGTATCGTACGTGATGCTCGGCACATGTAAGGGCTATCTCAATGTGAAGCAGGAAATCAAGGTGGCGCAGTCGCAGGAGAGCGAGGAATATACGCTACAGTTCCCGCTGCCGCCAATCAACATCCCGGTGCTCATCGACAATATCTTCTATGAGTTCGACAAGGCTTCACTCACCGAGGCTTCTACCACTGCACTCGACAGTCTGGTAATCATGATGAACGAGAACCCGAACATCACCATCGAACTGGCATCACACTGCGACTACAAGGGCAACAACGAATACAACAAGCGGTTGGCACAGCGAAGGGCTGAGTCGGTGGTGAACTATCTGATTGCCCACGGAGTGAAGGCTGACCGTCTGACGGCAGTGGGATATGGAGAGGAACGGCCGAAGGTGGTGAGGAAACGCCTTGCCGACACTTATGATTTCCTCAACGAGGGCGACACGCTCACCGAGGCATTCATCCTCAAACTGAAGGACGACCAGCAGGAAATATGCAACGCCATCAACCGACGCACTGAATTCAAGGTGCTCAGAACCACTTATGGCACCACTCTGAAGGAATACGATGCTGACAATGCCGACAAACCAAAGGACGGCAGCGAAGACAAGAACGGCGAAGCCACCAAGGACGAAAACTCACACGATGAGGCACTGCCCGTGGAAGGAGAGAATTAGCAAAAGGAAAGCTCTTGACTAACGAAGGACAGAACCTTGATGGACAGGCCTTGACTACCGGACGTAAGAGCTTATACAACCGGACGCATGAGCCTATACAACCGGACGCATGAGCCTATACAACTGGACGCATGAGACTTGACTATCGTTGGAATCCCTGGAAATATTTGAGGCAAGTGTCGCGCCATTCACAAGCGTTGTCGTACTGCCCGTCGAGCAAAGTCTTCACCTCTTCCCAGCGATCCACGTCATTGTGCTTTTCAAACAACGGACGCATGAGATTCCATGTGCCTCTGTATGCTGCCACCTCGTCCACTCCTTTATTATAGTGCGCGCAAAGGTTCTGCCACAGCGTGCGGCCGTTCTTCATGCGATAGTCCCATGCAACGTGGTGGAACCACAGAAGATATTCCTCGGGACAAGTCGTGATGTCGTCGTAGATGGAACAGTAAGGCTCACGATATTGCTTCACCGCTCCAGTGCCGGTAGAACTTCGGTTGAACCCGATACCGGTGGAGTCTGCCTTGTGGTAGTACACCGGACACCATTCTATGGGGTATTCAGCCTTGAATCCGTCGGGTTCGGGACCATAGTGATGGTCGAACTTGAAGATATGATGAAGTCCCATCGGCATCATGTAGTCCACGCATGTCTCCCTCGACTGCTCCATCATGGCAAGCACTGCATTTCTGAAATCCTCCGATTCACTTTCTGCAAAGGTTTGGTCCAGCCACTCGGCAGCAATGCTGCGTGAGTCGAGCAACGGGTTCCAAGCCAAGCGTCCGAAGGCATACCAGTTGGCTTGCGAGAATGGATGTCCGCACCAATTGGCCGCATCGCCCACATTGCTCACTCCGGCAATGCCGGAAAGGCGGTTGGGCTGGACGAACGAGAAGAACTCCGACCACATCGGGGTGAGATAGACGAGGTGCTTTGACTGCCCTGTGTATTCCTGCGTTATCTGCAGTTCAGCCATCTGGGTGGTATGGTTCATGTTGTCGAAGATAGGTGCATAGGGCTCGCGCGGCTGAAAGTCGAGCGGTCCGTTCTTGCTCTGCAGAATCACGTTGCTGCGGAACTGCCCGTCCAAATCCTTGAACTCCGATACAGCCTGCTTCACGCGGTCCTCATTCTTGTGGCGTGCACCATACACGAAACTGCGCCACATGACAATTCCTCCGAAAGGCTTAAGTGCATCTGCCAGCATGTTGGCTCCGTCGGCATGGGTACGCCCGTAGTCGAACGGACCTGCCTGTCCTTCGGAATTTGCCTTCACGAGAAAACCTCCGAAATCAGGGATGGAACGGTAGATGGCTTTCACTTTCTTCTTCCACCACTTTATGACATCGGCATCCAGCGGGTCGGCAGTCTTTGTGCTGCCAAGCGCCTCAGGCGAAGCGAAGTTGACCGACAAATAAACCTTTATTCCGTAGGGGCGCAGGATATCGGCAATCACTCTTACGGTGTCGAGATATTCGGATGTAAGTATCTTGGCATTGGCATTCACATTGTTGAGCACCGTGCCGTTGATGCCGATGGATGCGTTTGCCCTTGCATATTCGGCAATGCGGTCTGCCCACGGCTGCTGAGCCATTCCCGTATGCCAGAAGATGCTGAGCCCGGCATATCCGCGCTCGATGGTGCCGTCGAGATTGTCCCAATGGTTGATTATACGCAGGCGGAAGGTCGGCTCACTCTTGGTGTCGTGCATGGTGCCGGTCATCTGCTGGCGTGCCAGTTCGTAGCAGGCATAAATCAGTCCTGTGCGACTTCCTCCTGCCACTGCCTTCCCCTTGATTGAGAACGCATCTGCTGTCAGTGAAGGGTCGATGGTGAATGAGTAGGATTTCCCTTCCCAGTAAGATTTTAGTTCCGTTGGATTCATCTGCATGAAATCCCCCAGCCACAGTGTGTGGCCGTTGTTCGCATGGCAGGTGACACTCAGTGTCACGAGCAGCAAAACCAATGTAAATGTCTGTATCTTGTTCATGCTGCAAAATTAGATGATGTTGCTTCTGCGGGTTTATATGGATGTAACAATAGTTTGCATGAATGTAACAATGTCGGAATTTAAGCCATGCAGAGTGTTGGGTACATTCTTTTTTATACTAACTTTGCGTTGTAAATAACTATACTTCGAAATGAAATCAATAATTGCAGCATTCATGTTTCTCGTATCAGCCTTTGCCCTCCATGCACAGACTGGCAACGGATGGTCGGCTACATGGGGCACTTCTCCCGAGTACACCGGTCCTGGTGATATGCCGAAGATGTCGTTGGCAAACACTACAGTGAGGCAAATCATACATGCATCACTTGAAGGCAAGCGTGTGCGTTTGAGCCTGAGTAATTTCCACAGCGATGAACCGGTGGAAATCGAAGCCGTGTATCTCGCAGAGGCAGGAGAATCGGACAACATCGTTACTTCCTCTGCCAAGTATGTCACTTTCGGGGGCAAGCGCAATGTCACCATCCCGGCAAAGGGCAACGTCACGTCGGATGTCGTAAAGTTCAAGGTGAAGCGCTGCGCAAGGATTGCAATCACCGTTGCTTATGGCGCTAATGTGCCCGAGCATGCAACGTCGCACAGAGGCTCGCGCACTACGTCATACATTGCCAAAGGAATGGTGGGACCGAAGGATAAGTTCGAGACGGCTGAGAAGGTGGACCACTGGTACAACATCCTCTCGCTCGAAGTGAAAGCCAAGGCAAATGTCATCGCAGTGCTGGGAAACAGCATTACCGACGGGCGCGGTTCGACCACCAACCTGCAGAACCGCTGGACCGACCGCATGGCAGAGCATTTGCCCGACGGTTGCGGAGTGGTGAACCTCGGAATAGGAGGCAACAGTGTGCTGGAAGGCGGCATCAGCCAACCTTTGATGCGCAGATACAAGGATGAGCTCTCTTTCCACAAGGGAATAACACACCTTATTATATATGAGGGAACGAACGACATAGGCTCAAGCCGACAAGACCCGGACAAACTTGCCGAACGGCTTATCGAGGCATACAAGGAGATTGTGGCTTATGCCCATGGGAAAGGTATCCGCGTGTATGTCGCTACCATCACCCCAACGAAAGGACACGACTACTTCAGTCCTTCGCACGAAAAGGCGCGCACGGCAGTGAACCGCTGGATACGCTCAGCCGAAGGGTTCGAGGGAATCATCGACTTCGATGAACTTGTGAGAAATCCCGATGACCACGAGCAGTTGCAGAAGGAATATTCCGACGACTGGCTCCATCTCAATCCCCATGGCTATGAGGCAATGGGACGTTTTGCTGCCGGGACAATAGGCAAGGACTTGAAGAACAAATGAAGTCTTAAGGAATAAGCGATGACATAATTGTCAAGAATATAAAGAACAAGCAATCAAGGACATAAAGAACAAAAACAAATAATCAACAGAAATGAGTGAAAATATAACGACAAACCAGCAGAATGGCTTCTACCATCTGAACTGGTTGCAGCGCATAGGCTTCGGTTCGGGCGACCTGGCACAGAACCTTATTTATCAGACCATCTCCATGTATCTGCTGTTCTTCTACACAGATATCTATGGGCTCGATCCAGGTGTAGCAGCCACCATGTTCCTCGTGGTACGCCTCGTCGATGTACTCTGGGACCCACTCGTTGGCACCTACGTCGACAAGCACAACCCACGTTGGGGTAAATACCGCTCCTACCTCGTGCTTGCCGGTCTGCCGCTCACCGTCCTTGCCATCCTCTGCTTCTGGAATGGTATGGAAGGACAGACAGACACAGCAAAACTCATCTACGCATACGTCACTTACGTAGGCTTGTCGATGCTCTATACATTGATAAATGTACCATACGGAGCACTCAACTCGTCACTCACACGCGACACCGACGAGATAACCATCCTCACCTCCGTCCGTATGTTCATGGCGAATGTCGGCGGACTCTGCGTCTCCGCTGGTGTGCCTATCATCGTGGCAATCCTTGCAGCAGCGAAAGACCTGCCGATAGAGACAGCCCTCTTCATGGGACTCGGTTCGCTGCCGTCATTCATCTTCATGCCACTCGTGCCGGCAATCAAGAAGAAAGTGGGCAAGAAGAATATGTTCTACATCTTCCTCACCGTAGCCATCATCGGCATGGCAATGCTCTACTTTATAAGCAAGATGGGTCCAGTGAAGGACCATATCACGCTCGTCTATATCGCACAGTTTATCAAGTCCACTGGTGTCATCGTGGCAACGGGATATATGTGGGCACTCATACCCGAAGTCATCTCATACGCAGAATACACCTCCGGCAAGCGCATCGCAGGTATTGTCAATGCCCTCACTGGTATATTCTATAAAGCCGGTATGGCACTGGGCGGCGTAGTGCCGGGTGCTGTGCTTGCATGGACAGACTATCAGGCAGCTGCAGCACAAGAGTCAAACTCTCTCCCGACAGACAGTAATGCATGGTTTGTCGCCATGCTCATCTACGCCTTAGTAGGTTTCGCACTCCTCGTCTTCTGTTTCACTCAGACTAAAGAGCGCGTCGTCATGGACGACAGCGAGACGAAGAACGTGAAAGTCAGCGACCTCTGGACAGAGTTCTTCCACAACCGTCCGCTCCGCATCGTGGCCCTCTTCTTCATCACAGCCTTCGCCATGATGTCGGTGGGCAATGCAGCCGGAGCATATTTCATGAACGACCTCGAACAGCAGACCCCACTTGCGCAGGAAGGCATCCGTTGGTTGGTGTGCGTCATCCCGGCAATGTTGCTTGTGCTCGCTATGTTCATAATATCCAAGTATGAGCTCTCTGATGAAGTCATCGACAATATAAACAAGGAAATCGAGGCACGCAACAAGAAATAATTGAACGATAACGAGAACTGATCAAAGCGCAATGCAAGAATAATCAAAGCGAATAACAAGAATAAAAAAACATACAAGTATGAAAGCAAGGTATTTATTTCCACAGGATTATATGGCCGACCCGTCGGCACATGTCTTCAACGGCAAGATTTACATCTATCCTTCCCACGACTGGGACTCAGGCGCTGCCTTCGATGATGACGGCGGACACTTCCAGATGAAGGACTATCACGTGTTGTCAATCGACGGCGACCCGATGACCGGTGAGGTCACTGACCACGGAGTCATCCTCGACCTTCCCGATGTACCTTGGGCAGGACGACAGATGTGGGACAATGATGTGGTGGAGAAGAACGGAAAGTACTGTCTGATTTTCTCCTGCAAGGACAAGAACGGTGTGTTCCATCTCGGTGTAGCCGTTGCCGACCGTCCCGAAGGTCCGTTCAAGGCTCAGCCCGACCCAATCCGTGGTTCTTATTCCATCGACCCAGCCGTGTTCAAGGATGACGACGGACAAGTCTACGTTTATTTCGGAGGCATCTGGGGAGGACAACTCCAGTGGTATAAGGACAACAAGGCACTGAAGGACGAATACTTGCCGTCGGGCAAGGAGGACCCAATCCCAAGTCGTGTGGCACGTCTCACCGACGACTGCCTGCAGTTTGCCGAGGAGCCAAAGCCAGTGCTGGTGGTTGATGAGGCAGGCAATCCGTTGAAGGCAGACGACCCCCACCGTTTCTTCGAAGCCAGTTGGATGCACAAGTACAACGGCAAGTACTACTTCAGTTACTCTACTGGCGACACCCATCTGCTTTGCTATGCTGTGGGCGACAATCCTTACGGACCGTTCACTTATAAAGGAGTGATACTCGAGCCGGTTGTCGGATGGACAACCCATCATTGCATCGTTGAATACCAGGGCAAATGGTATTTGTTCCATCATGACTGCGTGCCTTCAAACGACACCACTTGGCTTCGCAGCCTCAAGGTGATGCCGCTTGAGTACGATGAAAATGGCTTGATACTGACTGCCAAGTCAAATTGAAAGTCTACGGGTTGATTATTGATTAGAAAGAAGTTTCCTCGCCCTGCAGGTTCCGTTGTCGTAATATTCTCTCTGGATTACGATCAGCTCGCCTGCAGGGTTCTTTATGCGTTGCCCGCGCAGGTTGTAGTACCTCACTTCCACGAGGTTTCCTTCTTTCACGTCTTCCTTGATTCCGTGTATCGGATTGGCATTGCCATTGTCATCAGTACGCACCAGTTGGGTTGTGGTATTGATTTTGTTGTCCTGCCCGATGGTGATGCGGTCGAAAAGCGAGGTGTTGTTGCTCCCGTCGGGATATCTGCCGAATGTCTGCCAGCGTGCCTGACTGCTGTAAACCAGACTGTCGGTCCATGAACAGTCGGATGCCGATATGCTGATGAACGACTGGTCGTCGTTGCTCAGTTTGAATGATGCATGAAGCTGGTTGATTCCGTTCTGCTTGTCACACCAAACGATTCTGTGACCATGGGCAGGAATGATGGTCGACAGACTGGAAGTGATTTGAGACTTCTGCAGGTTTGAGCGGTCGTCGCTAAGCCACATGCCAGCCAGGTCGATGTCCTCGTCTGTGGTGTTGTAGAGCTCTATCCAGTCGCTCTTCTTCATGTAGTCGCTGATATAGATGTCATTCTTCGCGCTTATCTCATTGATGCATACCGGATGTGTGGATGTATCGTCCGCCTTCTCCGTGAACATTGCCTGTACTGTGTGAATGCCGCTGGCAACGGAGGCATAGTCCTCAAAATGGAATATGCGGTCCGTACATATTGTCTCGCCGTTTACAGCCCAGCCAGTGAAGTCATGATTGTCATCCGACAGCGCCTTGAGTGAAATGCTGCCGAAGAGTGTGCCGTCGAACTTGTTGTATGGAATCTCCTGCCCGTTGAGCAGAAGTCTGCATCCGTCGGTGTTGGCAGAAATCTTCACATCGTATTGCTCGTCTTTTATCGACAGCAAAGACTTCAGATTGCTCATTGCCGTGTTGTAGCGTCCGTCTCTGTCGGCAATGCAGTTGCGCAGTTTCGTGGCTTTCACAGTCGTGTTATAGTTCTCTCCTTCAATCGCAAGGGCAGGGGTAATCATTGTGGTGACTGAATCGATGATTGCCTCGCATTGGTCGATTACAAACACGCTTCCTCCCATCAGACAGTAGGCATCGATGAACTGTTTCCTGAACGGTTCGTACTTCAGCATGTTGCGGAATATCCTGCAGAGTTTGCCCGAGGCTGTTTTCATGGTATTGATTTCCAATGTATTGTTAGTGTTGCCAAAGCATCCGTCGAGGTCGTACACCACGAAATGGATTTTGCCGTCATCGGTCTGTGCATTGAATCCCTTCACGTTCTTCAGTCCTGTGCGGATCCAGTCGGCATTGCCTGTATAGAGTTCCATCGCCATGTAGGTGCAGTATTCGTCGATATCGAGAATGGCTGTAATGTCGTTCCAGATGGCAGTGTCGCCGGGTGCGGCTGCGAGGTTGCTGCTCAGTGTCTGCCATTTGTTGATGCGGTCCAGCGTTCCTGCCTTCAGCGTTATGTCGTTCTCCCATTGGTCAATCTCGTCGGTGTCGATGCCGTAGTTGCTGTAGGCAAATTGTTTGTTGCTTGCCTCACGCAGGTTGAACATCCCGAGGTATTTCCCGTTGAGGAACACGTGGCTGGGCTGGTAGGCTTGCAGGTCGAGGCATACACCGCTCTTCCGCAGAATCTCCTGTATGGTTGCGTCCCACATGCGGGCATACTGGTCCTGTCCTCCGTTGCGTACCAACATGGTTTTCAGTTTGATGTAGGGCTTGCTGTCGAACACGGCGTATGGGAAATAGTTGATGCCTGCATAGGCTTTCTCGGCTTTCAACTTGAATGAAGTCTTGTATTGCCAGAAGTCATCGCCTTTGTTGAAGCGGGTCCATCCTCCGAACAGGGAGAACACCCCCTCTTGGTTCAACTTGGATACATACTCTCCGTCCTCGGATTTCAGAAGTTCGATGCTCACCGGCCGCTCCCAGTCCATGTTCTGGTTGCATGGAGTGGACTTGTTGTTGCCAGTCCTGCCGTTGGTCCCCACCACGTAGAGTCCGATTTTGTCGTCGAAGAAATTGTCGGGGTGAGTGTTCACGCACACCACTGGCAGGTAGTAACCCTTGTCGTTCTTGATGAACGTGCGTGTCACAACATTGCTGTTGAGCATGCCTTCTTTTGCCAGCATGAACCGGTAGACAGTGGTGTTGGTCACGGTGAAATGTCCACCGTTTGTTACTTTGTCGCTCTCCACCGTTGGTGCTGCTCCGTTCATCGTATAGTATAAGGTGGCATCTGTCGGGATTGACACATTGAAAGTGATGACGTCAGTGAACAGAGTGCTGCCGGTGTCCACATGCGGTCCTTCCATCTGCACATCGGCAAAGGCAGAGTTGGTGTTCGTGGCTTTGGGCGAAGGTTCTGATGTCATTCTCCACACTGTTCCGCCATCAGTGGTGCGTGCGTATGAGGCACGTGCAATGGCAGACGGGTAATCCACTGTGTCCACCGTTCTTTTGTTGGAGTCCGTCAGTTTGATTTGTCCTCCGTCGGCATCCAACTTGAACGGAATCTGCGTTGAGGCTCCGCTGCCGTAGAATCCGTCCTTGCTGTTGTGGTCAAACCACAGGCAGGCGTATCCATGTGCCGACACCTTCCCGTTTGAACTTGTCAGGGTATAACTCTCGCTTTCGCCTTCCGAATCCGTGTGGATGATTACCATTCCGCTCAGCGAAACACTTTCCTCGCCAGTGTTGTAAAGTTCAATCCAACTGCCGTAGTTATACGACGGGTCGATATATTGGTCGATGTTTGCCACCTGTATCTCGTTTATCACCACGTCGGCTGCAGCCCACATGCTGTAGGCAAACAATGCCAAAACACACTGACACCTTATCATAATACACTGATACCTTGTTATAATACTGTTCCTGCCAAAGTTCCCGTCCATACGGCCGTATTGTTTCGTTTCCGGGTGCAAAGGTAATCATTTCTCTTTGTTGCACAAATAATAGTCACGTTTTATAATCATAGCCCACTCCGAATTTCTTACACTTATGCATACTTTTCGGAATAGAAAGATACAAATAAAATATATTAGCCACAAGTTCCTGCCATGAAATCTTGTTTTAGTATATGTTTTTTCGGAATAAATCCGCTGCATTGTGCATGACAAGAGCTGCAATAGAAGCTAGCTCTCTGCGAGAGCGTTAAAGCGAGCGCAGGAATCTGTGCGTTGCAAAACATTGCGAGCGTTGCTAGAGTGTATCGAAATAGGAGCTAGCTCTCTCCGAGAGCGTTAAAGCGAATGCGGGCTCGTGCGTTGTAATATATGCGAGCATTGTCGAGTGCACATTGTAATAGGAGCCAGCTCTCTCCGAGAGCGTTAAAGCGAACGCGGGTTTGTGCGTAGTAATATATGCGAGCATTGTCGAGTGCATTGTAATAGGAGCTAGCTCTCTCCGAGAGCGTTAAAGCGAGCGTAGGCTTGTGCGTTGTAAAACATTTGCGAGCGAAGTTCGAGTGCATTGCAATAGGAGCTAGCTCTCTCCGAGAGCGTTAAAGCGAACGTGGGTTTGTGAGTTGTAATATATGCGAGCGTTGTCGAGTGCATTGTAATAGGAGCTAGCTCTCTCCGAGAGCGTTAAAGCGA
>CAVISR010000026.1:0-32945 GCA_963645405.1 Acutalibacteraceae bacterium
CGACTGCGTCGCATACACCCGCAAAGTTAGAGCCGTCGGAGACGGCTGACTCCTACCATGCGGCTTGAAATACATTGCGAGCTGTGCTCGAACGTCATCGTCCACGCGCTCGGAGAACACTGGCTTCTAATCGCACAGTTCAGCGCTCCCATCCGCATGGTAACACAAAACCTAACACCCAAAACCCAAAGCATTTTTGCTGTCTCATAAGAGTCAAGTATGTATTGGTGTTGCGTTGTTACTTTCTTGCAAACAAAAATGACCGCTTGCTGATGGGCTTGCGGTCATTTTGGATATGTGGGGAGAGGTGGATGCCTCTTCGACTTTTCTCTGTTACTTCTTCATTATCTTTTGTTTCCCTACGATGTACATGCCTTGGGGAAGGAGTGACCAATCGGAAGTGGAGCTGATGCACTCGCCCTGGAGGTTGTAGATGGGTGAGTTGGCTGATGCTGAGAGGTTGTTGGCTTCGAGGACATCGTCGGTGATGGTGTTGATGCCGAGGGGGACTGTGTCGCGATTAAGCCATTCTTTCTCGCTGATGCTGCGGAGCTGGAGGCAGTCGATGGTGATGGTTGCGCCCTGGGACTTGCGCAGGATGCTGAGCTGGTATTCGCCCCAGCCGTCGGTGACACTGAACGGAAGGGAGATGGCTTTGCCTGACTCTACGGTCTCGCGCAGCACGCTCTGCTTCTTGCCGGTGAGCTTGCGGAGCATCACTGTCATCTGTGTGCCATCGGTTCCGGTGGCACGGAACTGAAGCCGGTAGTATCCGGTGGTGAGCTGGAGTGAACGGTAGACGTTTTGGTTGGCATCGGTCTTCTGGTCGCCTCCGAAGCGGAGGAGTGTGTTGCCTTTGTTGATGACGAAGCCGTGGTCGGTGGGCTGGAAGCCTTCTTCCTCGATGCGGGGACTCCACTTGAGGGTGGTGTCGCACGGTGTGGAGAGGGTGTACTGCTTGAAGAAGTTCCACATGGTCTGTGCGGAGCTGTTGACTTCGGTGTTGGCGGTGTAGTCGCTGTGCCCCATGTCGTCGATCTCGTAGAAGATGACAGGGAAGCTGTTGTCGGCTGCTGCATAGACGCTCTTGGTGTACTTGCCGCTCTTGGTGGTCTGCTTGGGCACTGGGTTGGCTCCGTTGCGTGCCACCATATCGTCGATGATGTTGCCTACGAGTGAATACTTCACGAAGTCGTCGGCTTTGCCGTGGATGTGGAGGAAGGGCACTGGACGCCATCCGGTGTGGTGGAGATGGAACTCGTTGATGGGGTAGCCGCTGATGGATGCGAAGGCTGCAAAGACGTTGCTGTAGTTGTGTGCCATGACGTAGGTCATCATGCCTCCGTTGGAGAATCCGCAGCAGTAGATGCGCTGGCGGTCGACGGAGTACTTGGATGCTATGTCTTCGATGACTGCGAGGAGAAACTCGGTGTCGAAGTTAGTCTCGCCATAGGCGCTCCAGCCGTAGGTCTGCATTCCGCCCAGTCCGGGGAAGGCTGTCATCTTGCCCTGGGGATATGCCACGATGCATCCTGCCTTGTCGGCTACGTCGGTGCGGAAGGGACTCTTGTCGGTGTCGTGTCCGCCTGCTCCGTGGAGGGAGATGACGAGTGGCGAGTTGTCGGTGGCTTTGTTTGGCACGTAGAGCCAGTATTCACGGGTCTCGTCGCCTACGGTGATGGTGACTATCTCGTTGAATTTTGCTGCCTGGAGCATCAGTGTGATGCCCATGGCAAGCATGGTGAACAATGTTCTTTTCATATTGGGGTGTTTTAATGTTTGAGTACTTTGCTGTATGTGGTCTTTCCGTTTTCTGTATGTTTCTCGATGACGATGCCTTTGGCGTCTTTGGTTGTTACGCGTCCCTGGAGGTCGTAGTAGGTGGAACCGGCTGCCTGGTCTTCGCACTGGAAGTCGATGCCTACCATTGAGCCTTTCTTGTAGAAGGTGTATTCGCCTCCGCTGACTGTTTGTACGTCGTATTCATACACTTTCTTCAAAAGTGCCTTGGGTTTGGCTGTGAGGCTTGCGGAGAGGAGTGGCTCTTTGATTTCTGCGGGTGCATAGAGCGGGTTGGGGCAGTCGCCTGTGGCTGGCTGGAGTCCTTCGCCTTCAAGCTCTACATAGGAACGGATGCGGGCTACGCCGCCGATGGTGGACCGCAGGGTGACTTTCTGAAGAGCATTGCTGCTCCACTCCATGTCGACTTCGAATCCTCCGCGCGACTTGAGTCCTGACACGCTTCCTTTCTTCCAGCTTGTGGGGAGTGCGGGAAGGAGATGTATGGCTCCGTCGTGGCTCTGAAGGAGCATCTCGGCTATACCTGCTGTCGCTCCGAAGTTGCCGTCAATCTGGAATGGCGGGTGTGCATCGAAGAGGTTGGGGAAGGTGCGTCCGTCGGGATACTGGCTTGTGGAGTTCTCGTCGGGAAGGAGCTTGAGCATGTTCTTGAGGATGGTGAGGGTGTGGTTGCCGTCGAGCATGCGTGCCCAGAAGCATATTTTCCATCCGAGGCTCCATCCGGTGGCTGCATCACCGCGGTCGGTGAGTGTCTGCTTGGCTGCTGCAAAGAGCTCGTTGTGGCTGTAGGGCGATATCTGGTTTGACGGGAAGAGTCCGTAGAGATGGGAGATGTGACGGTGGTGCATGTCGTCGCCGTCGGCATCGATGAGCCACTCCTGCAGTTGCTTGCGGCTGCCTATCTGCATTGGCGGAATCTGGTCGAGGGTGGACTTGAGGGTTTTGATGTATGCGGTGTCTTCTCCGAGGATCTGTGCTGCACGGAGTGTGTTGGACAGGGCATCGAACACTATCTGGTTGTCCATGGTGCAACCGGCGGTGATGGATGTGGACTTGCCGGCTGGTCCTTGCTCGGGACTTACTGACGGGGCTACCACGAGCCAGTTGTTGTAGCCTGGATGGGGCACCATGAAGTCGAGATAGAAGTCGGCTGTGCCTTTGATGACCGGATACCACTCGCGCAGGAAGTCAACGTCGCCGGTGTAGAGATAGTGCTGCCACAGGTGGGTGGCAAGCCATGCTCCGCCATTGGGATACATGCCCCAGAAGGCTCCGTCGACTGGTCCGGCCACTCGCCACAGGTCGGTGTTGTGGTGGGCTACCCATCCGTTGCAGCCGTACATGGTCTGTGCTGTCTTGGCTCCGGTCTCGCTGAGGTCGCGTATCATCTGGAAGAACGGTACGTTGGTCTCGGTGAGGTTGCACACTTCGGATGGCCAGTAGTTCATCTCAGCATTGATGTTGATGGTGTATTTGGAGTCCCAAGGGGCGTCTTTCTTGTCGTTCCACAAACCCTGGAGGTTGGCTGGCTGGCCTCCTGCCTGGGATGAGGAGATGAGGAGATAGCGGCCGTAGTTGAACAGCAGGGCTACCATTCCCCAGTCGGCGCTTCCTGAGAACTTGTCGAGGCGCTTGTCGGTGGTGAGCTTTGAGTAGGCTGGAATGGACGGGAGGTCGAGGTGAACCCGGCTGTACTGCTTCTGGTAGGCTTCCATGTGGCGGCTGAGCATTTCGGCATAGTCGTGCTGGCGTGCACTGTTGATGTACGACAGGCTCTTGGCTGCCTGCTTGCCCATCACGTTGTTGTAGTTCACATAGTTGGTGGCTGCCGAGATGTAGACCACTGCCCAGGTGTAGTTGTTCACCTGCACTTTACCGCCCGTGAGGTAGGTCACTTCTCCGTCGCTGTCCACCTGGTAGCGCAATGATGCTCTCAGTTTGGCTGCAACGCCTTCGTGCTCCACTCCGATGATGGTGGCTGCGATGCCGTTCTGACCTTTTGAATATGTTACGGTGTATGGAACGGTGTGCTCGATGGAGAACGAACTGAGGGTGTCGGCTTCGAGTCGCATCACGATGATGCTGTCGGGCATGGATGCGAATGTAGTACGGCTGTAGTGATGGCCGTTGTGGTCGAAACGTACGCTCGAAAGGGCTGTGGTGAGGTCTAGCTCACGGTAGTAGTTGGTCACGTTGCTCTCTGTGATGCCGCTGTGGGTCATCTTCAGACTGCCGAGTGTGAGGTACTTCATGCCGTGGGGCCCCTTGATGAATGTCTGGTTGATGAGACTTTCGGCATCGGACTCCTTGCCGCTGAAGATGAGGTTGCGCACACGGGTCAGGTTGCTTTTCGACGTTGTGCTGTTGTTGTTGTGTGGTCCTCCGCTCCAGAAGGAATCTTCGTTGAGCTGGATTTCGTCGGTCTGAGTACCGCCGTAGACCATGCCGCCCAGTCTGCCGTTGCCGATTGGGAGTGCTTCGAGCCAGATGCTTGCCGGCTTGTCGTACCACAGACGTTCGGTGTTGTAGTCGTCCTGAGCCTGTGCTGTGACAAAACTCAAGACTGTTGCGATGACAAATAATGTCGTTTTCTTGTTCATATAGCAATCAGTTATTAGTAATTCTACAATTCTATGAATATGCATAGCAATGAAATTGAATTTGTCTGCAAAGTTAGCCGTTTTTCCCCTGACGATGCTTTATATATTGTTTCATGCACTATCAGATTTGAGACATAGGGTGCTTGGGATGGCTTGAGACAGCGTTTTTCAGGCAAGGAAGGCAAGGATGGCAATGAAGGCTGGGAAGGCAAGGAAAGTAAGAAAGGTGCTGAATGCTGACTATGAAATTTACAAGCTTAGGTTATGGCTGGTACTGAAGATTACTCGTCTGGGTTGGCTGTTTTTGAAGTTTGCTCGTTCGTGTTGTGACTGGCTATGGAAAGTCTGCGTTCTGGTTATTGCATTCAATCTGAGTCCTGTTCTTTGTGGCTTTTAGGTACAGGTCGTAGATAAAGCAATCGGGACCATGCACCATGTGCACAGCCCCGACTTATTTCGGTTTTGTTTGTTCTGATTAGAAGTTGTAGAAGAGACCGAGTGAAAGGTCTGTGTTGTCAACTCCAACACCGAATGATGAACCGCCACCTGCTTCGCTTGAGTACTTCTTGTAACCGAGAACACCTGTCTTAGCTACGAGAGAAAGCTTGTCAGTTACTGCGAATGATACTCCTGGAAGAACACCGATGTGGAAAACATTGCCACCATCGTGGTTGTATGCTTCGATACCAGCGTTTGCTTCAACGAAGAGAGTTGCGATACCTGTCTTAAAGTAGTTGTAACGTCCGTAAACGCTTACACCGAAAGATGAGTTTGTTGTTACACTGTTGTCAGTGCTTGTGTAGTCGAGTGCAAGACCGATTGTCCAATTCTCGTCGAGGTTGTAACCAACTTCAGGAGCGAACTTGAATGTGTTTACTGACTCAGCACCTTTTGTTGGTTTTGATGACTGGTAACCGAGTGAACCTCCAACGAACACCTGTGCGTTAGCAGCAAGTGTCATCATTGCTACGAGAGCAAATGCAAAAATCTTTTTCATAGTTTCTTACGTCTAAATTAATAATGTTATTACTACTATTGAACTTTGTGCGGTTTCAAATACCGCTTTTATTTTTTGCGGCTGCAAAGTTACGACAAAGATTATTACTTGGTGCTCTTTCCTCAATGGAAACACCATGTTTTAACATAATTATATGCACTCGCGAGTGAATGTGTGCGAAATGTGAAAGGATTTAGCATAAAGTGGACTGCATGAGCTCTCCTTCTTTCTGCCATTCAATCCCGAAGGGAAGAGCATTCAAAAGCTAGGTTTGCCTTGCGCGCATGTGTAATAATTTGCCTCGCGCGCATGTGTAATAATAAGATGTAAGGAAAAGGTGTGGGTTTTGTGTTGCCATGTGGAGGGTGTCATGGCCATGTGACAGAGGAACATGAAGCGTCAATTGGAGCACAAGCGCTTGATGAAAGCATCAGCGCTAGGAGCTAGCTCTCTCCGAGAGCGTTAAAGCGAGCGAGGCTTGTGCGTTGTAAGAAGTGCGAGCTGATGCTCGAACGTCAATGTCGATGCGCTCGGAGAGCGCTGACTCCTACCATGCGGCTTGAAATACATTGCGAGCTGATGCTCGAACGTATACGCGCGACGATTATTTATGAGGATGTCTCCCCTGATTACTCTCCCTTAGACGTGGAGATAACTTACAAAGTAATCTGGCGCTCGAATGTCATCATCTACTCACTCTGAGAGCACTGACTTCTATTCCAACTCTTAATTCCGCATTCCCCTGGATGAATTTGATTTGTCCGATAAATTCACTGCATTCGGGACTGTTTCGTGCGCTGACAAATAAAGTTTTAGGGATTTGGTTTGGTCTTTATCCGGAAATGGTTTATCTTTGCAGTCTGATTGTAAAACAGGAATCTGTAAATGGAGGAATAATGTTATGCAGAGATTGATAAGAACTATCATGGTTGTGCTGGCTTGCATTGCAATGATGCCGGCTGCAGCAAGGAAGTATCCGGTGATTAAATTTGAAAAGATGTCGGTGGACATGGGAACTTTCTCGCAGGATGAACCTGTGAGGGTTTGCATTTTCAAATTCACCAATGTGGGCGATGCCAAGTTGGTAATCAACTATGTGCGCCCTTCGTGCGGTTGCACTGTTGCTGAATATCCGAAGGATTTCATCAGTCCGGGCGGTTCGGGTGAAATCAAGGTCACATATAACGGTAAGGGAAAGTTGCCTGGCAAGATCAAGAAGTATATCCAGGTGTTCACCAACTGCAAGGATGACCTCTCGCGCATCTTCATTACTGGCGAAATGACGGCTGTGCCCAAATCCGTAATGAACGAGGACAAAAAGAAGGAAGAGAAATGATGGGGTAGGGTGAGCCTTTACTCCTGCTTTGACCAATAAATCCGCAGCGCCTTTCAGTGCTGCGGATTTGTTTTTGTATTCAATTTTGTGATTGATTGACGGAAAGCTTGTCAGTGGTAAACAGAGGCTTTGCCATTGTCGGCGGATGCCAGTTCTATTGCAAGTAGATGTCATTTCCATTGTAGGCAGATGACTTTGTCTCTGCTGACAGATGCTTTTGTCACTGCTGGCAAGTGTCTTTGTCTTTGCTGACAGATGTCTTTGTCTTTGCTGACAAATGACATTGTCACTGCTGGCAAACGTCGTGTCCATCGTTGATAGCCGTTCGTTTCGTCAATCACTAAAGTCTGTTTCGTCAATCTCCTTGCTCAGTCTTATCAATAGCTGAAATCGGTTGTCTTGGTGTAGATTTTGTAGTCCTTGATGCCTCCTGGCACACTGCTTTCCATGCGTGGGAGATAGTCGAGGGCTGTGATGGTGTATTCCTTGCCAAGGTCGATGACGACGGTATGTGGGAAGTTGACGCCGCATTCGGTTGACCAGTAGGTGCTTTCCTGAAGGTCGTAGATTTTGTCGGCTGCCTTGTTGCCGGTCTTTATGTCTTCATTGTCGGCATATGCCACTTTCCATGGTTCGCGCGACAGGCGCTCGCCTTTCTCGTCTTTGATGTAGAGCTCGGCGATGCATGCATATTCTTTTCCGTCGAATGCATTGAGGGCTTCGAGACATACGTAGCGTGCTTTCACTGGTTTGCTGAAGCTGACTGTCTGCCAACCGTTGCCTGCTGCGAACGAACCGGTTGCGATTGGTGTTTCGCCGCTGAGGTTGATTGTCTGTCCGTCCTTGCGATGGATTGGCGGTTCTTCGTTCTGCAGTTTGTCGATGATTGGATGGTCGAGCCCGGAAACTTTCTGTGCTGTTGGTCCGATGATGTCGAAGATGAGGATTTCGTTCTTTCCTTTCTTCAGCCAGCATCCGGGACAGTAGAGTGCCTGCTGTGGTCCGATTTCCCAGAAGCGTCCGAGTGCGTGTCCGTTGACGTAGACGAGTCCTTTTCCCCATGTGGACATGTCGATGAAGGTGTCGCCTGGTTTCTTCACGTTGAATGTTGCCTTGAAGTAGCCTGGCTGGCGGTTTGTCTTGTCTGCCACGTTTCGGACTGTGTATTTCCTTCCTTTATAGAATTCGTAGGTGTCGGGCAAGAGATGGGTGTTCCAGTTCTTGAGTGAGGCTGTGAACTGGTTGCCTGCCAGCTCGATTGTCATCTCTGCATCGCCCACAATGCCTTTGAAGTCCTTGATTGCTCTGCCGAAGTTGATTCGTCCCATGGCTTCGACTACGAGATGGAGGGTTTGCTTTGTGGTTTGTGACGGGAGGACAATGTCTTTCTCGCCCATGCGGCGGTCGATTTTGCCTATGTATTTGTTGCCGATGAACACTTGGATGTAGTCGTGTCCGTTCTCTATGTGGAGTTTGGCTGGCTTGTCGAACTCAGGGATTTCGGTGGTGTAGATCATGCTTCCCCATCCTTGGTCGAACTCTTCCATAGTCTTGAGTTCCTCGGTCTTTTGCGACTCAACTCCGTCGAGGTCCCACATTGACGAGTATTCGCTTACTTCGAATTCGGGGATGCTGACGGTGGCGATGTCGGCCGGCGGGTTTGGCAGTTTCTTGTCGGAGAAGTCCTGCAGCATGGTGCGCAGTTCCCAGTATTTCTCTGTCGCACGTCCGTATTCGTTGATTGGCGCATCGTAGTCGTAGCTGGTGACGTCGGGAGCGAAGCCGGGTGAGTTGGCTCCTGCCCAGTGTCCGAAGGATGTGCCTCCGTGGGTCATGTAGAGCGAGAACGAGATGTTGTTGTCGAGCATCTCCTTGAGTCCGCTCACCATGTCCTTGGCGCTGCGTGTCTCGTGTTTGCCTCCCCATTTGTCGAACCATCCGCTCCAGAACTCCGAGCACATGAGTGGCGAGTCGGGGCGCAGTTGCTTGAGTCGGCGGAACTGGTCTTGGATGTTGGCGCCGGTGCCGAAGTTCATTGTCCAGATCATGTCGTCGAGTCCGTTCTTCTCGAAGTTGCTTGCCCAGTCGCACTGGAAAAGTGATATTTTCTGTCCGAAGTGTTTGCGCACGATGTCGCGGATGGCGCTGACGTAGGCTTTGTCTTCGCCGTAGCTTCCGTATTCGTTCTCAACCTGTACCATGATTATCGGGCCGCCGTTCTGTATGGTGAGCGGTGCGAGTTGCTCAGCCACTTTCTCTTCGAACTTGTCGACTCGCTCCATGAAGTATGGGTCTTGCTCACGCAGTTTGATGTCTTTCTTCTTCAGAAGCCACCAGGGCAGTCCGCCCATTTCCCATTCGGCGCACACGTAGGGGCCGGGGCGCACGATGACGTACATTCCGTTTTTCTTTGCCAGGCGGCAGAACTCGGCAATGTCGTTGTTGCCGGTGAAGTCGAACTCACCTTCTTTCTGCTCGTGGATGTTCCAAAAGATGTAGATGCACACGGTGTTCATTCCCAATGCCTTGCACATCTTGATGCGGTGTTCCCAGTAGGGGCGCGGGATGCGTGGGTAGTGGATTTCCGCTGCTTTCACCACGAAGGGCTTGCCGTTGAGCATGAACGAGCCTTTTCCTGCCTCGAACGTTCCTTTCTGTGCCAGGGCAAATGTTGCTGTCAGTGCCAGGGCAAGTGTCAGTAGTAATTTTCTCATATAGTTGATGTCTTAATTAGTCTGTGAGTTGGTCTTAGTCCAATGTTGGGACAAAGTTAAGTAAACTTATTTGATTGACCAAATTAAATCGAGTTAAACTTTCAGCCGGAGCCATGAATTTTGCCGGACTGGTCCGGATGCAAAGCCTATATATATAATAAGGTGTAAATGGGGCGGACGAAAGGACGTGTGTTTCCTTCATGAGGCATGGTGAATGGCGGCTTCATCAGTGGCAAGGAAAATCTCTAACGGTGGACTTTGCTCGCAAATTTGCGCTCTACGGGATTTGACATGTTTGGTCGGTGAACCCCCGATTGCTACCTCCAAATTCAAAAACGGGGCTTATTTGAGCTTAATTTGGGACGGGACTGAAATTTTGTCGTTTAAAATTTTTGTGTGCCATGGATTATTCGTAACTTTGTAGAGCTAAAATAGGGCGAAATATTTCCCTGCCTAGAGAAAATTATTTTCCTGACTGGGAAAAAAGTTTTTCCTGACTGGGGAATAAATTCGGCCTTATCTGGAGAGAAAAAACTATAAGACGAAAAGAGAAAGAATAAATGGAATTAAATCAAGACAGGATTATAAAGGTTGACATCAATGAGACCATGAAGTCATCTTATATCGACTATTCAATGTCGGTAATAGTGTCTCGTGCTCTTCCTGATGTGAGAGACGGATTCAAGCCTGTTCACCGCCGTATCCTTTTCGATATGATGGAACAGGGCATCACTGCAGACAAACCAACAAAGAAGAGTGCACGTATCGTGGGAGACGTGCTCGGAAAGTACCACCCACACGGCGACTCCTCAGTCTACGGAGCGCTGGTGCGACTGGCACAGCCATGGGCAATGCGCTACACACTGGTCGACGGACAAGGAAACTTCGGTTCGGTGGACGGCGACGGTGCAGCAGCAATGCGTTACACCGAGGCACGACTCACCAAGATTGGTGAGGCAATGATGGACGACCTCTATAAGGAAACTGTTGATTTCCAGCCTACATACGACGACTCAAGCACTGAGCCAACCGTGCTTTCCACCCGAATCCCGAACCTCCTGGTGAACGGTGCAACGGGTATTGCCGTGGGTATGGCTACAAACATCCCGACCCACAACTTGGGCGAGGTGATTGACGGTTGCGTGGCTTACATCGACAACCCCGACATCGACGTAGAAGGACTGATGCACTACATCAAAGGTCCAGATTTCCCGACAGGCGGCATCATCTGTGGTGTGGACGGAATCAAGGAAGCCTACGAAACCGGAAGAGGACGCATCGTCATCCGCTCGAAAACAGAATTCGAGACCGACGGACAACGTCAGAAAATCGTTGTAAATGAGATACCTTACAACGTGAACAAGTCGGAACTCATCAAGCGCATTGCCGAACTCGTAACAGAGAAAAAGATTGACGGCATAAGCAACATCAACGACGAGTCCGACCGCGAAGGAATGCGTATCGTCATCGACCTGAAGCACGATGCCAACGCAAACGTAGTTCTCAACAAGCTCTACAAGCAGACAGAACTGCAGAGTAGCTTCAGCGTGAACTGCATCGCCATCGTGAGAAAACGTCCGAAGACCCTTACCCTAAAGGATTGTATCAAGGAATTCGTTGACCACCGCCACGACGTAACCATCCGCCGCACGAAGTTCGACAAGCGCAAGGCAGAGGAAAGGGCACACCTGCTCGAGGCACTCATCGTTGCCAGCGACAATATCGACGAAGTGGTTCACATCATAAAATCATCAAAGAACCCACAGGAGGCACAGAGCCGACTCATGGAACGCTTCGGATTCGACGAGGCACAGGCAAAGTACGTGGTCGACATGCGACTCAGCCAGCTCACCGGTCTGCAGCAGGAGAAACTGCATGCAGAATATGCCGACCTCCTGAAACTCATCGAATACCTGCAGTCCATCCTCGACGACCCCGAGCTGTGCAAGAAGGTGATGAAAGACGACCTGATTGAAGTGAAGGAGAAATTCGGCGACGAGCGCAAGACAGTGATTGACCCTCGTGGCAGCCAGAACTTCAATCCCGAAGACTTCTATGCCGACGACGCATGCGTAGTCACAATTTCACACCTCGGCTACATCAAGCGCACACCACTGGCAGAATTCCGCACCCAGGCACGCGGAGGAGTGGGCAGCAAAGGCGGCAGCGCACGCGAGGCCGACTTCATCGAGCACATCTATCCGGCTACCGGACACAACACCATGCTGTTCTTCACACAGAAGGGACGTTGCTATTGGATGAAAGTGTACGACATCCCTGAAGGCGGCAAGACCTTCAAGGGACGTGCAGTGCAGAACATGCTCAACATAGAATCCGACGACAAGGCAACAGCCTTCATCTGCATAAAGAACTTCAACGACACCGAATTTGTGGAAAGCCACAACCTGCTCTTCTGTACAAAACTGGGAATCGTGAAGAAGACAGCACTCGCCAACTATTCACGTCCGCGTTCAAACGGAATCATCGCCATCAGCCTCAACGACAACGATATGGTGAAGGAAGTGCTGTTGACCAGTGGCACCGATGAAGTGCTGATAGCCAACCGCAACGGACGCGCCATCCGCTTCATAGAGAACACAGTACGTGTGATGGGACGTGGCGCAACCGGAGTACATGCCATCAAACTCGACGACGACGGACAAGACGAAGTGGTAGGCATGATTGTGATTCACAAGCCAGAAGGAATGACCGGAGAATTGACAGAAGAAGATGTGGCCAACGACCCGAATATACCTTCAGTACTCGTAGTCAGCGAGAAAGGATTCGGAAAGCGAAGCTCAATCTTCGAATACCGCATCACCAACCGAAACGGAAAGGGAGTGAAGACACTCAACATCACCGAGAAAACTGGCAAGCTTATTGCTATTGAATCAGTGACCGACGACAACGACTTGATGATCATCAACAAGAGCGGAGTGGCAATACGCCTTGCTCTCAGCACAATCCGCCTGCAGGGACGCAACACCCAGGGAGTGAGCCTCATCAACCTCAAGAAACGCAACGACGTGATTTCAAGCGTATGCAAGGTTGAGCACGAAGAAGAGGAAGGCGACGACCAGCTTGAGATTCTGCCAGATGCCGACGGACAGACCAACCTCACCTATCGTGACGAAGTTCCGACAGACGAAGAGTCAGCCGACGAACCCGTTGACAATGAAGGCTCAGCCGACGAAGTTTCATCCGATGAGGATGTGAAAGACGAAAACGAAGAACCAACAAACGAATAGTCTTGAATTATTAACTTAATAAAAAGGTGTAATTATGAAGAAAGTAATGTTTGTCTGTGCTATGCTCGTTGCAGGTTCAGCAGCATTCGCACAAAAGTATGCAGTAATTGATGCAAACTCAAAACTTACCGAGGCATGCAGCAGCAACAACAAGAACGGTATCGACTACAAGAAAGTTGCCAGCGCCTGGGAAGACATACAGAAATGTATGGTGAATGAGAAGTCAGTCGATTACTATGACACATGGAAAGTTGCCGCCAAAATCAGAAATGTCCTGACTGTAAAGGTCTACAACGATGGACAAGCCGGCGGAAACTTGGACTCTCTTGCTTATTTCAACGGTATGAAGGACATTCTGTCATATTGGGAAACATACGAGAAGTGCTTGATTACTCCTAATGAAAATGGCAAGCTCCCGATGAAAGAGGACGCTTACAAGACTGCCCACAAGGAAGCTCAGAACGAGGCAGCTCCACTCCGTATGCAGATGCTGTCAGCAGGCTACGCCATGCTCAACTCACATCCGACAGAAGCAATGGGCTACCTTGATGCTTATCTTGAAACATTCAGCAACCCACTCTTCAAGGAATTCGACCTTGAAAAGAGCGACTCACTGAAGTACAATGCTTACCTCTACTACGGTATGGCACTGAAAGGTCAGGCAAAAACCTACGAGGACACACTGCAGTACCTCTCATGGTATGAGAAAGTGCTCGAAACCAAGAACTACGGCAACTATGCTTGCGTGGAACTCATGAACACCTACAAGTCTCATGGTGACATGACCAACTGGGAGAAATACTGCCGCTATGCCATCGACCACTACGAGGATACTCAGTTCCCAAAACTTCTGATTCAGGAATATGTGAGAACCAAGAAGGTTGATGAAGCAAAGGCAATGTGCGACAAGATGGCAGCCAAATATCCAAAAGAGGTGTTCCCAGTCGAGACAAAAGCATTGCTTACGTTCAACGACAAGAAATACACAGAGGCAGTCGACATGTTCAAGAAACTGACAGAAATCGACCCAACCTACGGACGTGCTTGGTGCTCACTCGGAACATGCTACTACCAGCTTGCAATGGAGAACCGCAACAAGATTGACACTTGCAAAGGCTACTTGAACCAAGCTATCCCTTGCTACAAGAAAGCGGAGGAATGTGAGTCGGGCGACAGCTCTCTTTGGGGCGAACAGCTCTACAGATGCTATCACGCACTCAGTGACAAGACCAATGAAGCCAAGTACAAGAAGTACGTGAACAACTAAGGCTAATCATTGATTGATGACTTGATATTGATTGATGACTTGTTATTGATTGATGACTTGTTATTGATTGATGACTTGTTATTGATTGAAGACTTGTTATTGATTGAAGACTTGATATTGATTGATGACTTGTTATTGATTGATGACTTATAGTCCACTGAAGGCTTGTCAGTCACATTGTATAAAATATGGCTGGTTCTAAAAATTCCAGGTTTATGCCTTTCCCCGTCATTGGGATTCAACTCCATAAAGAGATTTCCCATAAAGACGAGAGGACAACAACAAAATGAAATTTATAGAACCAGCCGTTTTTATCCTTGTAAGGCATGGCAAAAGCTATCTGAATGTATAGCCGACTGTTGCTACTTGTTCTCCCAAGTTTATTGTTCTTTGTTCTCCAGATACTGGGCAAAGATGCGGGCGGCACTTTCTACTTTTGCAACACAGGGACGTTTCTTGTAGTATTCGGCAGTCCTTTCCGATGCCACATAACTGGATGCAGCCTTGTCGTGTCCGTTCAGTCCAAGTATTTCTGCACAGATGAGCGAACCATTCTGTTCTTTGGATTGAGCCAACAACTCTTGCACCACTTTGTAGCAATTGGATTTTCCTTCACGGTCGCTTCCTTCAGTCTGGCCGCAGTCAAGTCCGACAAGTATTACGATGCCCGACACCGCACCACACATCATCCTCATGCGTCCTACTCCTCCTCCAAATCCTGCAGCAATTCTCTTTGCTGTTTCTTCGTCCAAATTGTATAAGTCTGCAAAAGCTGCTACCACACTCTGACAACAGCCATATCCTTGCATGAAGTAGTCGACAGCTTTGTCAACTCTCATTTCCAAATCCTTTCTCATAACTCTCCTTTATGTATAAATTCATGTATAAATCCTCTTGACAAATAAATTCAGATGATAACTCTACTCTCTTGGGCAAATCAATCCTATGCAAGAGTACTGCAAATATCTCAGAACTCCAAATAGGGCAGAAGCCGCGACAGTTCCTCCTCTGTGAATATGTTGGATGACTTCAGAGCTTCGCTATCCTTGAATGGACCATAAATCCGTGTGTAGTTGGATATTGCCTTTGCCTTTTCATATCCTATGTATGGATGTGCAGCCATCTGTCTGAATGTCATTTTACTGAGATTGCGAGGCTGCACTTCAGTCGACAGTTCAAACCACTCCAACATTTCTTCCGAAACGTGCTTTACTTCGGTTAGTTGTTCTATTGAATAAAAACCTCCCAGTTTCTCTCGTCTTTGCACAATCCATCGTGCTATGTTGGAGCCGATGCCAGGAATCCGTTTCAGTAGGGTAGTGTCAGCGGTGTTCACGTCTACTTTAGTCGGCGAGGTGAACTTGTTCGAGTGATATGTGCTTTTGTCTGCTTCTGTCCGTCTGTCGGCACTCGCAGTTGATTGCTGCCTTTCACTTGGTTCCTCGTTATTCCAGCCTCCTTGTTTCTTGATGGGATATTTGGTCCTTCTATGCTTGTATTTGTCCGCTATGCGTATCTTGGGCAGCAACATGTCGATATCTTCATCTTCGAGACAGTAAACACGGGTGATGTCCATTGGATTTCTGAAGACGGCACCTGCATTTCTGTAGCGCAGGAACGACTTCACTTGCCAGGGTTTCAAACCCAAGGCAAGCAGTGTCATTGAGTCTGCAGTGTTGGGGTCGAACGTGTCTACGGTTTTGCTTGCATCATTTGAATCTTCTGCCTCACTTCCCTTGTCCGATATTCCATCCTGTCCCCTTGTTCCTTGCCGGGCAGTCTGCCGTGCCTCATTGATGGTTGTGTCACGTCCGTTTGCCTCGTTCCGTTTGTTGTCTTGTCCGGAATTGTTGCCGAACAAGACCACTCCCAATATACACATAAAGGCTACAACCGTTAAAAGTATGATAGCCCTTCTGTCTGCCTTTGAATAGTAACGGAACATCGTGGTTTCAACTTCTTTTGTTTGTAGACACCTACTTTGCCATTTCCCTCTTGTCCACTTCTCTGACAATTCGTGCTGCGAGGCTCATGAATGCAATTCCTTCCGTACTTGCTGGCTGCATGACTGGAGGAACTCCCTTGTCCTCATCTTCACAGATACTTTGGATAAGCGGAATCTGTGCGAGCAATGGTACATTCAGTTCTTCAGCCAGTTTCTTGCATCCTTCCTTGCCGAATATGTAGTATTTGTTGTCGGGCAGTTCTGCCGGTGTGAACCATGCCATATTCTCTACCAGTCCGAGGATTGGCACATTCACCTTCTCGTTCATATACATGTTGATTCCCTTCCGTGCATCGGCAAGAGCCACCTGCTGTGGTGTACTGACAATGATTGCGCCAGTCATGTGCAATGTCTGGATAAGGGTAAGATGGATGTCGCTTGTACCAGGAGGGGTGTCCATCACGAAATAGTCAAGGTTGCCCCAGTTGGCTTCAGTTATCAGTTGCTTGAGCGCATTGCATGCCATGGCTCCTCTCCAGAGAGTGGCTTGGTCGGGATTGACGAAGAATCCGATTGACAGCAGTTTCACTCCGTATTTCTCTATGGGTTCAATCAAGTCCTTGCCGTCCACGTTTGTGGCATACGGACGTTCATCCTCCACTTGGAACATCTTTGGAATGGATGGACCGAAGATGTCGGTGTCGAGCAGTCCGACCCGATAACCCATCTTTGCCAGTCCTATTGCCAGGTTGGCTGCAACGGTTGACTTGCCAACACCGCCTTTGCCCGATGACACCGCGATGATGTGCTTCACTCCCGGCAGAACTGGCGGTTCTTCGTTCTTGCTTTGTTCTGCCACATTGAATTTGGTTTTCACTGTAACATTCACGTCCTGACTTACGAATGTCTTTATTGCTGTTTCGGCAGCTTTCACCACCGACTTGCTGAATGGGTCCGGGTTCTTTGGAAATATGATGGAGAACGACACGTCCATGCCGTCAATACGCAAGTCGTCTTCAATCATTTCAGCCTCCACCAGGTTTTTCCCTGTACCTGGATAGCGCACTGTGGATAGTGCGTCCGTTATGAGTTTTGGATAAATCGTCATGTCTATATGTCTTTAGTCTGCAGCTTGTTAATTTTGTTTGTTCTGCTCCTTATGTAGCAAGTCATTGCCCACTGTTGAGCTTTGTCCGACTTCCTTCTTGCTCTTGTGCTGCCGTCAAGACAAGCGAAATCTTCATTTACATGGCAAAGATAAGCATAAGAACTGATATAATTGCACCTTCAATCATAATATTTCATCTCCCGAAACCTACTTTTGCCTTATGAGAATGATTTTTCCGTATCAGCCGTCCTTATTGCTGGTTCAGAAAATCACCTCTGTAGGTTTTTATCCCTTTTTATTTGACTTTGCTACCATATATATAAGGAGTAGCGCCGCAGTGAGGGTTTCCGACAGTGGTTCAGCCAGCCAAAGCCCTTCCGTGCCAAACATCATGGGCATAAGTATGAAGCATGGGATGATTAAGATGAAGCCGCGCAGCAGCATGAACACTGTTGCAGGTTTGTATTGCTCCAGACTCTGCAGGTAACCAATCAACACTACGTTCATGGTAAACGGCAGGCATGTGAGCATGAACAGTGGAATTCCTGCCACACCGATTGTCCTCGACGGAGACGGTGTGCCGATGAAAAGGTCCACGATTTGCGGAGTATAGAGGAACCCTGCCAGACTCATCAATATGCCGAGCACCACAGCCAGTCCGGCTGATATATGCAGCGCGGTGCGTATGCGGTCTCTCTTGCCCAGTCCGTAGTTGTAGCTCACAATGGGCAGCGACGACTGTGCGATGGCATTGCCGAACATGAAAATCATCGGGAAGAGATAGCATGCCACGGAGAAGGCTGCCACTCCGTCCTTGTGCAGATAGCGCATGAACATGAAGTTGCCAGTTATCATCATGCAGCTGATGGCAGTTTCGGCAATGAAGGTCGGGAAACCAAGCCGTAGCATATAACTGCAGTTGCGCATGGTGAGGCGTATGGCTGTGGATGAGAATTTCGGACGATAGAGGCTCAGTTGCCTGCTCCGTCTGATGAAGTACCATGCCACCATCAGACTGCCCACTCCCGATGCGATGGAAGTGGCAACTGCAGCGCCGAAGATTCCCCAATGCAGTGGAAACACAAAAAGCCAGTCGAGGAATATGTTGATCAGCGCACTTACAGTGTTCACCGCCATTGCAAAGTTGGGCGAGCCGTCCAGCCGTATGGCAAAGAGTCCAACGATGTTGATGACAATGAACAACAGACATGGGCTTACACCCAATATGTAGTCATACACGAGAGGATACAAGAAATCGTTGCCGCCAAACAGTTCTGCAGTCAGATGCGGAAAAATGTTGATGGCAATGATTACCATCGTCATCAGCAGCATGCCCACAGTGAAGGCTTGTGTGATGTTGATGTTGGCAGCCTTCACATTGCCTTTGCTCAGATGTACGGCAGCTACCACACTCACTCCACTGCCAAACATCAGTGCAATGCCAGTGGAAATCTGAAACAGCGGTGCTGCAATGTTGATTGCAGCCAAACCGTTACTGCCAATACCATGACCCACGAAAATACCGTCGGCAAGATTGAGAAGTACGGATGATATGAGTCCAAGCAGTGTTGGGAAAAACAATTTGCGGAACAGGTGTGACACACGCGTCGTCCCGAAATCCAGCGAATCTCTGTTGTCGTTCATATAAATCTCTGTCAGTAATTCAAAAGCGGACGCAAAGGTAGCAATTATTTGCCAGTAATCAGCTAAGTATTAGCAATTATTAAGCCATACAGTAACCATCAGCCCCCCTTTATGAAGATTGCGCCTGGTTATATCTCAGTGAAATGCGCACTACATCCAACAAGTGCTTATTGTCTGTGTTTAACGGAAGCGCCCATACTGGCGTGCAATTATTGGAACCAGCCCTCTCCGGTGGTGTTAAAGCCAGTGAGGGTTTGTGTGAAGTCCAATATGGCAAATGTGGGCGATACCTCATGCAACTACACACGACTGATTGTATGTTCCGATACGAGCGGTCGTCCGAACCGATACGACCAGTTGTCCGGGCTGATACGAGCGGTTGTCTTGGGCTGTACGTCCGGTTGTCTTTCGGGTTGCCAGCTGAACTGTCAAATGGCACTTCCAGTTCAATCTTCGTTTAATGTCTGTTCGATTCCATTCAATGCTTAATCACGGACAGTCAGAGCCTGATTGACGTTCCAGATATTCATGGTTGCCGCTTATTTGTTCTTTTGCTGAAGAATCTAAGGACAAGAAAGTGTAAATATGGGATATTCTTCGTAATTTTGCATTGTCGTTGTGGCATGCATGGCTCATCGACAGATGAAATTTTAAAATCGGAATCAATATTTGAGTAGTAGCAATGATTGCTTATCTTATTTCGGCTTATCGTGACGCCCGCCATCTGTCGCAGTTGGTGGCTGCCCTTGATGTGGATTCTGATTTCTATATCCATATTGATGCCAATGTGGACGACACTCCGTTTCGCAGCATATTGCCGGAAAAGGTTCATTTCGTACCACGTCATGCCGTGGGATGGGGCGGCTTTGAACAGGTGGCTTATCAGTACGAACTGATAAAGGCTGCTGTCGACAGCCGTCGACCTTATTCGCATCTTGTGTGTCTGAGTGGTCAGGATTATCCGTTTTGGAGCAATGCTCGCATCCATCGGTTCTTCAACGAGAATAGAAAAAGTGAGTTTATTGGTGGTTTCAACATCACTCGTGGCGGTGATGCCGGCCAGTTGTCGAAGATTGTGCATCTGCATCCGTTCCGTGATTTGCGGTGCGGCAGTCGGTGGCTGAGTAATAAATTGGCAAAGGTGTCGCGCATTGTGCTTGCTTCATTGGGTGTACACCGCCGTCCACAGGTATGCATCAACGGTGTATTGAGCGATGTGTATTTTGGTTCCGACTATTGGGCGTTGACACTGGACTGTGCACGTTATGTGAAGCGGGTGTTTGAGGAGGATGCTTCGCTACGCAGATATTTCAAGCTGGCTTTTGCGCCAAGCGAACTTTGTATTCACACGATTGTCTACAATTCTCCTTTTGGCAAAAAGGCAATGTTGCATGAAGGTTCTTATCCGGGACTTTCAGCGCTCACTCCTCTTCATTACATTTATTATCACGGCTGTGTAAAGAAACTTACGCTTGACTATTGGCAAGACCTGCTGGAGGCTGACAAGATGTTTTGCCGCAAGGTTGAAACCGGAATATCCGACGAACTGCTTGCTAGGATTGACCAGTCACGCAGTGGGGATGCGTGAAAGCAGTGGGGATGCGTGAATACCCGGTACAATGTTTAGCGCCCGAGCTTCAGTTGCCGGGCTATGCTTTTCATCCCTTCTACTGAGGGATGGCCGCCTTGCTTGTCGATGTCGTGAAGTTTGATTACCTTGATGCCGTAGTGCTGGCAGATGGTTTCCACTGACTCGTTTATCTCTGGCTTCAGCTCGGAGTTGAGGATGAACCGGATTTCGCAGTTGACATAGCGCTTGGTCATGTGATTGAGCAGATAAGAGAGGGCAGGGCGGAAGGAATAGAGGTCGGAGTGACTCCAACCAGAGTATTTGTAGTCGCCTATGGGTGAACCTGCCCAACTGTCGTTGGTCGCTCCGAATATGTATATGATGTCGGGGCATCCGAGATTGTCCATGCGGGCAATGAACGATCGCTTGCTGTAGTCTGCCTTGCCATATCCGGTGTTGCAGATGGTGGAACCGGAAAATGAGTTGTTGCGGCACAGCCGGTAGCCGTTCTCTTTCAGAAACTGATACCACCATGTTTCCGTGACTTCACGGACATTGGTCTTGTTGCGCGGAATGGAGTCGTAGTACCAGATGAAGTTGGTGTCGGGCTCTACGTATCCTTCGAATGTGCTGTAGGAATCGCCCAGAATTGATACTGTCTTTGTCTGGGAAAGGGCTGGTGCGCATGACAACAGTGCGGCTACGATGAAAACTATACTACGCATCATATTCGTTGGGGTCTTGGTTGAGGCTGTCGTTCATTGGTTCTGTGTCTACGCTCGTGACTATAGACGTTGAGATGCCTCCGCTCTTGTCAATGGCTATTCCGATGGAGTAGCTGAGGTCGGATGTCTCGTCGGGGTCGCCTACGACGGCTATGAAATAGAAACGGTCGTGCTTGTCTTCCTGCATGTAGTTGAAGTTGAATCCAGCCAGTACTGCCCGCTTGTAGTCTGCTGCTGGAATGAGGCTCTGGAATGACTCCTTGGTGAAGGTGTGCTCGTAGACTGTTTCCGAGCCTTTGTTGATGTAGAGCTTCACGTTGTTGTCGTAGTACTTCAGCCCTTCTTCGGTGACTACAACTGGAAGGCTCTTGTCGTTGTTGAACGCAAACTCGTAGTTGTATTTTGTGCCGCCCACTTCTACTGTTCCGTCGAGATTGTATTCTGACATGGAGTTTACAGTGTTTTTGCTTGGCACGACTGACTTCACTGAGTCTTGCCTGTCCTTGTCGGAGTTGCCTGTTGTGCATGCACAAAACATGAGTCCTATGCTCATTGTTGCCAATATAAATGCAGTTCGTTTCATACCTTTATTCCTTTATTTCTGCAAATGTAGCGCTTTATTGCGACATACGCAGTATATTGAACCGATTTATTTAGTAATTTTGCATGGTAATATAAGGAAGGAATCGATTATGTTTAATAGAAACCCAAGGAATTGGCATCCTGTGAAGGGGCAGCCGCTGACTGAGATGGACAAGAAGATTCTGGCATTTCAGAACAAAGGCAAGCTCTGTCCGAGCCGCAGCCTCATAAAGACTCCGGAACAGATTGAGGGAATAAGGAAGGCTGGTGTGATAAACACTGCGCTCCTCGATATGGTGGCTGAGAATATAAAGGAAGGAATGTCGACGGAAGAAATCAACACGATGGTGCACGAGTTTACCATAAGCCATGGCGCTATTCCTGCTCCTCTCAACTATGAGGGCTTTCCGAAGAGTGTGTGCGTGTCGGTGAACGATGTGGTTTGCCACGGCATACCAAGCCCTGACCAGATTCTGAAGAACGGAGACATTGTGAATGTGGATGTGACAACCATCCTCGACGGCCATTATGCAGATGCAAGCCGCATGTTCATCATTGGCAAAACTTCTCCGGAGAGGGAGAAGCTGGTGAGGGTGGCAAAGGAATGCCTGGAAATCGGTATGGAGGTGTGCAAGCCCTACACTTTTGTAGGTGACCTGGGCAATGCCATCGCCAAACATGCCCACAAGAACGGATTCTCTGTTGTACGCGACTTGTGTGGTCATGGTGTGGGCAATGCATTCCATGAGGAACCGGATGTGGAGCATTATGGGAAGAAAGGCTCGGGAATGTTGCTCGTTCCCGGCATGGTGTTCACCATCGAGCCGATGATTAATGCAGGCGACTGGGAAGTGGTGATTGACGAGGACGACGGCTGGACTGTATATACAGAGGACTACAGCGACAGCGCCCAGTGGGAACATACTTTCGTGATGACAGACGACGGTCTGGAAATTCTGACTCATTGATAAATGAATATGGAAGAGAAAAAGGATATTTGGATACTTGCCATTGAATCATCATGTGATGATACATCGGCTGCTGTGTTGAAGAACGGAGTCCTGTTGTCGAACGTGACTGCCAGCCAGGCTGTGCATGAGGCGTACGGCGGTGTGGTTCCTGAACTTGCGAGTAGGGCACACGAACAGAATATTGTGCCGGTGGTTGACCAGGCACTGAAAAGAGCAAATGTGATGAAGGAACAGTTGTCGGCTGTGGCTTTCACCCGTGGCCCGGGCTTGATGGGCAGTCTGCTTGTAGGCGTGAATTTTGCCAAAGGCTTTGCCCGTGCACTTGGAATTCCGTTGATTGACGTGAACCATCTGCAGGGACATGTGCTGGCACATTTCATCAAGGAGAGCGATGACGACCATTCTGCACCTCCATTCCCGTTCATCTGTCTTCTGGTGAGCGGCGGCAACAGCCAAATCATAAGGGTAAATGCATACAACGACATGCAAATCCTGGGACAGACCATCGACGATGCTGCTGGCGAAGCCATCGACAAGTGCTCGAAAGTGATGGGACTCGGATATCCGGGAGGTCCAATCATCGACCGGTTGGCTCGACAGGGAAATCCCGATGCCTATCAGTTTGCGAAGCCGAACATCCATGGCTACGACTACAGTTTTTCGGGACTGAAGACATCGTTCCTCTATTCATTGCGCGACTGGTTGAAGGATGACCCCGACTTCATCGAGCATCACAAGGAAGACCTGGCTGCATCGCTGGAAAAGACCATTGTGGACATTCTGATGAAGAAACTGCGTATGGCAGTGAAGGACACGGGCATCACCCATGTGGCAGTGGCAGGTGGCGTTTCAGCCAACAACGGATTGCGCAATGCCTTCCACGACCATGCCAAGCGCTATGGCTGGACCGTTTACATCCCGAAGTTCAGTTACACTACCGACAATGCTGCCATGATTGGCATCACCGGTTATTTCAAGTATATGGACAAAGATTTCTGTGATATCAATGCCCCTGCATTTGCACGAATGAAATGAATACAAAAGCGATACAAGACAAACTGATTGCCGCGGGTAAGACTCTGTGCACTGCAGAGAGTTGCAGCGGCGGACGCATAGCGGCACTCATCACTTCTGTGCCCGGAAGTTCTGAGTACTTCAGGGGTGGGGTAGTGTCGTACCAAACCGAGATAAAGGAACTCGTGCTGAAAGTTCCGGCAGACATTATTGACACATATGGAGTGGTAAGCAGCGAAACGGCTGATGCCATGCGCGAGTGTGCCTGCCGGCTTTTTGAGACAGACTATGCGATTACCATCACTGGCTATGCAGGTCCGACTGGCGGTACAGATGAAGACCCGGTAGGCACTGTCTATATATCAGCAGGTTCTGCCGACAGCCATCTCACCCGACGAGTGGTGAGCAACGGACAGAGTCGCACTGAGATTCAGGACGATGTGGCAAAACGTGCCATAGAACTCTTTGAGGAATATCTTGAGATGTGCTGATGGAAAGTTGCAGTACACATCCATTAACTGATGATATATTGACTGATTGATTATACGAACCGCTCATGAAGGAAGTCCGCTTTTTTTACACCCCCGACCCACAGAGTTGCTCGTTGCCCGACGAGGAGGCTACACATGCTGTACGTGTACTCCGTTTGGCTGAGTCAGATGAGATTTATCTGATGGACGGCAGGAGTACATTCTATAAGGCTGAGATTACGGAGGCAACGAAGAAGCATTGCCTTTACCGCATTGTGGAAACCATGCCCCAGGCTCGGCAGTGGAAAGGACATCTGCATCTGGCAATGGCTCCGACAAAAAACATGGACCGCATTGAATGGTTTGCGGAAAAGGCAACGGAGATTGGCTTTGACGAACTCACATTCCTTGACTGCAGATTCTCCGAACGTAAGGTGGTGAAACTCGACCGCATCGACCGTATACTCGTTTCAGCCATGAAGCAAAGCCACAAGGCTGAGTTGCCGCAACTGAACCCGATGACTCCATTCAGCCAGTTCATCTCGGGTGAGCAGTCCAGCCAAAAGTTCATATGCCATTGCTATGACGACCATCTGCCGCTGTTGGCTGACGTTCTGAAGGAAGGAGAGGATGCTGTGGTGATGATTGGTCCGGAAGGAGACTTCAGCATCGATGAGGTGAGAGAGGCAGAGAAGGCTGGATTTGTGTCGGTCAGTCTTGGCAAGAGCCGCTTGCGCACGGAGACTGCTGCGCTGGTGGCAGTTCACTTGATGCATCTGAAAAACGAATAAAGAATGGAAATGCATACAAAAGAAGAAAAACTACAGGCTTTCAGCCGCTTGCTCGACGTGATGGACACGTTGCGCGAGAAATGTCCATGGGACAGAAAACAGACTTACCAGTCGCTGCGTCCCAATTCCATAGAGGAGGTGTATGAACTTTGCGATGCACTTCTGAAGGAGGATGACCTGAACATATGCAAGGAACTGGGCGATGTCCTCCTGCATATTGTGTTTTATGCCAAGATAGGCAGCGAGAGGGAACAGTTTGACATTGCCGACGTTTGCAACAAACTGTGTGACAAACTGATTTACCGACATCCGCATGTCTACGGACAAACCAAAGTGGACGGAACAGAGCAGGTGCTGCAGAACTGGGAGCAGTTGAAGACAAAGGAAAAGGACGGCAACAAGACAGTGCTCAGTGGAGTGCCGGTATCATTGCCGTCAGTCATCAAGGCAGACCGGATTCAGGAGAAGGCAAGCAATGTGGGATTCGACTGGCACGAGAAAGAGGACGTGTGGCCAAAAGTGAAGGAGGAGATAAGTGAGTTTGAGGCAGAGATTGCCAACATGGACAAGGACAAGGTGACACGGGAATTCGGCGACATCATGTTCAGCTTGATAAATGCTGCGCGTCTCTATCACATCAATCCCGATACAGCCCTTGAACATACCAACGAGAAGTTCATCCGTCGTTTCACCTATGTGGAACTGACTGCCAAAGCCCAGGGTCGCGAGATAAAGGACTTGACCATGGAGGAGATGGATGCTCTCTGGAATGAGGCAAAGAAAAAGGAAAAGCAAGGGTAGGGCAGGACTGATTCCTGACAGCAGAACAGATAAAATATGTATTGTTCTGACATAAAGTTCGGGAAAAACATTGCCCTTTTAAAATTATATTGTAATTTTGCAAATCATCGGACTCGTCTGTCGTCTATTCAGATGTTTCCGTACATTTAATAGAAACCAAATTAGTTCTGACAAACAAGAAATTATATGGCTGCTAAGAAAAACAACAAACAAACGGAGGCAGTGACAAAAGAAAATGTTGTGGCTGCTGAACCCGTGAAGCAAAAGAAACGTAATCTGAAGAAAGGCGAGTCTGTGGCATCGGCTACACCTGCTTCAAAGCCCGTGGTGGAAATGGAGAAGATTATCGCAAGGGAGGAAGCTGCATCACAGTCAGTCAGCGACCGTCTCGACCGTATTGCATCCGTGCCAGTGTCACCTTTCGCAAAATATGATGAAGTCTACAACAAATCGGAGGAAGAGGATGAGGATGATGAGGATGATGTGAAGATTGCTCCGAGGAAACCGGCAGTGACTCTCCCTGTTGAGAGAAAGCCTGCAACTACCAGAAGCAGGTCTCCCAAGAACATGGCTTGTGAACCGTCTTCAATGCCCCAGCACATCATTTCAGACGACAAGGCTGCGATTTCAAAACTCACCAAGGGCAATGTGTGGGATACTGATGTGGAGGAAATCTACAATATGTTGCTCGAAGGAAAGCACACCGAGCACTGGGCAGAAAAGAGAGTGAAGTACATGAACATCATACGTCCGGTCTACGATGTGGAATTCATCGACATGGACGACAACAAGACCATTGCTTCGCTCGAGGAATCAAACTTCAAGATATTTGCCTATCCCGACAACGACAAGGACAAGTCTCACGGCATTGCAATACGCAAGCACCAGATAAAGAAAGTCACCGACCTCACGATGGAGAACATCTGGCATCTGAGCCCGCTGGAAGTCATCGAACTGATGAGAAACAACATGGGTACAGGATGGAAGGGACTTCCGCTGCCAATCCAGGACATTATCGAAAGTGCGTTCTATGTGGACAGCAGCACTCTTCCTGAAACAGTCATGCACCGTGCAGGTGGCATCATCGAACGGAGAAAGTCCGATGGCTACGAAGCGCTGGAGATTGCACGCGGAACATGGATTGAGGCAATATTCCTCAAGGAAAAGCCCAAGTATGAGAAGGAGCATTTCTCTTCTTCATTGACCACTTCAAGCAGCAAACTCGATGATGATTCTGACGACGAAGAAGAGGAGGACGCTGACGGCGAAGAGGAAGACGTTGACGACAACGATTCGATGGATGAAGAAATGGATGAGGATGAAGACATTTCAATGGATGAAGAAAATCCACAGATTGAAGACTTGGAGTCAATTCCCGACGATGTCGACGACGAGGATGAAGAATGAATGGCAGGTTCTGTGAATTCCAGGTCAGGAACAGGGCAAAGGCAGTTTGCAGAACAATCAACATGAACAACAACTGCCTTCACTCCATGCGGTGAGGGCAGTTTTACACATAGACAACAAAACAATAATCACTAGACTACTAATTCAATTCTTATGAATCAAATGAAGAAACTAAATCTGATTGTCTTGTTGCTCGTCTTGTCAATCGGCATGAGTGCAAAGCAAGACTACAAAATGAATTACCTGGTGAGTTTCGACCAGCAGAATCAGTACATGTACGTAACCCTTGATGTGGCGTTCGACGGTAAAGTCAACGACACAATGACTCTTGAGATGCCAGTCTGGGCACCGGGCTATTACATGATTATGGACTTTCCGAAAGACTTGTCCGACTTCAAGGCAACTGATGCTGCCGGCAATGCACTGGGCTGGACCAAGACTTCAAAGAACCAGTGGGCAGTGAAAGTGGCAGACAATTCACTGAAGGTCACTTACCGGGTGAAGGCAACCGAACATTCGGTGGCAAACAGCTATGTGGAGGACGAGTCAGTGTTCATTGCTCCTAATGGCGTGTTCATGTATTTCAAGGACGACAAGACCCACGATGTGGATGTGACCTACGTGATGCCGGAAGGATTCAAGCAGGCAAGCACCGGACTGAAACCAGTCGGAAAGAACGAAGGCAAGCAGCGTACATTCCATGCGCCCAACTTCGATGTACTGTTCGATTCTCCAGTGTTGCTTGGCAATCAGTATGTGGAGTATTTCAACCATGAAGGACATGACTATGAGTTTGCCCTTCTTACTCCGGAAGGATATAAGGAAACAACCTTCAAGGAAGATTTCAAGAAAGTGGTAAGCGAGTCAACACGCATCATTGGCGATGTGCCCTACGACAACTATTGCCTCATTCATCTTGGCAGTGGCGGCGGTGGACTTGAGCATCTCAATTCCCAGGCTTGCTACACCTCAGGTTCCTATAAATTCAGCAACCGCCAGGAATATCTGCGTCATCTCTCATTCGTGGCACACGAGTATTTCCATCTTTACAACGTGAAGAGCATCCGTCCTTTCGAACTTGGTCCGTTCGACTACAGCCATGAATGCTACACACCGTTGTTGTGGGTCAGCGAAGGTTTCACTTGCTATTACGAGAACCGAATTCTGTTGAACTGCGGACTTGTTGATGCCGATTATTTCCTCAATGATTTCTCCGGTTCAATCCGCACCATTGAGAGTTCAGAAGGACAGAAGCACATGAGTCTTCGTCAGAGCAGTTATGACATCTGGCTCAATTTCTTCAACCACTCCGAGAATGTAATCTCCTATTACGACAAAGGTCCGTACTTCGGACTGTTCTTTGACATTGAAATCCGCAGACTCACCGATTGCAAGAAAGGTTTGGACGACTTGATGCGTCTGCTCTACAACCGCTATTGCAAGGAACTGGGACGTGGTTTCACTGAAGAAGAGTTCTGGCAAAGTGCCAAGGAAGTGGCAGGACAGGAGTTGACACTTCTCCGTCATTATGTTGACACCACCGATGCCATCGACTATGAGTCATTGCTCAAGCCGGCAGGACTGGGAATTGACCGCAGCACATGGAAAATCTTTAAATTGGAGAAGGTGGACAGGCAACAGGCAAAGATTCGCAAGGCAATCATCTTAGAATGATGCCAGTAAGCAGTCTGCCTGAGTTTATTCCCAGCTTTCGGGCAGAAAAGAATTTGTCTGAATTCTTGTAAGTACAGATGCCAGCGACATGAATGTTGTTGGCATCTGTTTTTTTGCTCATGAGCTGCAGTCTGTTGCATTCCCACAAGTCGATGTGCCATTTCATGGGAAGGCTTTCAGCCGGTTCTGCTTCTGCAATGGCATGCATTTTCGGTTGCAGTCTTGCAATGGCTTTCATGTCGAAACCTGCATTCATGAATGCGTCGTAGACTTCATCTCCCACCTCAAAACTGTCTGCACTTATGCTTGGCCCGATTACGGCAAGGCAGTCTTTGCCTTCGGTGCCGAACCGTTCATGCATCATGTCGATGGTTTTCTCTGCTATGCGGTTCACTGTGCCTCGCCATCCTGCATGAATGGCTGCCGACGTATGATGCCTGGTGTCATGGATGACTATTGGCACGCAGTCTGCAGTGGACACGCATATTGCAATGTCTTTCCGGTCGGTTACCAATGCATCAATCCCTTCAATTCGGTTCTGCTTTTCTTCGGCTGAGAGCGAGAGGAATGCCTCGTCGATGAACATCACATTTGTGCTGTGTGTCTGATGTGGAATGATGAGGCTGTCGGACGTGATATGCAACTTGCTGCACAGAATCTCCTGGTTTCGTTTCACATGCGTGATGTCGTCGCCACAAAACCGGTTGACGTTGAACGATGAGTATGTACCGATACTGCAACCGCCTTCACGTGTTGTGGTGAAAGCGGTTACGTTGTCTGATATGCTGTATTCCAACAGATGATCAGTCGTCGTCATCTTCATATTCGAAATCCTCAAGGTCTTCCACGTCCTCGATGTCCTCATCATCAGGTTCCGGCTCGTCGTCGGCAAAGTCTTCCTTCAGCTTGAGGTAGTCTTTGGCATGGTGAACGATGTTTTCCTGGGTGGTGATGGCAGCAATCTTGTTGCTCTCGCTGTTCATCTCCTTCCATAGCAGGTCCTTCAGTTCGTCCAGCCCGAAGCCGGTGACTGCAGAAATGAACACTGTGGGAATGTCTTCGGGTAGGGTAGACTTCAGCATGTCCATCAGTTCCTCGTCGAGCAGGTCACATTTGGTGATTGCCAGCACACGTCCCTTGTCCAGCAGTTCCGGGTTGAAGGTCGTGAGCTCGTTGAGCAGGACTTCGTATTCATGCTTTATGTCGTCGGTGTCGCCCGGTATCATGAACAGCAGGAGCGAGTTTCTTTCGATATGTCGCAGAAACCGCAGTCCCAGTCCTTTGCCCTGGCTTGCACCCTCGATTATTCCCGGGATGTCAGCCATGACGAACGACTTGTTGTCTCTGTATGACACGATTCCGAGCGATGGTTCCAGTGTGGTGAACGGATAGTTGGCGATTTTGGGCTTGGCAGACGACAAGGCAGAAACAAGTGTCGACTTGCCTGCATTGGGGAATCCCACCAGTCCCACGTCGGCAAGGAGCTTGAGCTCGAGTATCACCTCCATCTCCTGCATCGGTTCGCCCGGCTGTGCATATCGCGGTGCCTGGTTGGTGGGAGTGGCAAAATTGATGTTGCCCAGTCCTCCGCGTCCTCCTTTCAGAAGCACCACTTCCTGTCCGTGTTCGGTGACGTCACACAAGTACTCACCTGTCTCGGCATTGTAAGCCACTGTGCCGCACGGCACTTCCAGAATCTTGTCCGCCCCTTTCCTTCCGGTGCTTTTGTCCTTCGACCCGTTGCCACCGTGCTCTGCATAGGCATGGCGGTCGTAGCGCAAGTGGAGCAGAGTCCAGTAGTTGCGGTTGCCCCGCAGAACCACGCTTCCTCCGTGTCCTCCGTTGCCTCCGTCGGGACCTCCCTTGGGCATGTATTTGGCTCTGTGCAGATGCGCGGAACCGCGTCCTCCTTTACCAGAGCGACAGTAAATCTTTACGTAGTCAATGAAATTTGTTTCCATATCCTTTGGTCGGTCTGGCATTCCGCGAAGGAGACTTCTGGAACCAGCCTTGATTCTTTTCTTTATTCTGTTCTGTTGTTCTCTTATTTCTGTGAGTCGAGGAAGTTGAAAATGTTTTCAAGCATCTTCTCCTTGCTTCCTTCCCATGTGAAAGTGTGGCGCATGCCTTCTTTCTCAAACCAGTCTGCCAGTGGTGCAGTCTGATTGTGGTACACTTCAAAGCGTTTCTTGATTGTCACCTCGTTGTCGTCGGCACGTCCCTGTTCCTTGGCGCGGTTGAGCAGTCGGGCGAGCAGAGTTTCCTCGTCCACGATGAGTTCAATCATCACTCCCATGTCGTGCTTTCTTTCTGCCAGCATTTTCTTCAGTGCTTCAGCCTGTGCAATGGTGCGTGGGAAACCGTCGAATATCACGCCTTTGCCTTCCGGCTGTTCGTCGTAGGTCTTGGCAAGGATGTCTATCATCAGGTCATCGGGAATGAGCTGTCCGTTGTCGATGTATCCCTTTGCAATCTTGCCCAGTTCCGAGCCTTGTTTCATTTCTCCGCGGAGCACGTCTCCAGTGGAGATGTGTCCCATGCCATAGCGCTTTACGATTTCGTCACTGTATGTGCCCTTGCCTGAACCAGGTGCACCAAAGATAATTATATTCTTCATCTTTCTTGTTTATGTTTGTTGTTTTGTTCCTTCTTCTATATATAATAATGTGTACTTGTTTCTTCCTTCTCCTTATGCTACATGCTTATTCGTCCTTGTCGTCAACCACCGTATAGATGTTTCCGTAGTTTCTTCCATATCCGTCGTAGTCCAGTCCGTAACCCACAATGAAGTCGTCGGGAATGTCCATGGCGCAGTATTTGATGTCGAGGTCACATTCCAGTTTGCCCGGTTTCCGCAGCAGACATGCAATCTCCACCGATGCCGCACCCTTTTCCTTGAAGATAGGCAGGATTTTCTGCATCGTGATGCCAGTGTCCACAATGTCCTCAATGATTACCACGTCCTTGCCTTCCAGGTCTTCCTTCACTCCAAGCACTTCGTTCACTTCGCCCGTGGTTTGCGTGCCCTGGTAAGAAGAGAAACGTGCGAAGGTAATCAGAGGCTGGAAGTCAAGGCAACGCACCAGGTCGGCTGCAAACATGAATGCACCGTTGAGGATGCACACAAACACGGGACACCTGCCCTTGTAGTCCTCGTTGAGTTTGTCAGCCACTTGCTTTATGCTTTCCTGAATTCTCTCGTTGGTGATGGAAACACTGAAGTCCCTATCCAGTATGTGTATCTTCTCCATTTCTTCTCTTACAGTTCAATCTTTACGGCAGTTCCGCTGCAGCTCACCATCAGCATGGTTGATGATTCGCCAATCGTTTCATAGTCGAGGTCGATGCCCACAATGGCATTTGCGCCCATACTCTTTGCGCGCTCTTCCATTTCTTTCAGAGCCAAGTCCTTGGCTTCCACCAGCACCTTTTCATAACTTGATGCGCGTCCGCCTATCACGTCCCTTATACTTGCAAAGAAATCCTTGATGAAGTTGGCACCGATGATAGTTTCGCCCGTAACCACCCCAAAATATTCCTTGACGGGGCAGCCTTCGATTGTTGGAGTTGTCGTTAAAAGCATATTTGTTTCAATTGAAAGATTAATTACAGCACAAAGTTACACAGAATATTTGAAACTGGCAATACTCTGACTGATTATTTTCAGTTCGCCCACAGTTCTGCCAGCCATAAGCGCCCCATTCTGCATCTCGGGTTACAGCAGCAGCTCACGCTCGGGCATTGTAAGAAACAAAAACCGAAGCCTCTCCCCAGCCCTCTCCCGCAGAGAGGGAACAGTAGCCGTCCGGATGGAGTGGGGGAGGAAAGCGGGCAGCAATAGGAGCTAGCCCTTAGCAATTGTTCCAATAAGTCAAAGAGCGCAATGTGATGTCAGCAGCTTGGCTATGCCTCTGATTTTCCGTTCCTTTTGTCGCAGGTCCGTCCGGGCTTGGTCGGGGCGCCGGATTTCTCTGACCGGGAAAAATGTTTTTTCTGACCGGGAAAAAAATTTTCCCTGACTGGGGAGCGGTTTTGCCCTCTCCGGAGGGGGCTTTGTGAATCACGGTGCAAAGTTACGACATGGGGTGAGGGGCGTTCTTACTTTTTCTTGCTTTTTCTTACTTTTTCTTACTTTTTTTCTTGAAAAAAATTTTTGAGGGTTGAAAATGTGGGCTGAAATAGGAGTCAGCGCTCTCCGAGCGCGTGGACGATGACGTTCGAACGTCAGTTCGCAAAACGTTTTCGCTATGTAGGAGCCAGCGCTCTCCGAGCGCGTCGGCG
>CAVISR010000027.1:0-32351 GCA_963645405.1 Acutalibacteraceae bacterium
AACGCCCTCGGAAAGGCCTGGCTCCTATTGCTGATGCACTCGAACGTCAGTTCGCAAAACGTTTACGCTTTAACGCTCTCGGAGAGAGCTAGCTCCTAGCGCAGGTGCTTTCGTCGGGCGTTTGTGCTCCAATTTGTCGTTCGAACGCTAGTTCGCTGTGTAGGAGTCAGCGCTCTCCGAGCGCTGGACGATGACACTCGAACGCAAGTTCGCCTTAGACTAGAAAAGTCAAGAAGTGATGGTGGCACAGAAATGCACAGAAATGCACTGGAACGCTCCGGCTTTCGTGTCTGTGCTCTTGCTTCCTTCTACAAGGCAATGGAATTCTTCCTCCGCATGGCTGCAGAAACCTTCTCTCGTGGCTCGAGATTTTTCCTCGTTTTTTGTGGAAAAAAAGTTTGACAAATGTTTGGCGGTTTCAAAATTTTTCCGTAACTTTGTAGCGTAAATAATTCATCGTATGGTTTCACGTTTCGTCATATTGCTTCTGGGTTTGCTGCAAGGGCTTTCTGCCGCTGCACAGGCATTGGACACCGGCTTGTTCTTCGGAGATTTGCCGGTGCAGGAGAAGGTGTACGTGCACTTCGACAACAACACTTACTTCCAGGGCGACACGATTTGGTACAAGGCTTATGTGGTGACTGCCAACGACAACCGCCCTCGTCCGCTGAGCCGTGTGCTCTATGTGGAGCTGTATGATGAGCAGGGTTACCTGAAGGAACGGCAGCAACTGGTGGTGGACGAGCAGGGACAAGCCTGCGGGCAGTTTGCCATCGCACGCGATGCCTTTGCCGGATTCTACGAAGTCAGAGCCTACACCAAATGGATGCTGAATTTCGGTTACGGACGGATGCTGAAGGTGGGCAAGACATGGTATGTGAAGGACATGCACGGTTTCCACAAATTCTTCCTTTCCACCACTCCCGATACCAAAAGCCGCATCGTGAACTTCGGCGGACAGATGGCTGGCGACCTACAGCGGCAACTGCAGTTCCTCTTCTGGAAAGACGAGAACGCCAAACAGAAAGGCAACAAGACTGAGGAAAACAGGAAGATGAGAAAAGCTGAAGCCATACCGACCACGGTGGACATAGGCGATGCCTACTATGCGGTGATTGACGGAATCGAGATGGACGAGGTGAAATGGGCAAACATGCTTGCAGGCATCGATTCCGACCTGGGCGACTACTACGACAATGGCGTTGCCATCGATCCCGACCAGCTGCGAAAGGACTACCGGACGTACAACAACCTGTTTTCAAGGGTCATCCCCGTGTACAGCCGTCCCGACTCTGCCGAGAACTATCTGAGGCGCATCATGCCGACGAAAATCACGATGGGCGACTACGAGAGGTACTGGCATACTCCGGAGTTCGACATCAAGTTCTATCCCGAAGGCGGAGCGATGATTGAAGGCGTGGAAGGAAGAGTGGGGTGGGAGGCACTCGACCAGGAGCTCTCGCGCATCAATGTGGGTTGCACACTGCTTGAAGACGGCACTCCGATTGACTCAGTGCATGCCATCCATGCCGGACGCGGACGGTTCATGCTGCAGCCCAAGCACGGAAAGAAATACGAACTCGCATACACCGCAGGCGACAAGACCATGAAATTCGAACTGCCCGAAGCCAAGGAAGAGGGTGTGGGCATGAAGGTGGACATGGACGAGAGGGGCGTGTACATCGACATCTCGCCACGGTTCAAGACTCCACGGCAACTCTACCTCTCCATCACCAGTCGCGGAAGGCTGCTGCAGAACTTCAAACTCGGGAAAGACTCGCTGGAGACCGTTGCCATCGACAAGACCGACCTGCAGGAGGGAGTGAACCAGGCTACAGTGTACGACTCCGTGGGCATTGTCTATTCCGACCGCCTCTTCTTCGTGAACGACTTCGAACGGCTGAAAGGCAAAATCATTGTGGAAGGCATTGCCGACAGGGAATACACACCGAACGAGAAAATCAATCTCAGCCTGCTTGCCACCGACGGACTGGGACGTGCGCTGAAGGAGGAGACCTTCTCGGTGGCAGTGCGCGATGCAGCCCAACTCACCTACTCGTTTGCCACGGGCAACATCATGACCAACCTGTTGCTGGAGTCGGAAATCAAGGGATTCGTCGAAACGCCCGACTACTACTTCGAAGCCGACGACGAAACCCACCGCGAGGCACTCGACCTGCTGATGATGGTGCAGGGATGGCGGCGCTACGACTGGCAGGAAGTGGCAAGGCCCAACACTTTCATCCTCGACTTCATGCCCGAAGACAAGATGAGAATCAACGGCGACATAGTGAGCCTGAGGAAAAACCTCAACGGAAAGGAGAAAGGACCGGTGGACGTGTTCTGTTCGCTCCGTCTGCTTGCCGACAGCATCCCCGAGGGACAGAGTTGGCTCTACCAGGGACACGTGACCACCGACAGTCTCGACTGCTTCCACATAGCCTACGAACCGTTCTACGGCAATGCAAAGCTCATCTTGAGGGGCAAATACGCAAACAAGCTCGGCAACTCCAAATACTCACGGCTGCAGCACGACCCCAAGATATTCATCCGCAAGGAATATTTCTATCCGAGAAACCTGAAGATGTACAGCTGGTATGAAACCCACACGCCCGACATTGTGCCCGACAAACACAAAATCACATGGCAGGACATTCAGCAGGACATATATGCATCGGAATGGATTCCGCAGGTGACCATCAAGAAAAAGAAACGTGCGCACGCCAAGCGGCAGAAAGACAAACCGGTGTTCGGCATGAAATACATCGACTATCTGAACAATGTGTGGGACCGGGGCTACTACGACCCAGTCCTCCAACTCGACTATCAGATGGAAAGTTTCGGAGTGATGCCCACCGACTCGCGCCTGCACTACGTTGTCTCGCCACGGTTCAATGAAGTATGGAGCCGCTACTACAACTGGGACCAGTCGGGAGCGTCAAGCCTTAACGCAGACTACATTCCAGTCCTCGACAGCATCTATGTAGTGACCGACGACCCACGACGGCCAGTGCCCTATGAACTCAGACATCTCGACCGTGAGGTGGCAAGCTTCTCAAAAGGACTCAGCGATGGCATAAGCGGATACATCAACTTGACCACAGTGCCCAACGAGCAGGCGCGACGCATTGCAGGGCGCGAATACACGCTGCAGGGATTCAACCGACCGGCAGAATTCTACAACCCCGACTACAGCAAGGCCGCGCTGCCCAAGGTGAAGGACTACCGCCGCACACTCTACTGGAATCCCGACGTGACCACCGACAAGAACGGCCAGGCAACCATCTCGTTCTACAACAACTCAGTGTGCAAGGAACTTGACGTGTCGGCAGAAGGAATAAGCCGCCAGGGCGAATTCCTCATCAAAGAAGAAAACAATGAGTGAACAGAAAGGAGAAGAAAATATAGAACAGTCTGCCATCCAACCGCTGAACCTGCCGCCGATAAAGCCCCGGCTAAGGATTTATCGCGGGAAAGAACAGATTTGGGACAGTCAGCGCCGCCAGTTCGTGGCTCTCACACCCGAAGAATGGGTGAGGCAACATTTCGTGAGTTTCCTCGTCAGCTGCCGGGCATACAGTCCCACACTCATGGCAAACGAAGTGTGCATAAAGCTCAACGGAATGTCACGACGCTGCGACTCGGTGCTCTATTCGCCCGACCTCACTCCGCGCATGATAATAGAATACAAGCGTCCGGACGTGAAGATAAGCAAGAACGTGTTTGCACAAATCTGCCGCTACAACCTCGTGATGCACGTCGACTATCTGATTGTGAGCAACGGACTGGAACACTATTGCTGCAAGATGGACTACGAGAGCAACTCCTACCACTTCCTCGCCGACATCCCGGAATACGGAGACTTGTGAGAATGGGGCATAACCGGTTGAGAACAAGGCTTGTTCATTGGAAATTGCAATGACTTGTCTGTGCTGGGTTATAAGGCTTTTGGGATGAAAAATCTTTCTGCACCAAGAGTTTTTGACAGGGCAACCTTACATGAACTTCAGTCGCAGACTGTTGAGCACCACACTCACGCTGGAGAAAGCCATCAGTGCCGAAGCCCACATGGGAGTGATTTGGAAGTCAATGCCAAAGAGATGTAGCGCTCCTGCGGCAAGAGGAATGGAAATGATGTTGTAGACAAATGCCCAGAAAAGGTTTTGCCAAATCATCTTCACCGTCCTTCGGCTCAAGTCCACTGCCTCGGGCAGGACATTCAGGTCATCGCCCATCAATGTCACCTGCGCCACGTCAATCGCCACGTCCGTGCCTTTGCCAATGGCAATGCTCACGTCAGCCAAGGCAAGAGCCTGGGTATCGTTGATTCCGTCACCTACCATTGCCACATGCTTGCCCTCCGACTGCAATTTGCTGACAAGGCAGCCCTTGTCCTTCGGCAACACCCCGCTATGCCAGTGCTTTATCCCTGCCTTCCCTGCCCAATAGGCAACAGCCTCATCCTTGTCACCGCTCATCAGGTAGATGTCGATGCCACGCGACTGAAGTTCGGACACGGCTGCATGTGCATTGGGTTTGAGCGTCTCGCGCATCTCAAACGGCAGATTGTCGGCTTTGGTGAAATCAATGTTGCGGTTGGGAATGGTGAGTGTCCCAGTCTTGTCGATGACCAGTGCATCCACCTTGCGCAAGTTCTCAAGCGCAGTTGCATCCTTCACCAGCAGATGCTTCTCGGCAGCTTTGCCAATGCCCACCATCAGAGCAGTGGGGATGGCAAGTCCCATGGCACACGGACAAGCCACGACAAGCACAGCAACCGCACTCAGAATGGCTTGGGGAATGAATGCATTGCCTCCGATAATCCACCAGGCAAGGAATGTGGCCAGCGAAATGCCTGCCACCACTGGTACGAATATCATCGAAGCCTTGTCCACAATGCGCTGCACCGAAGCTTTCGAACCCTGCGCCTCCTGCACCATGCGGATGATATTGGCAAGCGCCGTAGATTCGCCCACTTGCTTTGCCTTCATCCGGAAACGACCTTGACTCGGGATTGTGCCTGCCATCACGTTTGAACCTTTCCGCTTTTCCACCGGTGTGGGTTCGCCAGTAATCATGCTCTCGTCAACATAAGCCGCATCGTCCTTCATGAACGAACTTGCCCAGGTGACAATGCCGTCGACCGGCACTTTCTCTCCAGGACTTACCTCGAGAATATCGCCATAGACAATGGTGGAAATCGGTACTTCACGAACTATTTCTTCCTTGATGACTTTGCCTTCGTCCTTTGTTTCTTCCTTGAAGGTTTTTCCCTCATCCTTGGTCCCTTCCTTTATATCTTCTCCTTCAGCAACACGTCTTTCCTGCATTTCCACAATGTGGGCAGTCTTGGGTGCCATGCCCATCAATTTGCGGATGCTGCTTGCTGTTCCGTCCTTCGCCTTCTCTTCAAGCAATCTGCCCGTAAGCACAAACGTGATAATCATTACGCTTGCATCGTAGTAGGTGTGCCATTCAATTCCACGGCTGCTCCATACGGAATCGCCCAGGAATGTGTTGAACGCACTGAACAAAAGGCTGACGGCAGTTGACATCGTCACCAGCGTGTCCATATTGGCAGAACCATGGCGCAGTTGGCGGAAGGCAGACGAATAGAATGAACTGCCGCAATAGAAGATGTTGAGAACTGCAAGGATGAGGCTCAGTTGGTTTGCCAAATCCCTGCTGCCCACATCAATCCATCCCATCGACAGACACATCACTGCCACAGCAAAGCACCAGGAAAGCAAGGTCTTGCGGCGGAGCAGACGGAACTCGCGCTTCTGGATTTCATCCACCGAGCGGTCGGTCTCAATCACGAGGTCGTAGCCAATGGAATTAATCTGCCGCTTCATCTCTTCGAGCGGAATCTTGTCCGGCTCGTAATCCACCAGCGCATATCTGCCTGGCAAATTGACCGAGGCACTGTTCACTCCCTCAAGCGAGTTCAGCATTTTCTCAACATTGGCAGAGCAAGCCGAACATGCCATGCCAACCACCGGGATTGTCTTTTTCATTATTATAAGACCAGTTCGAACTTGCCGCTGTCTTCTACTGCATCCTTGATTTGCTCAGGGCTGACTTTTGCTGAATCAAATTCAACTGTGAGGTTCTTGTCTTCCAAACTTGCGTCTGCACTTGCCACACCATCGAGAGCCAAGGCTGCATTTTCAACATTCGCCTTGCAGTGCATGCACTTCATTCCGATTACTTCAAATGTTTTCTTTTCCATAGTTTATCTGATTTTATGGGTTTATCTGTTTTATGAGTTTAGTTCTCCATCTCGAGACTTGCCCAGATGAATGGACCAATGCCTTTGGCATCATTGTCGCGGACGGGCTCACTCATGTAATAGTCGAAACTGCCATCACGTTTGTAATTGGGTTTCTTGACATAAGGTCCGGGACCGGGACCAAGTCCACTGACCGAACAGCAATCGGTGAGCGAGATGGTTTTGTCGGCATTCACGCGGATGAACTTTCGGACAATTCTGGTGTATGCCTTGACTCCAGCCTCACGCAGGTTGATTTCCTTCCCGTCTTCTTTCATGACTTCAGGCAAATATCCAAGGCGCGTGCCCTTCAACAAGACGTAAGCAAACATGCAGGAGGCAGTCGACTCGAGGTAATTGCGATTGTCGGTCACGTCCATCACATCGTACCACACGCCAGTCTGTGGGTCTTGATACTTCACCACAGCAGCCATCGCTTTCTGCAAAAGTTGCATCAACTCAGTCCTGCGCGCATAGTTTTCGGGAAGAATGTCAAGCACCTCGGTCATTGCCATCACATACCAACCGAGAGCCCTTGCCCATGTGTGCTGGCTCTTGCCAGTAGACTTGTCAGCCCAAAACTGACTGCAGGTTTCGTCCCACGCATGTTTCCATAGTCCGGTTTTCTCGTCATAGGTACGGCTGTCTGTCTTTGTGATTTGGTCGACAGCATCGTCAAATATTTTGTTTGCCGCCCTTGCATTCAGATTTTCCTTTGCGTACTGGCAAAAGAAGGGCAGACCCATGAATATGCCGTCGAGCCACACTTGGTTGGCATAGATTGCCTTGTGCCAAAACACGCCTTCCTTTGTCCGTGGCTGGTTCTGCAATTGCCGGAAGAAAGTTTTCAGTGCGATGGCATTGCCCTGGCGCGGAGCAATCTGCTGCATTCTGCCTATGAACTTTGCAGTGCGCACATTGTCGAGATTGAAGTCTTCGTACTTGTAGCCAGTCACCTCTCCTTTGCCTGATATCATCATTTCCGGATATTCGCTCACATAGCGCAAGATGCTGTCGGTTTCATGATGCAAGTTGCTGTCGCTTTTATATCGCAGATAAGTGTCGAGCATTCCTTCGAGTTCGATGCCCGTCACATAACTCCACTTGGGTTTCTGCGAGAAGTCGAGCAGATAGGGCTTTGGCGTGCGCTTCATTTCCGACCACACCATCCATTCCGACAAGCGGGCGAAAGGCTGGCCTTCCTTGGCAAGAATCATCGAACCATTGATGAAAAGGTTTTCGTAGTGTATGTTGCTTGTCTTGCCTGTTATCTTGACAGGTTCCTTGGTTACATTGCTGAAGTTGCAGTCTTTCAGATGGATGTCGTGTACATTGTCGGAATCATTCAGTCCGATGACAAGCACTCCGTAGTTGCTTTTCCCACATTCCACATTCTCCATCGTCACATTGCGCACCGTTGGGTTGAAGCCACGGAAGCATTGTTCACGCGGTTCATAGTCGAGGTTGATTTTCAGCACAGCCTCTCTGCATTGCCCGACCTTGATGTTGCGCATGTTGATGTTTTCAACGACGCCTCCTCTGCAGTTGTTGGTCTTTATGCGAAGCACGCGCTCCAGATTGGGCGAATCCATGGTGCAGTTCTCTGCATACACATTCTGGCAACCGCCGGAAATCTCCGAACCAATGACCACTCCGCCGTGTCCGTCCTCCATCCTGCATCCACGGACAATTATGTTGCGCGACGGACGTTTCCACAGTCTGCCGTCGTTGTTGCGTCCGCTCTTGATTGCGATGCAGTCGTCCCCGGTGTGGAAACGGCAGTTCTTGATGATGACATTCTCACACGATTCCGGATTGCATCCGTCGCCGTTTGGTCCTTCATTCCATAGCGTTACGCCATCCACCGTTATGCTCTTTGAGCGGAGAAGATGGACAGTCCAGAAGGGTGAGTTGATGAGTTTCACTCCCTGGAGCAGTATTCTCTCGCAGTCCACGAAGTTCACGAGCTGTGGCCGCAGTCCGAATCCTTTTCCGTAAATCCGTTCTTCCTCGGGCACTCCGTCCTCTGCCTGCCTGAGCAGTTTGGCGCGAGCCCCAGTGCTTTGTGCTTCCTCCGTTATTCCTTCCTTGTAGCCGAACCTCGGGTTTCCACACATCTGCCACCACGTTTGGTTGTTTCCGCCACCGTCTATAGTTCCTTTGCCTACGACAGCCACATCGGTGGCATCACATGCATAGATGCACGGACTGTAGTTCCAGCACACATTGCCTTCCCAAGAAGTACGCACGAGAGGGTATAGGTCTGTGTTGAAATCGAACAGCAGCGTTGCACCTTCGGACACGAACAGGCATACATGGCTTTGCAGACGCAGTGCCCCCGTATGCCATGTTCCTGCGGGCACAACCACAGTTCCGCCTCCTTTGCGTGAGGCTTTGGCTATTGCCTTGTTTATTGCCGCTTGGTTTGCTTCTGCTGTTGCGCTTGTTCTTGCCCCGAATTCAGTGATGGAATATTGCTTGTCTTTGGTCTTTGGCAAGATGATATTGCTTTCTATCTCACGTACTTTCTGCTCGTCCCATTGGGCAAAGACACTGACAGATGGGGCAGACAACAAGACAATAAGCAAGCACCGCAGAATGTGATTGATTGTCAGTTGCCATTTACCATTAGAATTCATGCGTAAAACAATTTGAAGTGCAAAATAAAAAGATTGCGAATGTAATCTGTGCGGAAAGAGGGGGATTCGAACCCCCGAAACGCTTTTGACGTTTACACGCTTTCCAGGCGTGCCTCTTCAACCACTCGAGCATCTTTCCTTTCAATGGTTGTTTCGTTTGATGACTGTTCCTTGCATCGTCCAATGCCAGTCCTTGCATCATCCAAGCCTTAACTGCATGCAAAGTTAGGTTATTTTTCGTAACCGCCCAAATGTTTGGGGCTTTTATTTGGAAACAGCCTTATTTTCCGACCGGTTTGTAGTATTTCAGCTGATAGTCGGGCAATGATTTGGGGCAAAACATCTTTATAAGTTCCTTCAGATGACGGTCGGGATGGAAGGGCAGGTCGTTGTAGAAAGGAACGTAACTGAGGTTGCAACCAAACACGTTCTTGTCCTTGAATGCCTTTATCTGGCCATACATCGGTGATTCTGCTGCCAGTTGGTCGTATGTCTTGTCCGTAGGCTGGGTGTACTTGAATATCCACACATCGGCATCCTGCGACTTCTCGAACACTGCTTCGGGTGCCATCGCTATTGAACCGCTTTTGTCCTCGTTCTTGAAAATGTAGTCGCCTCCTGCATCGGCAATCAACTGTCCTGTGGTGCTGTTGCCTCCTGGCACATACCATGTGGAGCCGGTGATAAGGTCATTCACCACCTTTGGATGCGAGGTGTTCTTCTTCGCCATCTCTTTCAACCGGATGTATTCCGCTTCGACTGTGTTGAACAAAGAGTCTGCTTCATGAGCTTTGCCGTATAAAAGTCCGTAGAACTTCATCCATTCGGCACGTCCCAATGGAGAGGTCTCCATGTAGTCGGCACAATCGATGATTGGAATGTTGAGGTTGTCAAGCTGTCCGTAACCGCTGTTCTCAAAAGGTGAAAGCAACAGTGCATTGGGATGGGCATCGATGATTGCCTCGATGTTTGGTGTCATGCTGCTGCCCAGGTTGAGTATCCTGCCTGCCTTGTATTCACGGAGAATGTCTTTGTTTGAGTAGTATTCCACCTCAAACACCGCACGAATGCTTTTCAACGCACCAAGCTCGGTGATGAGACTTCCGTGCACACCCGATGAAACGGCTGATTTCATCAATGGCACTTCCACAATCGTGCCTTCCGGCAGATTGGTTCTCTCCGCATCTTTGTCCACCAGGATGAACGTGTGGAGCAGTGAACCTTTGCGCCATGGATTGGCAAGTTCCACTTTTGTGTATCCGTCGTACTTCACTATGCAGATGTTTTCTGCATATTTCATGCGTACTGTGTCGCCAGCCATGCTGCTTTGCTGTCGGGTGTTTCCTCCACATGAACAAAGCAATGTGATGGCGAGGATGAGGAGTGTGAATGATTGTCGGAGCTGTATTTTCATCGTTGAATAAAGGCTTGTTCTATAATTGCGGGTTTTCGGATTGTTCTATTGATTATACGTTTACGACTTGTTGTAATACGTATTTATGACCGGTTCTATATTACGCGTTTACGGCTTGTTATAATACGCGTTTACGGCTTGTCCTATTTTATGCGTCTATGGTCTGTTGTAGAATCTTCTTTACAAGAAAATCAACCGGAGGCAATGTGTGCCTCCGATTGATAGTAGTTGGCTTTTATTGATTATTCAAATATCATCTTGCAAGTGTAAGGACCTGCCTCTACAGAGTAAGCTGCAGTTCCGTCTGCCATGATAGGACCACAGATCTTTGCATTTGAGCCGTAAGGTGAATCGTAGACATAGATATTGCCAGTTGTCGGGTCAACATCGATGCCGTTGAGGCTTGAGAACTTGCTGATGTCAGTAAGGGTTGTCTCTTCGCCTGTTTCCAAATCATAGACGAATGCCTTGTTGCGTGTTGGCAAGTAGTATTCTGAATAGAGCACGTAGAGTTTGTTCTTGTAGGTTGCAATGTAAGTTCCGTTGCAGACAGTTGATACTTCGTCGGTCTTTGTGTTGATGCACTGAACTGTAGCATATACATACTGATCTTCTGACAACCAGCTTGCACCTGCATAGTTACCGTTGGAAACGATGTAGACATTCCCATTGTCAGCCACACGGCTCTGAGTGTATGGGTTGAGGGCTACTTCGATGTCCTTGGTCTTGGTGAATGAAGCCTCGTCGACAACTGACACTGTGTTGCCGCTTCCATATCCGCTGTTGTTGACATAGAGCTTTCCGTTGGCATAGCTGATGGCTTCCGGATGGTCGCCCACTGCTACCTGGCCGGTGATTGCAAGGCTTGTGGTATCGATACGTGTAACCTTGCCGTCGTAAGCCGTCACATAAACTTTTCCGTTGGCTGAAGCCATGTAACGTGGAGTTGTAGGCTCTGAGTTCTCGTTTTCAAACTTGATGGACTTTACTACAGAGAAGTTCTTGTCGAGGACCACTACCTTTGAAGATGTGGAAACTGTCACGTAGTACTTGCTTCCATACTTGATGATGTCCTGTCCGAGGTCACCAAGATTCTCGCTGTTTGCCTGATAATAGAGGTCGGCAGTTACAGCATGGTTGGTGAGGTCATAGCGCATGATTGATGCGTCGTTGCCATTCCAGTTACCTGTGTTGAGCACAACAGCTGATGTACTTGGCACAACCTTTGAGCTGTTGTTGTCATCGTCGTCGTCATCGCTACATGCTGCAAATGTGAGTGTAGCAAGTGCGAGTGCATAAAGTGAATACTTGTTCATCTTCTTTCTAATTTTAAAGGGTTAATGAATCTATGTTTATAAATTATATTGTCGCTGTTTGATTGTCGTTCCTTCATCAGAAAATCTCTGTTCCTTCATCAGAAGACAATCTTTGCTTCTTCAGTGAAATGTCGTTCTTTCATCAGAAAACTGCCTTTCCTCATCTGAAAATCACTGTTCCATCATCAGAATATCACCGTTGCCGTGAACTTGTAGTTTCGTCCTGGCATGGGGTAGAACCTCACAACTTCATAGTTCTTGTTGCCAAGGTTCAGCGCATCTGCCTGCAGCCTCAACTGTGTCTTGCCCATATTGAAAGTGCGGTAAAGGCTCAGTGAATGGTCTTGATAGGGCTTGATGCGATTGCTGGCTGCATTTTGTTGCAGGCTGTATCTTGCTCCAGTCCAAATCAGGTTGTACGACAGGTTTGCCACTGGAGTTTCAATGGTGAGGCTTCCGCTGCCCGAATGCTTGGGCGTGTAGGGCAACTGGTTGTGCCAGATGCTCGACGTCTTGTCCGTTATGTCGATTGTCTTCATGTAGTTGTAGGTTGCCATGGCATAGAGGCGAATGTTCTTTGCCAACTTTGCCTCGACATTGAGTGTCGCATCCAGTCCGTGGGTTTCAACCTTTCCCACGTTGAACATTGTCCAGAAAAACATCTTCGGAATTGCAACTATCTTGTCTTCCACTCTGCCATAGTAGGCATCCACGCTAAGGCTGACGTAATCTATTGCTCCTTTGAAACTGCTGTTCCATATTGTTCCCAGATTGAACTGCTTTGTCTTTTCCGGACGCAGGCTTCTGTTTCCGAGCAGGACGTAGTAGAGGTCGTTGAACGTAGGGTTGCGGAAGATATCTTTGTAGGAAGCGCGGATTCTCCAGTTGATGTCGTGAAGTGGTTTGACGCTGATGCTTACGGCTGGCGACAGACGATGGCGGTCATCGGATGCTGTGCCCAGTTTCACGTCGTCTGTGATGTAGGTGTTGAGCAGCGATGCAGTGGCTGTCAACCATTCGTTTGTGTAGTGCGATGCGAGGACTGAAAGCAATGTGTAGCGCAATGGGAACGGACAATGTTCGAGATTGGAATGCAGGTAGTTGTACTCAAAGTCCTGCGCAAAGGAGAACGACAGTCCGCTCAAAGGCTGGTGCCAAACGGTGGCATTGGCATAGACTGCGGTCTGACGGAAGCGGTCGTCGGTAAATTCCGCTACAGTCTTGTTGGTGTATTTGTTCCAGTACCAGTCGAACTTGGCGTTTGCCTGCAACTTCCACTTGTCTGATATCTTGTTCTCGTAGCTCAACTGACCGAAGTAATTCTTGTCGTGTGAGTGCTCGGCTGCATAGGTATTGTCGTACACCACGTTGCCTGGCAGTCCACGGCTGCAGTCATACAGATAGGCTTTCAGTCTCAGAGTTTGCCTGTCGGTGATGAGATAGGCAAGGTTCAGTTCGCCTTTCCACGATTCAATCTGACTGTTGTTTCGCTTCTCGTCGATGCTTTTCTTGCCGTTCATCATGTGGAACTTGTAGTTGCCGTCGGCACGGAGATAGTCGGCAAAGGCTGAGATGTGGAGTCGAGAATTGATGAACGTGCGCAGCAAGAGGGTAGGGTTTACCAATCCATAGGAACCAGCCCGCACACTCGCTTTGCTTTGGGTGGACAGCGAGTGGGTGTTGATATTGAGCACTCCAGCCGATGCAAATTGTTTTGCAGTCTGGAAGATGTTGTCGTCCTGACCGATGGTAAGCGACAGATTCTCCACGTTGTCGATTGCATAGCGGCTGATGTCAATCTGACCAGTCTGACAGTCACTGATTGCCACTCCGTCGTACATCACTGCTGTGTGCTGTGCTCCAAGTCCCCTCACGCTCACGGTTTTCAATCCGCCGATTCCTCCATAGTCTTTCACCTGCACTCCTGCCATGTGGCGCACGGCATCGCTTACGGCAGTCACTCCCAACCGTTGCATTTCTGCCTGGCTTATGCTTTGCATAGGCGCAGCCGAACGCTCCGACTCCGAGAGTCTGCGTGCCATCACCTCAACGGTATCAGTAGTAATCTGAGCCTTCAATGGCATGATGAGGCAACTAAGTCCGATAAAGAAACACCTGCGTAGGTTTTCAGTCATGTTGCTTTTGTCCTTACCTTCTTTCCTCGAGAGGGTGTTAAACTGTAGAACGGTCTTGCAGGTCTTCTGACTTATCTTTGATTGATGTGTCTTCCCGATTTACTTTTGCGCAAACCAGTGACAAAAACTGCTTTCGCAAGACATCAACCTTGTTCCCCACTTGCGTGAGGACTGGATTTACAGCAGCGGGACTGTTCAGGATTCTCACCTGATTCCCTTTTAATCCGCGCAGATTGCTCGTTGCGGAACAAAACCAAGTGCAAAGTTAGTAAATTTCTTTCAATTGCAAGTGCTTGGCATGAAATTTTTATGAATAAAGTTTAGCGCATGAGGCAGAGGCAATCAATAATCATGCAACTGAAGCCAATTGAAGTGTTGGGTTGGGGCAAATGGTTGAAGGATTTAAGACAACCGGACGTATAAGCCCAGACAACCGGACGTATAAGTCCGGACAACTGGACGTATAAGCCCGGACAACCGGACGTATAAGCCCGGACAACTGGTCGTGTAAATCCAATACTTCAATTGCAGGGGAAAGAGAATTTGATTGGAAGGTGACTTGGAGAGGAAAGGCTAAGGGTTGGCTGAGAAATAGATAAAGTTTGGCTGAGAAATAAAACGGGATTGTCTGAGAAATAAAAGAGGACAGGCTGAGAAATAAAAGAGGACAGTCTGAGCAATAAAAAAAAGGACTGGAAGGTTAAATCCAGTCCCCAAGAATCAAATCTTTTACTTAACTACTATGCTTACGCACAGTTCTCTTTTGGAGTTTTATTTAAGCAGAACTTTCTTTGAAGTTCCGTTTGCGTACTTAACGATGTTGACACCCTTCTGCAAGCCGTTCTGGCGAACACCTGCAAGTGAGTAGACTGCTACGATTTCGTCTGACTCTTCTGCTGCGTCAACTGCCTCGATGGCTGTTGCTGGGTTCCAGTCAGCATTGCTGCCTTCCTTAACCATTGTCAGCTTGAAGTTGTTTGTAGAGAACCAGTAGCCTGTGAATGGAACTGTGAGGTTGCCGTCAACGTCCTTCAATCCTTCAGTGAATACTGAGTCGCAAGTTACACCAAGGCAGAGTACGTGGTTGTCAACTGTAATCTGAAGTGAGTTGCTGAACCATCCACGTCCGATACCGTTGTTCACACAGAATGCTGTCCAGTCTGCTTCGTCGATGCCTTCTGGGCAAGTGGTGTTGCCTTCGTTTGCTTCGATAACCTGGTCGTAGATTGACATTGCTTCAGTTCCTGTGGTTTCGTCGGCATTGATTACGCCAGTGATTCCGAACTTGTCCATGATCTTGTCGGCTGCTGCCATCCAGACAGCTCCGTAAGTGTCGGTCTTCTCACTTTCTTCCTCTTCAGCTGCAACGATGTACTTGGCAGGAGTGTTGACTGTCTTGGCAAGTGAGATTGCGTTTGTAGCTGCTGGGTCGAGAACGAGTGCGCTGTCAGCGTTGAGTGTTGGAGCTGCGTTTGAAGCGAAGAGGTAGAAGCCACCGCCTGAGTTGCGCATCTCTGCTGAGAGTTCGTATGTTCCGTTTGGCACGTTCAATACCTGATAGTATGTAGCAGTAATCTTACCTGCTGTTGAGTTGTAAGAGTCGATGTAGTAGTTGCTTGAAACTCCGTCGGAAGCCTGGCCGTACTTGGCGCCGTTGCCGTCACCGTTTACTTTGATGAGGTTCCATCCGGTTACGTAAGCGTCGTCGATGCTTGCATTCTTGATGTAAGCTGTTACGTCGGCTCCGTCGCCGTACTGGATGTCAGCCTGCTCTGCTGCTGCAAGTGCTGTTTCGAGTTCCTGAACGTAAGCTGCAAGAACTGTAGTGTTGCTGATGTAGCTGCCGAGTTTGCTTACTACGTTTTCAACTGTTCCTTCAACTGCTGCCTTACCTGTAGCGTCTTTGAATTCTGTTGTCTCTGCCTCGATGAGGGTTGGAACGAGAGTGTAGAGATAGTAGCGGATCACTGTTGTGATGTTGCCAGTCTCTGTGTATGTAGCCTCTGCTGATGCGAGGTAGTTGGTCATGTAGTCAACTGGAACTTGAGCCACCTTCTTTGCATTTGCTGTGTAAGCGTCGGTTGAGATTGTGTCTGACAAGAGCTTGTAAGAACCTGCAATCACGCTTGCATAGTCAGTTTCAGATGCCTGGGCCACTGTGTAGGCTTCGTTGAGGGTTACGAGGTCGGCTGCAGTCTTGGTTGCTTCGATGGCTGCCTGGAATGTAGCCTTGTCGCCTGCATAGTGCATTGTCTCTGCGAATTCTTTTGCTTCTGCAACCTTTGATGCGATTGCTGTTGCGTATTCTTCTTCTGAAGCCTCACCGAGATAGCTCAGCTTGAAGTTTGAGATGCAGAACCATCCGCAACGGTAGTCGCTCTGTGAACCTCCGCGCTCTGCTGCTGTCTGGGCAACGCCATGACCGATGGCACCGATTGTGAGGTTCCCGTCAACTACGATTACTGGAGTTGTAGAAAGAGTTTCCCATACGTATGGGTCCCAGCCTGTCTGAGTCATAATCGGTGACTCTGCTGAAGAAGCTGATGCACTTGCATAAACGTGCTGGTCGGTGATACATCCGTCCTGAGTCATCATGTCGGCTGTAATGATGTACTTGCCGTTTGGCAGACCAGTCAAATCCTGGCTGATGGAAACTGAAGCTGACTCTGAGCTGAGATCGCCTCTCCATGCGTTCCATGCTGTCATTGAGTTGCCGGCATTGTCGGTCAAGCCAGTGTGCAGACGCTGGTCGCCGCCTGTCTGTCCGATGTACCAGTTGCCTTTAGCCACGAATGTTGGGTTGTCGATATAGAATGTGTAGTCAGCTGGATTGTCCTCTGATGCTTCCTGCGAGAAGCGGTAGGTGTTGACTGCATCATTGATTTGCTTCAGTGCTACGTTGACGTATTCAGATGCTGGCATGCTTGGGTCGAGTGAGAAATATCCGTCGGACTGGTAGTCGAGGATAGTCTGGATTACTTCGCCGAATGCGTCCTGACCTGGATATGATGTGCTTTCATACAGTTCGTAAGCATCAGTCATGGCTGTTTCCAATGAACGGAAAATCTCTACGGATGAAGTGACTGCTGTCATCTTTGTCTTGATTGCATCGATGGCTGTCTGGATTTCATCCAAAGTGTTGCTCTCAGCTGTGTAGCTGTCGTATCCGCTGTTCATAATCCACTCGCTGAGTTCTTCTGCCAGTGCAGGATAGTCGGCAAGGTCGTTCTCCTGTGCGCTTTCAGCCTGGCTCAACATTGCGAGAAGTGAAATCTCTGCCACTTTCTCTGCTGATGTGGTTGCTGGGTCGTAGAGCTTTGCAAGGAAGAATCCGTCGAAGCAAGCCTGAATCTTGTTTTCTTTCAACCAGCGTGCATTGAACTGGCAATAAGTGTATTCGCTTGATTCGAATGAGCAGGCTGTCTGGCACCATTCGCCCACGCCGTCGCCGTCTGAATCGAGGAAGTTTCCGTAGCCGAGGATTGTACCTGAGTCTTCACCGTTCTTACCGATGAGCTGCAGTGCACCTTCAGAAGATTTCTCGTTCTGTCCACCACCGGTTGATTCCTTGTCTGTCAGTGTGATGACCGGAATGTACTGGTTGTTTGCAGAGTTTCCTGCAAGATAGAAAGAGAGATAGTAGCGGGTGTTTGGTTCGATTGACCATCGCTGGCAGACAGATGAACTGCCGTTTGAACCTGTGTGACCAATTGCCTGGATATAGGCTCCGCCGTCGTAACCGCCGGTTTCATGCCAAGCAAAGTTGCTGGTTGTCATCTGAGCATAGTTGCCTACGTGCCAACCCACGATGTTGTTGCTGTTGTCGGCTGGGTTTGTGCTGAAAGAAGGGTTCTCGATTTCGTTGGCACCAACGTACCATTCGGAACCGTCGCTAAGGGTGATCTTGTCACCAACCTTCACGTCGCCCACCACCAGCTCATTCTGTGCGCTGACTGTCATCGAAAACGCACTGACTGCAAGTGCAGCCACGAGTGAGTAGATTTTCTTCATGAATAATACCTTTTTAATAATTAGTTATCAGTTTTATTAGCTCTATTTTGATGTTTCACGTCGCAGACTGGGTCTTGAAGTCTTCCGCATACAGAGTCTTAATGCTTTACACACAAAGGCGCTAGTCTGTATGATTTGGTCGCAAAGTTAATGGAAATTTTCCATACAACCAAATTTTGCCGAAACTTTTTTTTGTGGTTTCCGAATTTTCGTCTGCATCAGTGTCAGCACTACTTTTTTGCCGGACATTTCAGCCCGGCATTCCATGGCTTGATTTGTTCCCTGGTCAGAGAAAATTTGCTCCCTGGTCAGAGAAATAATTTTTCCCAGTCAGAGAGATAAATTCCTCTGGTCAGCGGACTCGAGTTTTCTGGTCAGCGGACTCGAGTTCTCCAGTCAGCGGACCCGAGTTCTCCAGTCAGCAGAACTGGCAGGACTGACCGGGACAAGAATTTTTTGCTGTAAATCTTTTTGTTCAGTCCAAATAAATTGCGTATATTTGCACTGAATTTCATACGTTATAAAGAGGAGAAGAAGAAATGAATAAGAACGCAACTCCAGTATTGCTCCTCACGGGCTATCTGGGCAGTGGCAAAACCACACTATTGAACCGAATACTTGCAAACAAAAAAGGAATAAAGTTTGCCGTCATCGTGAACGACATAGGTGAGGTGAACATCGATGCCGCCCTTATTCAGAAGGGCGGAATCGTGGGACAGAAGGACGACAGCCTTGTGGCTCTGCAGAACGGCTGCATCTGTTGCACACTGAAGATGGACCTGATTCAGCAACTGACCGACATCATCAGCATGCATCGCTTCGACTACATCGTGATTGAGGCAAGCGGAATTTGCGAGCCGTCTCCGATTGCACAGACCATCTGCTCCATCCCTTATATGGACGAGAAGTTCCACAAGGACGGCTATCCGGTGATGGACTGCATCGTGACCGTGGTCGACGCGCTCAGAATGCGTGATGAATTTGGCAACGGCGACAATCTGATGCGCAACAATATCGACGAAGAAGACATCGAGAACCTTGTAATCCAACAGATTGAGTTCTGCAACATCGTGCTGCTCAACAAGGCTTCAGAAGTTGAACCGAAAGAACTTGAACGCATACGCCAAATCGTCCGTGCCATCCAGCCAAAGGCAGAAATCATCAACTGCGACTATGGCAACGTGGACCTCGACAAAATAGTGAACACCGGTTTGTTCAACTTCCAGAAAGTGGCAACCTCTGCCGCTTGGATAAGGGAAATGGACGGAATCCATGATGAGGACGAAGAAAAGGAACATGACGAGGACCATGATGAAGATGAGCATGGGCACCATCACCATCATGACGATGGCGATGATGAAGAAGATCATGAACATCACCACCATCACCATCACCACCACGACGATGAAGGCGAGGCAGAAGAATATGGCATTGGCACATTCGTCTACTACCGCCGCCAGCCGCTTGACCTCGTGCTGTTCGACGAATTCGTGGGCAAGCACTGGCCAAAGAACGTGATTCGTGCCAAGGGCATGTGCTATTTTGCCGACGAACCGGGCATGTGCTACCTCTTCGAGCAGGCAGGACGACAGATAAACGTGAGCAAGGCAGGGCAGTGGTACGCCACCATGCCACAGGACGAGTTCAAGAAACTGGTTGAGGCTCAGCCCGACGTGCTGAAGGACTGGGACGATGTCTATGGCGACCGTATGCAGAAACTCGTGTTCATCGGACAACACCTCGACAAAGAGGAAATCACCCGTGAACTCGACAAATGCTTGCGAGTGATTAAATTCGACGACTGATTACACCTTATTATATATAGGGGAATTCAGCCTATCAAACGGAAGCAGAAAACGAAACATAAGACGTAGAGCATGAAACGACTGATACTAACATTGCTGACCATGTGCTTGTGGATGGTCAATCTGTCGGCACAGCAAGACATTGACCTTTGGAAAGACATCGACCTTTGGCAAGACGGACTGCCCAACAGCAACGGCATCGACAAGACCCAGCCATTCGATGATGCAACACAGAACTTCAAACCGTCCATCCGAGTGTTCCTGCCCGAGAAGGACAAGGCAAACGGCATGGCAGTGGTGTGCTGTCCGGGCGGAGCCTACTCGCATCTCGCCATGAGCCACGAAGGCTACGACTGGGCACAGTTCTACAACGACCTGGGCATTGCTCTCATCGTGCTGAAATATCGCATGCCCCACGGAGTGAAGGAAGTGCCCATAAGCGATGCCATGGAAGCAATGCGGATTGTGCGCAAGCATGCAGCCGAATGGAATATCGACCCCGGGAAAGTGGGCATCATGGGCTCGTCGGCAGGCGGACATCTGGCCACAACCATTGCCACACACTCCGACTCGACAGTTGCCCCGGCATTCCAGGTGCTGTTCTATCCAGTAGTGTCGATGCAGAAAGGCGTGACTCATCAAGGTTCGCACGACAATCTCCTGGGCAAGAACGCAGCGCAGTCGCTCAACGACTCTTACAGCAATGCCACTCAGGTGACCCCGAACACTCCGCCAGCCATCATGCTACTGTCTGACGACGACAAGGGTGTGGTGCCGCAAAACAGTGTGGAATACTATCAGGCATTGAAAAAGGCAGGAGTGAAGGCAAGCCTCCACATCTATCCGTCGGGCGGACACGGCTGGGGCTTCAAACCCGGTTTCAAGTTCCACGACCGCATGACTACCGACCTCAAGGACTGGCTCTGCAGCCTTTATCCTCAGACAGATAATGAAAAATCAACAAACCGGAAAATGAAAATAGCAGTGATTGTGGCAATGGAAAAAGAGATGGCACATCTCGTGGCATTGCTCAACGACAAGAAAGAAGAAGTGAAGAACGGCATAAAATATGTCGTGGGCGAACTCAACGGCAAGACAATTGTCGTCCATCAGTGCGGTATAGGCAAAGTGAATGCAGCCATCGGCACGAGTGAACTCATCAACAACTACCATCCCGACTATCTCATCAGCTCGGGCTGTGCTGGCGGCATTGGCGACGACCTCAAAGTGATGGACGTCATTGCCAGCGACTGCACCATCTACCACGACGTGATTCTCGACGACAAGACAATGGAACTCGACATACAGAAGCCCTACAAGAGCGACAAATATCTTGTTGACAAAGCATGTGAACTGAGCAGTGACAAGAGCCTGCCAACCATACATATCGGCAAAATCTGCACCGGCGACCATTTCGCAACCAACAAAGACGTGGTGCTCGGTATCAAGGCAGACTTCCCCGACGGACTTGCCATCGACATGGAATCGTGCGCCATTGCCCAGACTTGCCAGTTCTACGGCGTGCCCTTCATCTCGTTCCGAATAATCAGCGACACAGTGAACGCAGAAGTGGAACTCGACGAATACAAGAACTTCTGGGCAACTATGGCAGACAAGTCGTTCCATGTGATAAAGGCTTACATCGATTCACTGTAAGGCGGAATGAGGTTCTGCTGAAATGTCGGATGTCGATATGGATAGCAGATGGTTCTGCTGAGGAATTGAACTTTCTCCAGTTCAAAGGGCAAAGCACACAAAGCAAAAACGATGTGTGCAACTATGGACGGGAATTCAGCACAAAGGCATTTGCAGTGTGAAACCTCAAACATAAATCTTTCATCGTGGGGTTGCTCCGTAGTCTGCGTATCTATAAATTTGCAGGCGTAAACAAAAAAGTAAATTTGCAGACGTAAACGCAAAAGAAAGGAGATGACAAGATGAAGATTATAACGAAGACAGACTACTGCGCCAATGCATTCGACGTGGACTTCAGAAAAGAACTGATGTTTGAGGTGCTGGGAAGGAACATCCTCGACACTGCCGACATAAATTCAAAAGCCGTGGGATGCGGCATGGACGACCTTGCAAAGGATAACCGGTCGTGGGTTATTTCACGACTGACCATCGAGATGAACCGCATGCCGCGAGTGTACGAGAACTACAAAGTCGAGACATGGTTCGAGAGCCTCTACCGGATGTTTGCAAACCGAAATGCGGCAATCATGGCAGGCAACGAAACGCTGGGATATGCTCGCATGGTCTATTCCATCATCGACAACGAGACGCGCCAGCCCTTGGATATAGTCCGCAACTACGGCAATGCGTTCGATGAACTGTTGAACCCCGACATTCCGTGCGACATGGCAGGGCACAGCCACATCCGTCCGCTGAAAGAAATAGAACCGGTGATGTCCATCAAGCCAGTTTACCACGACCTCGACTGCAACGGACACTTCAACAGCGTGAAATATGCCGTGCATCTGGTCGACCTCTTCAGCCGTGATTTCTTCGAGAAGCATGTAATGAGGAGGGTAGAGATGGCTTATGTGGCAGAGGCTTATTACGCCGACACTCTCAATCTCTATTTGAAAGAGATTGAACCGCTGACGTACCAGGCAGAGATAAGAAAGAAAATGACTGGTGACGAAAAGGAAGTGACAGCAGTACGGGCACTGATGACGTTTACGAATACTGTTAATGTTCAGTAAAGCTGATGACATCCGCAAATACCAATGCAATTCAGTAATGCTGATTACATTCACGAGCACTGATGAAGTTCTGTAATTCATAATTCGCGACCAACAAATAAACAAGAAGAATAAGAACGTATGACAAGACGAGAAGAACTGGAGAATGATCCGGAAGTGAAAGAGGCAATACGATGCATGCAGTCGGGAAAGCCTTTCTATGCACTCTCACCAAAGATGTATGCGCTTCGGGCAGAAGTGAAGAAGTTGCTTCGGAGATTGAATATAACCGATTACTACACGGATTCGATGGAGGACGTGCTTCATGAAATCCTGCCGAATTGTGCGAAGTCCATCCATGTTGAACCGCCGTTCTATTGTGACTATGGCAAATACATCTATGCAGACGAAGGCGTGTTCATCAATTTCGGCTGTATAATTCTTGACGGTGGAGGAGTGCACATCGGTAAAAACACTCTTATTGCACCGGGCGTCCACATCTATTCAGCCCATCATCCGTTGAATGCCGACGACCGCGACGAGTGGGAAGTATCTACACCAGTGAAGATTGGTGAGAGATGTTGGATTGGTGGCGACGTCACCATTTGTCCAGGAGTGACTATCGGTGACCGCTGTGTAATCGGAGCAGGTTCAGTTGTCGTGAAAGACATTCCCGACGACAGTCTTGCAGTAGGCAATCCTGCCAAGGTAATAAGAAAACTCAATCAGGAGAAAAAGCAATAAATACTTTCTCAAGAGAAGTAAAGTACAAATCTTCTCTCCGGAGAAAGAAAGCGACAACCCTCTCCTTACCGTGTGACCAACATAAAACCCGATATACAAAAGACTTTTGCTGTTCAAGGCTTGTTGGTGCGGTGTGGAGAGGGTTGTGATTGATTACGTCCCTGCTCTGTGAACATTCTTGCTGTGGGCGTTCCTAACGAAAGCCGTTCTACTGTGGACGTTCCTCACCAAGGAATTTGCAGGTGAAGTTTGAGCTCTTGGCTGATGGGAACTGGCTGCGGTTGTCCACGTCCTGACGGTTGCGCAGGTGGTTTACGATGCGGTTGTAGCAGTCCATCTGGCTTTCGGCTTTCAAGCGTGCGGTGAAGCGTGTGTCGCAATATTGGAACTTGTTGGTGTCATGGATTGGGACTACTCGCTTGAATGTGATTGATGCTTCATACCAACCTGGGTTGGGCTCTGCCATCATTTCGAGAATTGACTTCTTCTTCTCTGGAGTGAATGAACTGGCTTCTTTCTGCTCTTTGCGAGTCTGCTCCTGACGCTTGAAGTCTTCAAGGTTGTCTGCCTCGGTCTTGAGGAACAGAACATAATTGGTGTAGCTCACTTTCAAACGGTAAGGGTACTGGTTGTTTGAAGTGTAGTAGCTGTTTACGCGATTTATTGCATCATCATTGAGCTTGAAATCGTTGATGGTCTCGAGAAAGGCAACTGCTTCGTCCATGCTGGTTGCCAATGTTTCTTGGTCAAAATACCTAATGTATAAATTCATATCGAAAAAAATTTTCCTGCTAACTACAAGTCGAATCTGTCGACTGGCTTGTTCTTAGCAGCATTGATTTGTTGTTTGCTAGCATTGATTTGTTGTTCGCATGCAAAGATAGGGAAAAAAGTTGTTCGAGGAACATGACTGTGACAAATTTTATGGAAATATAAGGTACGCGAACTATTTTATAGGCTTGTTCTACAATTCCTTTGCAGGATTATGAACCAGCTTACATTTATATTATGAACCAACTCATATTATATTTGTTTCCTTATCCTCCATTCTTTGGGGTAGAGGTTGTTTGCCCGGTTGCCAATGTTCTTCACTTTTCCGAGTGGCATGTTCCGGTAAGTGATGGTTACTATGCCTTTGGGTATGGCAGAGTCGAGTTTCAATGCTTCTCCACGGAGATACTGGAGGGCGGTTGAGTGGTCGACATCGACAGTTGCAATGTTGTCTGCCATACGGTCTTCGAGTGTCAGCACGTTGAGGCTCTTGAGCATCTTGTTGTTGATGCTGACTTGCAGCCCGTCGTTTTCGCCGTGTTTGCGGAGTATGGCGCAGAAGAATCCTTCCCCTTTCTGTTTGTGTGGCATGAAATGACAGCAACTGAAGGTTTCGTGTGGCAGAAGATTGTGGGTTATGTCCCATTCGTCCTTGTCGAGGCACGGCAGGATGTCGGCACCGAGCTGCAGACTTATCCACTTCACGTTTTCTTCGTCTTCGCTTGTGTTGTAGGTGCAGGTGCTGTAAATTATGAGTCCGCCTGGCTTGAGGCTGTGCCATATGTCGCTGATGATTTCGCGCTGTCGGTGGTTGCACATTGCCACATTTTGGAGCGACCATTCCTGGATGGCAGTCTCGTCTTTGCGGAACATTCCTTCGCCGGAGCATGGCACATCGCAGAGGATGAGGTCGAACACTTCGTCCATTTTCCTGAAGTCTGCGGGTTTGTTGTTTGTGACGATGGCATTGCCGGAATTCCATTTGCTGATATTCTCGCGCAGGATGGAAGCACGGCGTGGCACGATTTCGTTTGCAATGAGGGTTGAACCGGCTGAGAGGTTCGATAGGAGCAGTGTGGACTTCCCTCCCGGAGCAGCACATAGGTCAAGAGCTGTCACGTCGTTTGTACCAATGTAATGTTGCACCAACCAGGCAATGTACATCGAGGATGCTTCCTGCACATAGTAGGCACCTGCATGGAAGAGCGGATCCATAGTGAACGACGGACGCTGGTCGAGATAGAATCCATCAGAGCACCAAGGAATACGGTTTTCATCGGTGAGGCTGAAGGCTTCTGTAAGTTCGGCTTTGGCTTCGTCGGTAAGGCTCCGGGTGTTGAGCCGTATGCTGGTGGGCGATGGTTCTGCTATGGCATCCACAAGCTCATCCAGCGACTGCGTGTCGAGCATGCCGCTCATCTGCGAGATGAAGTTGTCGGGTAGTTTCATTTTCATGTCTTGTTTGCAATTCGGGAAGCAAAGTTAGTTAAAATCACTGCAACGAACAAACAAATCCGCTGAACATGCTACATTGAGTTGTATTTATACTTAATTTTGCGGAATATTTGACGATTATATAGATAAAAACAGTATGGTTACTTTCATCGTTTCATTGATCCTATTGATTTTAGGATACTTTGTCTATGGCAAGTTTGTGGAGCATATCTTCGGTGCTGACCCTGCCAGAAAGACTCCGTGTTACGCACAGGAGGATGGAATTGATTACATCCCGATGCCTACATGGAAAGTTTATTTGATTCAGTTCCTCAATATCGCAGGTACAGGACCTATCTTTGGTGCTATCCAAGGAATTTTGTTCGGTCCTGCTGCTTATTTCTGGATTATACTTGGTTGCATCTTCGGAGGTGCAGTCCACGATTATATGAGCGGAATGATGTCATTACGCAGAGGAGGCGAGAGCTTGCCTGAGATGGTGGGTTCGGAACTTGGACGTCCTGCCAAGGTGGTGATGCTTATCTTTGCCATGGTACTGATGGTGCTTGTGGGCGCAGTGTTCACAAAGACTCCAGCCGGACTGCTTGCTTCGATTTGCACCCCAGAAACTATTGCTGATGCTGCTGCGACTGTTGATTCTGCTACGGCTACAGAACCAAGTATATTTGCTTCCGCACAGTTCTGGGTATTTATAATCCTTGCCTATTATGTGCTTGCCACATTGCTTCCAATCGACAAACTGATTGGCCGCATCTATCCGTTGTTTGGACTTGCCCTGCTGATTATGGCTGTAGGTTTGTTCTTCGGTATATTCTTCAGCGACGGTTCAATACCTGAAATCACAGAAGCATTCAGCAACCATCATCCGCATGCCGACACTGTGCCGCTGTTCCCTTGCTTGTGTATCACCATTGCCTGCGGTGCGGTCAGCGGATTCCATGCTACCCAAAGCCCGATGATGGCGCGCTGTCTGAAGAACGAGAAATATGGCCGTGGCGTGTTCTACGGTGCAATGATAACTGAAGGTATCGTGGCATTGATTTGGGCATCTGCTTCCATCAAGTTCGCCGATTCACTGAACGTGGCTGGCAATACTCCATACGAGAAGTTGCTCACTGCCATGACCGAACCGAACGGAAGTATCAACCCTGCCATCATTGTGAATAACATCTGCCATTCATGGTTGGGTTCTGTGGGCGGAGTACTTGCCATCCTTGGAGTGGTGGCTGCTCCAATCACAACCGGCGACACTGCATTCCGCAGCGCCCGACTGATTGCAGCCGACTTCCTGAAGATTAAGCAGGACAAAATCATCAAGCGCCTCTTGCTCTGTCTGCCAATATTCATGATTTCAATCATACTTATTTTTGTAGACTTCGCCATTCTGTGGCGCTATTTTGCTTGGTTCAACCAGACTCTCTCAGTCTTCACATTCTGGGCAATCACAGTCTATCTGGCGAAGCTCGGCAAACCATACATCATCACCCTCATACCTGGAATGTTCATGACCTGCGTATGCTCAACCTATATCCTGGTTGCACCCGAAGGATTCCAGTTGCCTACACTTGTGGCAGACTTCGGTGGACTTGCAATTACGCTTGTGGCATTGGCAGGATTCATCTTCTGGTTTCGCATGTACCGCAAGCATCCACAGTTGATGAAGTGATGCAGAAAAGGGCGATAATGCCGTCAAGACGAGTTTTAAGTAAAAATAAATCATAATTTATTTGGCGCTTACAGTTGTTTCTCCTATCTTTGCGCATAACAATTAATGAAAAAGATGAATACGAGCGATAGCATTGTAATTATACCGACGTACAACGAGAAAGAGAATATTGAGAGAATCATCCGTGCAATCTTTGCACTGGAGAAGGCTTTCAACATACTGGTCATTGACGACAATTCTCCCGACGGCACTGCAAACATTGTGAAGGGGCTGATGGGAAAAGAGTTCGCCGACCGGCTCTTCATCCTTGAGCGTTCGGGCAAACTCGGGCTTGGAACAGCCTACATCACAGGATTCAAATGGGCAGTCGAGAGAAAGTACGACTTCATCTTCGAGATGGATGCCGACTTCTCGCATGCCCCGGCAGACCTCCCACGCCTCTATGCCGCATGCAAGGACGAGGACAACGACATGTCGATTGGTTCGAGATACGTGTCGGGAGTGAACGTGGTGAACTGGCCCATGGGCCGTGTGTTGATGTCTTACTTTGCGTCCAAGTATGTGCAGTTTGTGACAGGACTGAAGATTTGCGACACCACAGCCGGATTTGTATGCTACAGACGTCGGGTGCTGGAAACCATCGACTTGAATGCCGTTAGATTCAAGGGCTATGCTTTCCAGATTGAGATGAAATACACAGCATACAAGTGCGGGTTCAAGATAAAGGAAGTCCCGGTAATCTTTGTGAACAGGGTGGAGGGAACTTCAAAGATGAGCGGTGGCATATTCAGCGAGGCATTGCTCGGAGTAATCCGTCTGCGCCTTGACGGATGGTTCAAGAATTATCCAACAGCTAAGAACTGATGAAATATGAGAGTCGTAATCAGCGGTGCAACAATCGTAAATGAAGAGAGAAGTTTCATTGGTTCGGTAATCATTGAAAATGAGTTCATCAGTGAGATATTGGAGGGCGAGATACTGCAGCCCACTGATGACGACAATTTCATTGATGCCCGTGGACTCTATCTGTTTCCGGGAGTGATTGACGACCATGTGCACTTCCGTGAACCAGGCTATGAATACAAAGCCGACATAGCATCCGAAAGCCGTACGGCAGCGGCAGGCGGTGTCACTTCCTACATGGAGATGCCCAACACCCAGCCTCCCACAACTTCACTTGACCGGCTTGAGGAGAAGTTTGACCTTGGCAAGAAAAAGAGCCGCGTGAACTATTCGTTCTATTTCGGTGCGACCAACGACAATGTCAACATCCTGCCTCTGCTTGATGTCCACAGAGTGCCGGGAGTGAAAGTGTTCATGGGCTCGAGCACGGGAAACCTGCTGGTGGACAACTACGAGTCGATGCGTCAGATTTTCGAGAAATCCCCTCTGCGCATTGTGGCTCATTGTGAAGACAATGCAATCATAGAACAGAACATCAAACTGTTCAAGAAAAAATATAAAGGACAGAACGATTTCCCGGTGCGCTACCATTCACGCATACGCAATGTGGATGCGTGTTATGAGGCATCGGCAAAAGCCGTGAAACTTGCCAAGGAAACTGGTGCACGACTGCATGTGGCACATGTGTCGACTGCCAAGGAACTTGCTTTGTTCGACAACAGTCTGCCTCTTGCCGAGAAACAAATCACAGCCGAGGTTTGCATTGCCCACCTCATGTTCACATCCGAGGACTATGATTCGTTTGGGGCAAAGATAAAATGCAACCCTTCGGTCAAGTCGCCCGAAGACCAGCAGTCGCTGTATGAAGGACTGAGAAACGGACTGATTGACGTGGTGGCAACCGACCATGCACCTCATCTGCTGAACGAAAAAGAGGGTGGGGCGCTGCGTGCCATGTCGGGCATGCCGCTCATCCAGTTCTCGCTCGTCAGCATGCTTGAACTTTCCGACAAGGGTGTGCTGCCACTCGAACACATCCCGCAACTCATGAGCCACAACCCCGCGACCTTGTTCAGGATAAGGAAGCGCGGATTCATCCGCCAGGGCTATTATGCCGACCTTGTGCTGGTTGACCCCAATGCCAACTGGCATGTGGGCAAGGGCAGGTACTACACCAAGTGCGGATGGACACCGATGGACGACCGCATCTTCAAGTGGAAAGTGGTGAGGACCATTGTCAACGGAGTGACTGCCTATGTCGACGGCATCGTGGTCGACGGCGTTAGAGGAATGGAACTGCAGTTCGAATGACTCTTCGGCTGACGTTTCGGCTTACACAGAATTACCACTTATACAGAATTACCAGGGAAGATGACAGGCTCTTATTCCATTGACGACTTGATTCAATACATCAGTTGGGAACACTTCTTTTTCACATGGAAAGTAAGTGCGCAAAGCGAGGCTGCCCGGAAACTCAAGGAAGAAGCCATTGCGTTGCTCGATGAACTGAAAGACTCGGTAAACGTCAATTTCATGCTGAAACCCTTCGATGTCCATTCAGATGGCGACGACATCATCGTCAACCAATCAGTGCGTGTTCCTTTCCTTCGCCAGCAGGAACCGGGAAGCGACGGATTCTGCCTCTGCATGAGTGACTACATAAAGGATTCCGACGACAAGTTGTATGTGTTTGCCACGACAGTGCAACAGAAGGACGTACAGCAGAAAATCGTGCAGCAGAAAACTCCACATCAGGAATTTATGCCGCAGACAACAATAACGCAGAATGAAAAGATGAATGTGGCTGACGACCCATACAAGGCACTCTTGATTCAGACATTGTCCGACCGGCTGGCTGAAGCTGCTGCCGAACGCTTGCAGACCGATGTGGAAAAGACTGAGAATTTGCCACTGGCATCAATCATACGTCCTGCAGTGGGTTATCCGTCGATTCCCGACATGTCCATCAACTTCATCATTGACCAACTGTGCAACTTCAAGAGCATAGGCATCAGCCTTACAGAGAGTGGCATGATGAAGCCCCATTCCTCAGTGAGCGGATTCATGATTCTCAATCCACATGCTCACTACTTTTCTGTAGGCAAGATAAGCGAAGACCAACTGGTGGACTATGCCCGTCGACGTGGCTTCAGCGAAGAAAGTATGAGAGTGTTTGTCAATGCGTAAGAATGGAAAAGTGTGTTTATGCGTAAGAAAACAATGCGTAAGAAAACAATGTATATTGTCGCGGCAGTAATAGTCTTGTTGTTGGCAGTCGGTAGCTTCGGCTATTTCTACGGCAGTCGCCATTTCGTTGTGGATGAACGTACACTCTATTTCGATGATTTGCCCGGCTCATTCGACGGATACCGGATTCTACAGTTCTCCGACTTCCATTCAATGGCATTCCATCTCGGACACGAGGCGGATGTGGAGAAAATCGTAGACCTCATCAATTCCCAGCACTCGGACTTGATTGTTTTCACCGGCGATTTGGTGACAATGCAAAGCAACGAACTTGATGGTTTTGAGGAGAGTCTGTCGCAGTTGCATGCACCCGATGGTGTGATTTCCATAACAGGCAACCACGACTATGGACTCTACAACCGGCAATTTACCAACCGGCAACGGGTAGAAGACTCCCGCGAACTGCATCGGCGCGAAAGAAGCATTGGATGGCAAATCCTGCTGAACGACCATAGAATAATAAGGAGAGGCAACGACTCGATAGCAGTCATCGGAGTGGAGAACGACGGCGAGGCACCACGCTTCCCTTCCTACGGCAACCTGCCCAAAGCCATGTCGGGCATTGCAGAGGGAACATTCGAAGTGTTGCTCAGTCACGACCCCACCCATTGGCGTCGCAGGGTCATTCCAGACACCGACATCCAGCTGACCTTGTCCGGGCACACCCATGCAGGTCAGTTCAAGCTGTTCGGTTGGTCGCCCGTCTCCATGGTTTATGACGAGTGGAGTGGGGTGTATGAAAACTCAAAACAAGACAAGTCGGGACACCCCGTCCGTCAGACCCTTGTGGTGAGCGAAGGCATAGGTTGTGTGCCAGTTCCGTTCCGCATAGGCGCATGGCCCGAGATAAAAGTCATCACACTAAAGAAAAGTACAAAGAACAAATAATCAGAATCGTCATGTATAAAATCTATTCACTTGTAATTGCACCGTTGTTGTTCTGTGTAATAACCATACTGACAGGACTGACAGTCACAATCACATCCCTACTGGGAATCAATGTCCTTGCGCACCATTATGTGCCACAGTGGTGGGGAAAACTGTCCATCAAACTGTTTTTGCTTGATGTGGAAGTAAAGGGAATTGAGAAGGTTGACAAGAAGCAGTCCTACATCTTCCTTGCCAACCACCAGGGCTATTTCGACATCCTTCTGCTGTATGGCTATCTCGGATGCACGTTCAAGTGGATGATGAAGGAATATCTGAAGAAAATGCCGGTTGTGGGTTGGACCTGCATGTGCACCCACCAGATATTTGTCGGCGACAGTCTGGCTTCCATCCACAATGCCATCGACCACTCGCGAAAAGTGTTGCGCGGAGGAATGTCGATGGCGATATTCCCCGAAGGCACACGCACCTACGACGGCAAGATGATTCCGTTCAAGCGTGGTGCATTCATGCTTGCCAATGAAATAGGATTGCCCCTTGTGCCCATCACCATCAACGGATCGTTCAACGTGTTCGGCAGAAAAGCCAAATCAGTGACAAGAGGCAAACTGACCCTTGTCATACACGACCCCATTACGAGCGAAGACCGCCAGGGCAAGAATGTGAAGACAATTATGCAGGACGTGCACGACATCATTGAGCGCGACCTGCTTGCTTGAGCGCCATCGAAACAGGGAAATGCCGTTGTTTGCATGCAAGGCCTATAGCGAGCGTGGGCTCGAACGATAACATTGCGAGCTGCGCTCGAACGTCATCGTCTACGCCGTCGGAGACGGCTGACTCCTACATAGCAAGCGATACTCGAACGACAACATGCTTGTCGGGCTGAAAGCCCAGATACACCTAGCCCAGGGCAACACCCTGGGTAAACATATGATATTCACATATCAGCGCCCTGTATGGGCAGCTGCATACTCATTGCTTTATGTAGCTGTCCTTACAGGACGCACATGGTACACTGGAAACGTCTACCCAGGGTGACGTTCTTCCGCTTCGCTCCAGAACTCTGCCCTGGGCTGATAGAAGCTGCCTCTTCGAGGCGTGGCAATAGGAGCTAGCTCTCTCCGAGAGCGTTAAAGCTAGCGCAGGCTTGTGGGAGGCAAAACAATTGCGAGCTGCGCTCAAATGTCATCGAAATAGGAGCTAGCTCTCTCCGAGAGCGTTAAAGCGAACGTGGGTTTGTGAGTTGTAATATATGCGAGCGTTGCTCGAGTGTTATCGTCGACGCGCTCGGAGAGCGCTGACTCCTACATGGCGAACGAAGTTCGAACGATTTGAATACATAGCGAGCTGACGCTCGAGTGTCATCGTCGACGCGCTCGGAGAGCGCTGACTCCTA
>CAVISR010000028.1:0-28948 GCA_963645405.1 Acutalibacteraceae bacterium
TTGTCGTATCCGAAACTGGAGAACGTGCTCAAGCCGAATGGCACGCCGCCCTCAATGCCGACGTACCATCCGTTCGCTGGCACGATTTCATCGATATTAGTGGAGTTCTGGGCTGAAAGCGATGAATTCATCGACAACATGCCACAGACAATCAATAAAGACAAATATGTTCCGCTCTTTCTCATCAGTATCGTTATTTGATTTTGCAGATATGTTTCCGACTGCAAATATATTGATAATAAATGAAAAGAGCAACCTTAAAGGCAAATTTCTCGAAAACTTTTGTTGTTAGAGCAATTTTTTGTTGATAGAGCAATTTTTCTTCCGCCATTTGCCTGGAGAAACACCCTCTTTGTCGGTAAATACTTTTATAAAGTAGCTTTGGGAAATGAAGCCGGTGGCATCGCAAATGTCCTTGGCAGATTGCTTTGGATTGTCGTTGAGCAGTTGTTTGGCATATTCAATGCGGAGGTTTGCTATCCATTCACGGAACGACATGCCATAATTCTGCTTGATGTAGGTAGAGAGATAGGTACGGTTGGTTCCCAGCTTGTTGGCGATTTCTTCGATGGTGATGCCAGGGCTGGTGAAACCGTCAAGTGCAACCCATTCAGCAAGTTTCTTCTCGATGTTGTCGGAAACGGAAGCAGCTATATCCGGTTGATTCGTTGTTTCTTTCTGGTCAGAGTCCTTTGATTCGTCCTCCTCCGGTTGCAATTCTTCCTTGGCAGACGATTCCAGAATGGTTTCCACCTGTTCGTAGAAGAGCAGGTAGTTCATGTAGGAGCAGTAGAGGTATATATAAAAAGGTATGGACGAGAGAATCCATATGAACACGAATTCATCGGGAAGGAAGGTAAGCAGACCACAGCTCACACCGTAGATGACTGCCCACCATGTGAAGATGGACATCCAGCGGATGTAGGCAGCGATATTCTCGGAATGGGTGTCGTCAAAGAGTTCCACTGCCCGATGGTAGGTCCTGATGATGCGGCGCGAGAGATAGATGCCGTATGCCAGCAACCATGCTGCAAGGACGAGAATGCCTATGTGGCAAACAACGCCAGTGGGAAAAGCGAACAGAACAATGCATGCCAATACCGTCAGCATCAGCCAGTACACGATGTTTCTGATGAAGCGTGCCGTCGTGACATAGAATCGGTTGAGAAGCATGATGAGAGCTGCACTGAAAAGCCAGTAGCTGAGGAAATAGGTGGAGAGGTTCATCACAATGGCAGCTTCCGGATCCTTGAACCGCAAACCGACAAAGAGATGTACCGCATAGTTGGCAGCCAACACAAGCAGCGCCACACCCATGATGCGGCGCGAACGCTTGTAGTTCTCGAAGACTGGTTTGTCGGGTGTCTTGCCCACAAAGAAATAGAAGGCAAAGAACAGCATCAACGTCAATGCAATACCCAACGAAATTCTGTATATGTCGTAGTCCATTATGTTACCGTAAGATACGGTGTTTAATCTACTTCATGTAATCAAAAGCCAGACGACTGGACGTATAAGCCTGGACAACTGGTCGTATAAGCCTAAACAACCGGTCGTATTGGCTCAGACAACCGGTCGTATTCCTTATTCCCCTGCCCTGTCCTTTTCTATGAGTCGGAGGAGATGGTCAACAGCTTCGTCTTCAGGGATATTCTGTTCGATGCAGACTTTCTGTTTGTAGAGGCTTACCTTGCCTACTCCTGCACCTACGTAGCCATAGTCGGCATCAGCCATTTCGCCCGGTCCGTTCACGATGCAGCCCATGATGGCTATCTTCAGACCTTTCATCTTACTGGTTGCAGCCTTGATCTTGGCAATCGTCTCCTGCAGATTGTAGAGGGTACGTCCACAGCCCGGACAACTGATGTATTCGTTTCGGGTGATGCGTACACGTGCAGCCTGCAGAATTCCGTAGGCAACAGGGATTTCACATTCCGGTTCTTCGCTCAAGCTCACGCGGATAGTGTCGCCAATGCCGTCCATCAGCAGCGAGCCGATGCCGACAGCGCTTTTCAGTCTGCCGTCCTCGCCTTCACCTGCCTCAGTCACACCGAGGTGAATCGGGAAATGCATGTCTTCCTTGTCCATGGTCTTCACCAGCAGACGCACCGTGGTAACCATCACCACCGTATTGCTTGCCTTGATGGAAATCACCACGTTCATGAAATTCTCACGCACACAGATGCGCAGAAACTCCATGCAGCTCTCCACCATTCCTTCGGGCGTGTCGCCATAACGGCTCATGATGCGGTCGGACAGCGATCCGTGGTTCACTCCTATTCTTATAGCAGTGTGGTGTTCCTTGCAGATATTGAGAAAGGGGATGAATTTCTCCTCAATCTTCTTTATCTCGCTGGCATATTCCTCGTCGGTGTAGTCCAGGTGAAGGAACTTGCGTGCCGGGTCAACATAGTTTCCCGGATTGATTCTCACCTTGTCGGCATAAAGTGCTGCCACATCTGCCACCTTCGCATTGAAATGGACATCGGCAATGATAGGCACGGTGTAGCCGTCGCGCCTCAGCCCTTCCTTTATGTTCTTGAGGTTTTCTGCCTCGCGTATGCCTTGGGTTGTCAGGCGGACATATTCGCCGCCTGCATCCACAATTCGTTTTATCTGGGCAATGCAACCCTCGGTGTCCATCGTCGATGTGGTACACATGGATTGCACTCTCACAGGGTTGTCGCCTCCCATCGGAAGGTTTCCCACCTGCACCTCTACAGTCCGTCTTCTCATAGATTATTCAGATTCAGTATCTTCTGTGCAAATACAGCTGCATTCTTGGCTCCGTCGATAGCCATGGTGGCAACTGGCACGCCGGGAGGCATCTGCACGATGGCGAGCAATGCGTCCATGCCCTGGAGCGCGCCCGACTTGATTGGCACTCCGATTACCGGGAGAGTGGTGTAGGCTGCAATCACTCCTGGCAATGCAGCTGCCATGCCTGCTCCGGCTATAATCACTTTAATGCCTCTACTCTTTGCATTCTTTGCAAACTCTGCCACACCTTCAGGATTGCGGTGGGCAGACATCACGTTCACTTCAAAAGGAATGTTCTGTTCCTGAAGATAGTTGGATGCTTTCTCCATCACTGGCATGTCGGACTGACTGCCCATGATGATTGATACTACTGGTTCCATATCGTTTTATAGTTTAGTTTATAATTCAATTCCGTTGATTCGTTATGTTTGATTGTTTCGTTATATCCGACCGATTCGTTGTTCTGCAGTATTCGTCCGCTTGCCTATATCCATGCAATCAGGATGAAAGTCATGGCGCTCACAGCCCCGATGAGGAAGCCCACGAGCACTTGCGACAGACTGTGCTGGCGCAGTATCATGCGGCTGGTGCCCATCACTCCCGACAGCAGGAGCAGACAGCACATTGGCATGATGGGGTTGAAATAGAAGAGGTAACTGAACGAAATCACTGTTCCGAACAGTCCGCCCATTCCTACCATGTGGGTGCTCACTTTCCACCATATGTTCACCAGTGCACAAATCACGCCTGCCACCAGTGTTGCCAGGATTATGCCACGCATGAAAAGTGCGGTGTTCAACTTGATGAACAGCAGTTCGCATGCCACATAGCAGGCTATGGTGATGAAATAAGGCAGGTGGCGGTGCTCACGATGGCTGAGCTGCCAGTTCGACCATTTGTTGAGCTTGCGGAAAATCTCAATCGTGAATGTGGGCAGCAGGATGGTGAACAAGCACACTACGAACAGTATGAACACCTTGTATTGCCAGGGCCACATCCTCAGATAGCTGAAAAGGAACAGCCAGATGAAAGCCCACAGCGGTGCATAGAACGGTGAGAACACCGCCGAATAGATATTCGCAATCCGTATGAAGAGTTTCACGTTCATAATGCCCTCCTTTCGCTTGTCGACAAGATTCCCATCTCGCTGCGGTATTTAGCCACAGTGCGACGGCTTATGTTCAGGTTTTCCTTCGTCAGCAGTTCCACTATCTTCTGGTCGGACAATGGTTTGCGCTTGTCCTCGGCATCAATCAGTTGCTGAATCTTTTCCTTTATCTCCTTGTGTTCGAGCGCCTCGCCTTCGGCATTGGTGCGTGCACGGAGGAAGAAGAAGTCGAGCGGATAGAGGTGCCAGTCGACAAGTGCATATTTGCTTTTTCTCACTCGTGAGATGGTGGATATGTCGAGGTTGGTCTGCTGCGCCACGTCAATCAGTCGCATGGGCCGCAGTCTCGATTCGTCCTGGGTGAGGATGAAGTCGCGTTGGAAGTTGACGATGGCTTTCATGGTGGAATACAGCGTGTGCTGGCGCTGGCGTATGGAGTCGATGAACATCTTTGCGCCTTCCACCTTCTGCCGAGTGTATTCGAATGCCTGTTGCTGCGACTTGCTCATCTTGCCTCCGTTCTTCTGGTACGCCTTGAGCTGCGATTCATATTCGGGTGAAACTCTCAGTTCGGGAATCTCGCCCGTGTTCAGTTCCACGCTTATGTCGCCTTCCGATGAGGTCTCGATGATGAAGTCGGGGATGATGGTCTGTGCCCTGTCTTCCGACGATTCGCTCAGTGCCAGTCCCGGATGCGGGTTCAGTCGTGAAATCCCGTCCAGTGCCTGCTGCACATCGTCTACCGGCTTGTTCAGTTCCTTGGCAATCTGGTCCACCATGTTGCGCTGCACCTCGTCCATGTAGTTGGTCACAATCTCTTGTTCCAGCTTCAGCACGTCTTTGGTCCAGCCGTCGGTCGTCTCTGCCATTTTCCGCTCAATCTGTATGAGCAGACATTCCTTCAGGTCTCTTGCCCCGATGCCTGGCGGGTCGAACCGGTGCAGGATTTTCAGTGCTTCCTCCAGTTCTTCGATGCTTGCATCGATATTGAAGTTGAAGAGCAGGTCGTCGGATATGCCTTGCAGCGAACGGTCGATGAAACCGCGGTTGTCGAGGGTCCCGATAAGGTATTCCACGAGTTCCTGCTGCTTGTCGGTCAGGTTGTAGTCGTAGATTTGGCGTTTCAGGTCTTCGATGAACGACCGTGTGTCGCCAATCGGGATTTCCTCCTCAGCCTGGCGTCCGTACGAAGGGGCATACACCGGGATGTCGTCGTCGCCGTATTGTCCTTCGTCGTCGTCCGTCTGCCTTTCCTGAGTCTGCATCTCGTCGCCGAATTCATCGTCGGTCCCGGAGTCTGCATTCGTATCGTTGTCGCCATGTCCCTCCTCCAGTGCCACATTGTCGTAGAGTTCAGTCTTCACCCTGTCCTCCAGCTCCACCACCGGCAGCTCCACGAGTTTTGCCACCATGAGTTGCTGAGGGGTCAGTTTCTGCAACTGCCTCTCTACCTGTTGCTCTATTTGGGTGAGACTCTGCGGCATCGTTCTTCCCTCCTTATATTATATATATTATCTGCGGTTGTTGAGCAACATCAGAATATAGTAGAAGAGAGTGGCAAGCGAAGCCAATGCAGCAACCACATAGGTGTAGGCAGCTGCCTTCAGTGCGCTTACCGCATTGTCGTGGGTTGCGGCATCGGTCAGTCCGCGCGAGTCGAGCCATTTCACGGCTCTGCGGCTGGCATCAATCTCCACTGGCAGAGTGACCAGCGAGAAGATGGTGGTCAATGAGTAGAGAGCCACTCCCACTGCCATCACAGTGGAATTGCCTGTGTAGCTGAGCAGAAGCATTCCGCCGAGCAGAATCCATGTCATCCATCTCGATGCGATGTTGACCACCGGCACCAACTTCGACCGCATGGTGAGCGGTCCGTAAGCCGTCGCATGCTGCACAGCGTGTCCGCACTCGTGCGCTGCCACTGCAGCTGCCATGATGCTGTTGCTGCCATACACGCCCTCACTCAGGTTAAGCGTCTTGTCCACCGGGTTGTAGTGGTCGGTCAACTGACCTGCCACACTCTGCACCCTCACGTCGCGGATGCCGAAATCGGAGAGCATCAGCTCGGCAGTTTCCTTGCCTGTCATTCCACGGAACGACCTCACCTGAGAGTATTTCTTGAATTTGCTCTGCAGATTGGCTTGCACAAGCCAGCTCACAAGGGCTACGCCGAGAAAGATAATCCAGTAGAGAGTCGACATCGAGATGCCGTTCATCCCATATCCGCCGTCCATGTAAATTGCGTCCATATTCTTATGACTTTACAGTTTCTTTATTACTTGTCCGGATTACTTGTCCAGACTTTCGTTGTAGTCGAGTTCCGCCTGCACCACAAAGAACACGTCCTCAGCCTCATATTCGCCAATATTGTCCTTCCGTGCCTGCTTCACAATGTATTGTGCCACATCGTCCACATCCACGTCGATGTATCCGTCCTTGTCAGCCTCCTTGTTGGAGAAGTACTCCAGGAGCACATCGATGATGTAGTAGATGTCGTCTTCCGCAAACTTTTCCTTCAGGTCCTGCGGCAGTTCGTTGAGGATGTACGCCACTTCCTGTGCGTCTTCCTCGGCGCCCCTCATCAGTTCGTCGTCAATTCCAGCCATAATCATAGTATTGCCTTGAGTTTGTCCTCGAGCACACTCTTCGAGCACGCTCCCACCTGCTTGTCAACCACCTCACCGTTCTTGATGTAGAGCACGGTAGGGATGTTGCGGATGCCGAACTTGGAAGCCAAGTCGTCCTCGTCCTCCACGTTCACCTTGCCGATATTGGCTTGTCCTTCATACTGCGCAGCCAGTTCCTCCACCAGCGGAGCAATCTTCTTGCATGGTCCACACCATGTAGCCCAAAAGTCAAGTACCAGTGGTTTGCCTTGCGCAACCAATTCATCGTAATTCTGTGATGTAATTTCCATAATTATCCTTTCCAATTATACGTTTATGATTTAGACCACAAAGATAGAAATTTATTCGTTAGCCATGCACAATAAATCCGGAAATCTTTTCGCACGGCATGAAAAAAAATAGAAGCCAGCGCTCTCCGAGCGCGTTGACGATAACGCTCGAGCCATAGCTCGCAAATGTCATTGTTCGAACGCAAGTTCGCTAATAGGAGTAGCGTTTCCGCGAAACGCTAACCGACAGCAGTTGCCTTGGTGCGCATGTGACGTAAATGCGCCTCCTGACCTCGCACAGCGATTCACACGAACATGCTCATATAAAACGGCAGGTAAATCACGCCATTCCCCGTTTCCACATTATTGGTGCTTACAACTATTCTGCGGTTTATCTTGTCGGCAAAAAGTGATTGCGCCATATCAAGCGAAGCATGTTTCTTGTAGTCCTTCCCCGACTTTACCTCAAGAATCGATATCTTGTTCCCTTCTGGGAAAATGAAGTCCAGCTCGTGTTTGCTCTTCCGGTCGTAGTAGTTCAGCGATATGCCGTGCTTTGCAAACTCACCGGCAATATAGTTTTCTGCCAAAGCCCCTTCGTTCACGAAAACGTCTCCTGCCAAGACCTTTGACTGTATCTTGTTGAGCATCATGGCACACATCAGTCCGCTGTCAACGAAGAACAGCTTATACAGTCTCAGGTTCTCATAGCTCGGAAACGGCAGTTCGAACGAACCCACATTGAAAGAATAGTATGCCATGCCGGCATCTACCAGCCACTGTGTGGGAGCTCCATATTTGCGTTGCGAAGCGTTTTTCTCTATTGATGCAAGTATAAACCGCTTGTCTTGTTTACTCAGCTGTCCGGGAATCGCATTGAAAATGGATTTCACCAACAGCTTGTCTTTACCCGCATATTTGGATATATCGTTGCGATAGCCAGTCAGAATGTCTTTCTGATTGGTGATGGTTTTGTTGAAATCCTCGTTTGCAAGATAAGTAGTCACAACCTCCGGCATGCCTCCGACTATCAGATATTGGTGATACCGCTCCATTATCTGCTGATGAAGGAAATCAGGGACAGGACGCACGGATTCATAACAGTCCTTCAACATACCGACAACATCGCCGCTGACGTTGCATGCCCAAAGGAATTCCTCAAAATCAAGAGGATACATATTCAGTTCATGCTCATACCCGACAGGATAGGATGACACGTCCTTATAGTTGATGCCAAGCAATGAACCCGATTCGATGTAATCGTACTGACCGTCTTCCACCAGGAACTTTATTGCAGTCCGTGCATTGGGGCACGACTGTATCTCATCGAAAAAAATCAGGGTGTTGCCCGGCTCTAATGGACCGAATCCCATGGCTGACAGGTTTATAAGGATGCTGCGTGCATCTAGATTACCGTCGAATGCCTGTCTTGCCAAAGGCATCTGTTCGAAGTTGATTTCTATGAAATTCTTGTAGTTCGCCTTGGCAAATTGACGTACAATAGTGGTTTTACCCACTTGTCGTGCGCCTTTTACGAGAAGAGCCTTGTTTGCGGTCTGTTCTTTCCATCTCAATAATTCATTGGTTATCTTCCTCTTGAGCATAATTCTACAACTTTTTGTCAGTATTCCACTCGCAAAGTTACAACTTTTTGCCGGGTAAACAGCCATTTATTTGCAACTTTTCGCTAGACTGCAGGAATCACATCAAGAATATTTTTGGGATAACAGATTTGGGGTTAGCCGTGCGGCGTGCTTGATTGTTCAACATTAATCACCATAAAGAATAGATATTACAAGTGCAAAGATACTGAAAAACCTGCGATAGCAGCGCTAAAAGTCCATTTTTTTCGACTTATAGCGCTCCAATCGCCATTTTTCTTCAAAAACGGCTAGAATTTACGACCAAATGAGGATAATGGCAGGTTGCGTGAAAACGGTGAATGAAACAATTGAATAGGACTGCCGTGTGAAACCGTTTTCATGAACCAATTTAATGAAGCCAGATACACGAAACAATTGTTTGGAATCGTTGCATGCAAACTTTGTGCTATACGCTCCCTCTTCCGCATTATCCGCAAAATTTTCCCTAGTCAGGAAAAACTCTTTCTCTGACCAGGGAAAAAGTTTTTTCTGACCAGGGAGCAAAATTTCTCTGACCAAGACGGTTTGGGGGCACTGTACGGGCATGATGACGGTTTTGAAGAATATCAATTTTGTGCTATTTTCAGTCAACATTATCCAATGATATGTCGCAGACTTGTCGTAACTTTGCACCCGAGAAAAAGAACAAGATATCTTTTACAACAACATTAAAACTACTGTTATTGCATGAAAGGAAGAATATTGACATTGGGAGTGCTGCTGGCAGTTGCAGGCGGACTTCAAGCACAGAACTATCAGGTACCCGTTTCGGAACAGGACGAACCGATGATGAAGGGCAAGTTCGAACCCACATGGGAATCACTGGAGAAAGACTACGAAGTGCCTACATGGTACAGAAACGCCAAGTTCGGAATCTGGGCACACTGGGGTCCGCAATGCGTGGAAGGCTCGGGCGACTGGATGGCGCGCGAGATGTATATGGAAGGAAGCAAAGCATGGAAATACCATCGCGAGCACTACGGGCATCAGTCGGAATTCGGATTCAAGGACATACTGCCCCTCTTCAAGGCAGAGAACTGGGACCCGGAAAAACTCGTGGCATTCTATAAGAAAATAGGTGCACAGTATTTCGTGGCACTGGGCAACCACCACGACAACTACGACCTCTGGGACAGCAAATACCAGCCATGGAACTCAAAGAACATCGGACCAAAGCGCGACATCCTTGCCGGATGGGCAGCAGCAGCCAAGAAGTGCGGACTGCCGTTCGGTATCAGTTTCCATGCCGACCACGCCTGGCTTTGGTATGAACCGTCGCAGCGCTACGACCGCAGTGGCGACAAGACTGGAGTTCCTTACGACGGAACACTCACCAAGGAGGACGGAAAAGGCAAATGGTGGGAAGGATACGACCCGCAGGACCTCTATGCACAAAACCATGCGCTGAGCCAAGGCAGCTGGGCTGACGGTATGATTCACCGCCAGTGGGCTTGGGGCAACGGAGTGACATTGCCGACCCAGAAGTACTGCACCAACTTCTACAACCGCACACTCGATGCCATCAACCGCTACAATCCCGACCTCATCTACTTCGACGTGACCGTAGCTCCGTTCTATCCCTTCAGCGATGCCGGACTCAAGATTGCCGCCCATTTCTACAACCACAGCATGGCTACCCACAAAGGCAAGCAGCAGGGAGTGATGCTCTGCAAGATACTCGACGAGAACCAGCGCAAAGCCCTCGTGTGGGACGTAGAGAGAGGTGCTCCAAACCAAATTCTTGAACAGCCCTGGCAGACCTGCACCTGCATCGGCGGCTGGCACTACAACACTGACATCTACAACGGCAACGGCTACAAATCGGCTGCAGCAGTAGCGAAACTGCTTGTCGACGTGGTCAGCAAGAACGGCAACATGCTTCTGAGCGTTCCGCTCCGTGCCGACGGCACATTCGATGAGAAGGAAGAGAAAATTCTCAACGAGTTCGGCGACTGGATGGCAATCAACAAAGAAGCCATCTACGACACACGTCCATGGACAATATTCGGAGAAGGACCAATAGCAGATTCCGACATCAAGATTAATGCCCAGGGATTCAACGAAGGCTCATACGTCAATGCCACAGCCGACGAGAAGCGCTTCACGCAGACCTCCAAGGCACTCTACGTCACGATGCTGGCATGGCCCGCCGACCACAAGGCAACCATCAAGTCACTGGCACAAGACAGCCAGCTCTATCCGCAGAAGATAAAGTCAGTGGAACTGCTTGGCTACGGCAAAATACCGTTCACACGCACAGCAGAAGGTCTCACCGTCACTCTGCCCGAAAAGAATCTGAACAACATTGCGCCAGTAATCAAGATAAGAAAGTAAACCAAGAAAGCGAGAATAGCAAAGAAGCAAGAAAGCTTCAGACTCACACTCTTGTACTCACACACATAAGCCACACGACCCAAGCCACAAGCCATAAGTTTTCATAGTTGGCAGTTGTTAGTTGACAGTTGATAATAATTAGACAGTAAATAGTTAATAGTGTGGTTGGCTTGTGCGCCAAGCGGAAATTGCAACATCCCCCCGGCAATTCCCTGGCACACAAGTCTTTCTTTGTTCTATTGTCTCGTATAATTTGAGCGTTATCCGGACTGAAGGAGTCATCCAAAATGTTTTGAGTTTGGGATTAGCCGTCCGGATGGGAGGAGTCAGTCAAGAATGTGTTAGGTTTTAGGGTTGGGGTTATCCGTCCGGATGGGAGCGTTGAAATGCGAGCTGGAATAGGAGTCAGCGCTCTCCGAGCGCTAGACGATGACACTCGAGCGAAAGCTCGCCCATATCGTCGTTCGAACGTAAGTTCGCTTTAGGATAGGAGCCAGCGCTCTCCGAGCGCGTTGGCGATAACGTGCGAGCGACAGCTCGCAATGTTTTACAGCCCACAAGTCCACGCTCGCTTTAACGCCCTCGGAGAGGGCTAGCTCCTGCCATCCGGTGCACTTGTATGATGCGGAGACTGCATTGATTTCATAAGCGTGCATAAAAAAGTGCACGCAAAATAAAAGGGGTGTAGTGACACTCCCATGTAACTACACCCTGCAAATGATAAACACCTATTTATTACTTAACTTTATGTTTGACTCGTTAGAGTCGGAATGGTTTAATTTGAAATGGAAAAAAATTATTTTTTTCTTCAGTTTTTCTTTTCAGCCTTCTTCACGCGGTTGACTCCGGACGTGATTCGCGACATTTCCTTGATGGATTCTGCCACCAGTTCGGGATGTTCCTGAGCAAATTTGTCGATGTGGCGCATGCGCTTGCTCTCGGTGATTTCGTCGATGGCGATAAGGATCCCTGTCTCTTCCACATCACCGAATCCGTCGTTGATGGCTGTGCCAAACATCTTCATTGTGGGCGAAAGGCTCATGTAGGCATTGACAAGTGGCGGAATGGACAAGCCGAAACTGCGTATGATGCGGTTCAGCACTTTGTAGTCGTCCTTGAAGTCGTCGTAGCAGAAGAGCGACTCGAATTCTTTTGGTGAGGTCTCCAGCTGCAACGGTTCCATTGCCACGATGAGTTTGTCTTTGTCGGGGAAATGCTTGTTGAGGAAGTAAAGTATCATGTCGCGGCAACGGCGGTTGTAGGACGGATACATGGTCATTTTGCCGAAGAAATACTTGCAGTTGGGCATGATGACTGAGAGTGCTCCAAGTCCGTCCCACAGGTTGTCGAGTGCGAACAGTCCTTTGGAGTCGTCTCTTGTTGCCTGGTATTCGACTGTGACGAATGATCGTCCGAGCTCTACGGTGTAGGGCAGATAGTCGTTTATGAACTTGTCGGAGAAGTGGAACATGTGGGATGTGGCAAGTATCGGCTGGCCGTTGTCGTCGAACTGCACGTTGGTGCCGAGCAGGTAGCGGTAGCCTCCGATGATTTCTTCTGCTTCCGGATTCCACACGATGAGTTGTTTGTACGGGTTGTCACTCAAGTCAAATTCGTCCAGGTCGATGCTCTTGCCAGTACCACCTCCAGCTGCGCGGAATGCGATTTCACGGAGTCTTCCGATTTCTTTCAGTACGTTTGGAGCATCTCGCCAGTCAACAATGTAAATCTCGTTGTTGCTGCGGTTGGTGAATCTAAGCCGTTTGTCTTCGGTAAGTTCTGACTTCAAGACCTGACGGTCGATTGGTGCAATGATTTCTTCCATAATAATCTAAAGCTCATATACTTTTTCTTTCACCCATTGCGCCCACTCGGCATGCGACTTCGACTTGTCGAATGTCTGCCATGGAATTGGTTCGCCAAAGGTGACGGTAAATGATTTGCCTACGTTTTTATACATTTCGTCAACCAGGAACAGCATTGCTAGGTTGACTTTGATATTCAGTGTTTTGCATAGGTTGGCTATGCGGTAGAAGCGTTCAGAGTTTTGTCCTGAGAAATGGACTGGTATGACGTCGCGCTTGTATTCAATGCTTTTTGTGATGAATGTCTTTTTCCAGTCGAGGTCCTTTATCACTCCGTTTTGCTTGCGCGAGCAGAGTCCGGCTGGAAACATGAGGACATTGTTGTCGGACTGGAATGCAGTCTCCACCATTTTGGGGAAGTTGCGGCTTTGGTTGCCGGTCTTGTTGATGGGGATGCAGAGTGGCGCAAGTCCTTTGAGGTTCATGAGCACGTCGTTCACCAAGTATTTGATTTTGCTGTCGTACTTGTGGCAGAGGACGCTACCCAGAGCAACTCCGTCTTCGCCTCCCAGCGGATGATTGGACACGATGGTGTAATACCTGCCTCCTTCGTTGCTTGGCAGGCGGTCGAGCCCTTCAACCTTCAGGTCCATCTCCAGATACCTCACACATTCGTCGAGGAAGTCCTGGCCGTATATTCCGCTGCCATGACCCGTGAGGAATGCGTTTACTTCGTCTTGATGCAGTATGTTCTTCAGCCAGTTGATAACGAACTTAGGGAAGTATTTGTACTTACTTCCTGTCTTGCTCCTTATTATTTGGTCGACATCTACCTTGAAGTCAGAGTTCTTTTCGTCCATCACATTTTTGATTGTTTCGGCAAAGTTACGAAAAAAATTATTATGTCTTGTTGCTGCGAGCTTTTTTTAATCATCTCGTAACCGATTTATCATGTTGATGTATCAAAAACAATAGTTTGGGGTGGTAACGAAAAGATATATTGCGGCAGTTTAAGTCCGCAAGTATAAGACTTACTATTTACTCTATCTTGTCCAGGAAATCCTGGAGGAAGTTTTCGTCCACATCGCCCATCTGGAATTCCTTCTCTGCATCGCGACGCACAAGGTCAAGCCACTCGTTGTGGGCTTCAAGGCTCTCGGTCGTTTGCGGATATGAGTAATGGAACTTGTTGCGCTGGAACTGTGCCTGAAGATTCCCGATGATTTCATCGGACGATGTTATTTCTCCGTCCTGCACATCCGACACAAGGTCTTCCACCGATTTCTTCGGTGTAATCATGCCACACATGTCAAGCCACTCGTCCTTGGGCAATTCACCGCCATACATGCGCATGACAAGGTCGTAGTACCCCATTCCATCGACAAGCGCCTTGTGCTTGATGAAGCAACCCTCGAATTTGTATTCTTCAGCATCGTATCCCTGGCGTTCCTGCAGCGATGCAAGCAGTTCCTTGCCTGCAATGACAAACTGTATGATGTATGGATTTGGGAAAGCAAAATTGATGATGTCACGACGCGCAGACTTCGGCCGTCCGTCGCGCTTCGCCCATTTGTTCACATCGCGCCATGTGCCCACCGTCCTTATGTTGATGCCCGGCACAATGTAAGTCTTCTCGCCTGTTGCCATGACATAGGAGAACGGCAGGTTCTGGATACGCGGATGTTCCGTGAGTTTTCCCATCACCATGGAGAATGCACCGATATGGGCTGGCCAAAGGATGTGACTGCCCGATGCTGTCTTCGATCCCCTCTCGAGTATACCCCAATGAATTGGCCCCATCTTGTATGCATGGTTGCTTTGATTGGTGTTTGAACCGGCATTGTAGAACGAGAACTCGCCTCCGATGAGGAGGGTTGACTTATGGTGGGAGCAGGAGAACGGACCACAGAGTGCAGCGCAGGCTTCGCCATTGTCCATGTAGGCATTGGCAAAGAAGAGCGAGGATTCGGCAGAGAAACCTTTGCCGATATGCACGGATTCGCCCACAAAACAATTGTCGACCTTTGCTCCGTCGGTGACGGTGGCTCCCATTGCCACTACCGAATTCTCGATAATCACATCAGGACCGACAAGTGTAGGTGCATCGTCGCTGCTCAAGAGGGTGACGTTGGAAATCCGGCTCGAACCTTGTATCTCGCAATATGGCTGGACATTTGCATTGCTAATCTCCTTGACACCGACAATACGGCAACCTTCGCCAATAAGACCTCTGTCACTGTTTCTGAGTCCTTCAGTTTCCTTGAGCGCCAACTCCCTTATGGACGGATAATGAATCATGAGCCAAGCCAGTTGGGCAGTCAGTTTGTCGTAAATCGCCACATTGCCTTCGCCCCCTTCGTTGAGTACGGAGATGACATTGCCGTTGCCGAAAGAGGACGGACCTTGAGTACTCATAACTCCAATGTTGGAGATATAGCATCTGTCGGCAATGTCGTAATTGGAGATATAGCCATGTACATTCTCGATGAAGCAGTCGTCGCCAATCTTCACATTGTTCAGCGTGCAGTTTCTGATTGACGCATGACGCTGGAATTCTTCTTCAACACTGACCATTCCGCTCATGTTGCCCAACTCCACTTTGCCATAAAAGTCCACATTATGCACATAGGCTGGCATGAAGTCTTCGTCCACCAGTATGTCTGCCCAGTTTGCGGCTGTGCATCCCTGGTCTTCAAGAATGGTGATTTCCTGGTTTGTCAGTTCTCTTTTCATATAATATAATATATGGTGTATTCCTTTATTCTTCGTTCTCGTAGTGCTGGAACAAGAAATCGTTGTACGGATATTTCTGCACATGCAGTTTGCGTATCTTCTTGTATGCGAATTCCTTGAACTCACTGATGTTCTCGCCAGTCTTTGCAGAGATGAAGAAGCAACTGTCGTTCATCTTTGCCATCCAAGTTGCCTTGAGTTCGTCAAGCGTTATGTTTTCCCGGGTCTTGGGCGTAAGGTCATCCTCGTCCTTTGGAATCCATGTGTAAGCATCAATCTTGTTGAACACCAGCAAAGTTGGTTTGTCGCTTGCTCCCAAATCTCCAAGGGTTGACTCGACCACCCGTATCTGCTCTTCGAAATCAGGATGGGAGATGTCGACGAGGTGAATCAGCAGGTCGGCTTCACGCACCTCGTCAAGTGTGGACTTGAATGAATCCACAAGGTCGGTTGGCAGTTTGCGTATGAATCCAACTGTGTCGCTCAAGAGGAATGGCAAATTGTCGATGATGACTTTACGGACTGTGGTGTCGAGTGTGGCAAAGAGTTTGTTCTCTGCAAACACATCACTCTTTGACAACAGGTTCATCAATGTGGATTTGCCCACGTTGGTGTAACCCACCAACGCCACACGGATGAGTCGTCCACGGTTCTTCCGTTGCGTAGTCTTCTGCGTGTCAATCTCCTTCAGGCGCTGTTTCAGCAGTGCCATACGGTTGCGGATGATTCGTTGGTCCATCTCAAGCTGGGTTTCACCCGGACCGCGCAATCCCACACTTCCGCCCCTCTGTCTTTCGAGGTGTGTCCACAGACGGGTCAGACGTGGAAGCATATACTTGTATTGAGCCAGTTCCACCTGGGTTTTGGCTGTCGCCGTCTGTGCCCTCATGGCAAAGATGTCGAGGATGAGCGACGTGCGGTCGAGTATCTTCACCTGCAGTTCCTTCTCTATGTTGCGGATTTGTTTCGCACTCAGCTCATCGTCGAAGATGACCATACCGACTTCCCGGTCTTCGTCCTCCTCCGACTTGATGAAGTCCTTGATTTCGGCAAGTTTTCCGCTGCCGACATATGTGACACTGTTTGGACCGTTCACTTTCTGGGTGAAACGTTTTATGATTTTCGCTCCTGCGGTTTCCGCCAGAAACTCCAGTTCGTCGAGATACTCTTTTGTTTTCCTCTCTCCCTGGTAAGGAGTGACGAGTCCCACGATTGCTGCAGTTTCCACTTTGGCTTCTGATATTACAAATTCCTTCATTGGTTTGTCGTAAATTTGCAACAAAGATAAAAAATAAATGGGTTATCCAAGAAAAACAAGGGCAGATTAAGTAAAAAAAACATGAAGATACACCTTTATCCAGATAAAAAGAGTATATTTGCATGTCAAAGTTAGAGTAAAAAGACAAGTTGGCTCAAACAATCAATTATCAATGGACGAGAAAGACCTGAAAATCCAAACTCTGCTCAATTCCCTGTCGCCAATCACTTTGGAACAGATGGGGTCGATAAAGCTGATGAACCGTATTGACACGAAGTATGTCACTACGAAGAACAAGCTTATTGAGCTTTTGCAGATGTTGAAGGACAAGTACTATGTGCAGACCATAGGCAAAACAACTGTTTGCCCATACCGCACCACATATTTCGACACGAAGGACCATGAACTCTATATGATGCATCACAATAAGAGGAAGGTGCGCACAAAAGTAAGGGTTAGGACATATCTTTCGAGCGGAGACCTGACGTTTCTCGAAGTGAAGCGCAAGAACAACCATGGCAGAACCAAGAAGAAGCGAGTGCAGGTGGAGTCGCTTGAAGAGTCGCAGACAGATTTGGGAGCAGAGCAGCTGGTGTCTTTGAAAGCCGGCATGCCGCTTTCTTCACTCCATATGGTGGTGCAGAATCTGTTCGACCGCATTACCCTTGTGAACAAGGAAAAGACAGAACGCCTCACTATCGATTTCAATATCCGCTTTCACAATTACGAAACGGGCAATGATGCGGACAGCGACCAGCTGGTGATTATCGAGCTGAAACGTGACGGTCATGTGTTCTCCCCGATATGTTCACTGCTGCGCAACCTCTTCATCCATCCCACAGGATTCAGCAAGTGCTGCATTGGAATGGTTTGGACCGACCCGGGATTGAAGAAGAACAACTTCCTGGAGAAAATCCGCAGACTGGCAAAAATCAACAATGAAGGAAAGTTTGCGCCTTCGGCAGAGAGCTACGTGCCTTCGGTATAGAAATATAGAAATAGAGAACAAGAACAAAACAAGTTTAGAAAACAGAATAAGAATAACTACAGAAACGACCAATGGAATCTTTCAACGATTTTTTCACACTGATATCAAGCGATTCAAGCAGGATGCTTGATTTGCTGTTCCGACTAATCATAAACACTGTGTTCACGGTGGTTATCGCACGGGTGTTCTATTTCCCCAAAAGCAAGAGAGCGGATTTCCTGCTCACTTATATCCTTGTGGGTTTCGGCATTTTCATGCTCATCCACTTGATGGGCGATGCCAAACTGAAGACAGGTATCGCAATGGGACTGTTTGCGATATTCTGCATCATGCGCTACCGAACAGAGTCAGTGCCTATTCGTGAGATGACCTACCTCTTCCTCGTCATTGCGTTGGCTGCAATCAACGGTTTGGCATGGGTTGCCGACATATCAGACAAGCATCCGGAGTTCTTTGCGCCCGAACTGACTGCCATCATCGAGCTGATTGTCACCAACCTTCTGTTTGTGGCTGCGATATGGATTGCAGAGGGAGGCAAGTGGGTGAAATCATTGAATACCAAATATATCAAGTACGACAAAATCGAATTGATTGTTCCGGAAAGGCGCGATGAAATGATTGAGGACTTGAGAAAACGCACCGGACTTGATGTGAAGGACGTATCCATAGGTTCACTCGATTTCCTGAAGGATATGGCTCTAATCAAGATATACTATTCAGGTAAAGAGGACAACGACAGTAGCAACATACAAAAAATGCCGAAACTATATGAATAAGGGACTGCTTCTATTGGTAGCAGCCGTGATAGCGGCACACCAATCCTATGCACAGACCGACGACTTCGGTTATGAACTGAGCGTTGAGGGCGAGACAAAGATTGCCAAGAACCTCAAGTTGGAAATCTCTGCAGCAATGAGAACCCAGGACAATGCGGAGCGCATCGACCGTTATATTGTCGGTGCAGGATTGTCGTACAAGTTGTTCTCAAACGAGGCAAAGACACTTGATGTCAAGGTGAATGGTGGGTTCGACTACTTGTGGACACGAAAATTGGCAGAGAAAAACCTGAAATACTTTGATGTAGATGATGCGAACGACGACCTGATTGAAGGCGGATTCTTCAATGTAGGCGACCTGAAAGGATGGAACATCACCGACAGTTATTGGCAGAACCGCTACCGCATAAACGTGGGAGCACAAATCAGCTATGAAATCAACAAGCGATGGTCCGTTTCTTTGAAGGAAACTGTAAGATACAACCACTATTGCGAGGCAACTGCAACACGCAACAAGTGGAGAGTGGACGAGGAACAGAGCACACGAAACGATGACGGCACATATAACTGGATTATGTCTCCTTATAAATATTATGATTCATACAATGGCGAAGACAATAAAGATGCATACGGAAACGTTATAGGAAAGACGCTGAACCAGGAAACTGTCACAAAGCGTAAAGACCGCACATTCCTCTACTCAAAGCTTACAGTAGGCTACGACATAAAAGGAATTCCAATCGATTTGTTTGCATCAATCGACTACGGATGCGGACTTACCCATAACGCAAACAAATGGAAGTTCTCGGGAGGTTACGACTATAAGATAAACAAGTACAACAAATTGACCCTCTTCTACCGTTTCAGTACAGACGGAGACGACGGTGAGGCAAATGGACACCTTGTCGGACTGGGATACAAATTTGATTTCTAAGTAATGGGATAAACCAAAACATCAGGTAAGAATCAAAACATCAGGTATAGCATAAATCAGAACAACAAATTTCTTGCAAGAATATGAAACGATTAGTTACGATGTCTATTGCTCTCGTTATGAGCATGCTTGCGTTTGCAGATGGAGACTACAGTCTTTATATTGCAGCTGAAAAAACAACAAGCCACAAGATTTCAGCCATTCAGAAGCTCACCTTTGAGAATGGCAATGTGGTGGTGAACCTAAAGGACGGAACCAAAGAGTCTACTGCTATAACATCAGTGAACAAGATGTATTTCGGAATTGCTGCAACCATAATCCAGGACGTCAATAAAGACGGTGTTGTCGACACTCAGGATGCACTTTCCATATATTCAGGCATGGAATCCGGAGAAACCGAAGGACTGGATGTAAATGAGGACGGAGTGGTAGACACTCAGGACGTGCTCAATGTCTACGAATACATGGAGAACAACTAAACCCGATGTCTCGAGTAACAAGACAGGTTCTATATATTTGACAAGTACCATATTTGACAGGTACTATCTATTTGACCAGATAATAACATTTGACCGGATTATATGAAGAAAGCAATTATAACACTGGCTGGACTGTTCGGACTTGTCGGTATGCTGCAGGCGCAGGTCTATTTCTGCAATGGCTATTCATACGACAAATACGACATTGAGTCCGTTGAAGATATCACATTCTCTTCAGATGCATCGAAAGTGAACATCTGTGGCGAGACCTATGACGTAAGCGATGTGGACAGTATCACATTCTCTGAACCGGTATTCCCGGCAGTCGACATCGTGTACAACGGAACAACAGCAACAGTCACGATTCCATCGTCGATGAGCGGTGTGACATGTTCAAGCGGAACCAGCTCGCATGTTGTCCTCAAGTCAACCAACACATCTACCGAATATCTGTATCGTGTCAGCGGAAGTTCAACCAACGGTTCACTGACTATCACAGGCAGCTACAAGCTGTCTGTAGAGTTGGCTGGAGTGACACTGACCAGCGGTAAGGGTGCAGCCATCGACATCGAGTGTGGCAAACGTATTGACGTCTTGTTGAAGGACGGAACAACAAACACACTGACCGATTATGCCGGAGGAAGTCAGAAAGGTGCGTTCTATACAAAAGGACATGCTGAGTTCAAGGGCAACGGAACACTTAACGTCACTGGACTTGCAAAGCATGCCATCTGTGCAAAGGAATATCTTCTGCTGAAAGCTTCGGTTGGAACAATCAACGTCCTTGGAGCTGTGAGCGATGGTATTCACTGCGGTAAGGGCGAGAAAGCAACCGAGCACAACTACTTCCAGATGAATGGTGGAACTCTCAATATCTCAGGTTGCGGAAGCGACTGCATCGATTCTGATGATTTCGGTTGCATCAAGATAAAAGGAGGAGAATTGACCCTCGATATAAATCAGGCAGACGGAATCGGACTCAAGGCAGACAGTATCTTCACCATGACTGGAGGTACGGTCAATCTCAATGTTGCAGGTGTAGGTTCTGAAGGCATCCGCAGTTCATACAATGCTTACTTCAAGAATGGAACAGTAAAGGGGAATGTGTCAGCCGGTGGAGCGAAAGGCATCAGAGGCAAGTCGGTGACCAAAATCACAGGAACAGTCCTCAATGGCGGTAACGTCTACTTCTCCGGAACAAATGTGGACCTGAACGTGAGTGGCGGACTTTCTTCCGACGGATCAGTCTGCTGCGGAATCAAGGTCGACAAAGTCTTGGACCAGAGTGCTGGAGACTTGACAGTTACCGTATCCAACAACGATGCGAATGCCATCACATCAGGCACAGACAATTGGACGGGAGGAACACGAAACGGAAAGTCAAAAGAATAGAAATCAATAATATGAACAGGACAGGCTGCATGGTCGAATGACAATGCGGTCTGTCTTTAGGTTAAAACAACGAACAAAACAAATGGTAAAATTCAAGAGAATACTGCTCAAACTCAGCGGAGAAAGTTTGATGGGAGAACAGAACTATGGGATAGACGTCAACCGCTTGAATGACTATGCCCGACAGATCAAGGAAGTGCATGACATGGGCGTGCAGATTGGCATAGTAATCGGAGGCGGAAACATCTTCCGCGGACTTAGTGGAGCAGGAAAAGGTTTCGACAGAGTCAAGGGCGACCAAATGGGAATGTGTGCCACAGTCATCAATTCATTGGCACTGAGCAGCGCACTGGGTGCCATCGGTTGCAAGAACCGTGTGCTCACAGCCATACGGATGGAACCAATCGGTGAATTCTACACCAAGTGGAAGGCAATCGAGACAATGGAGAAGGGCGAAGTTGCAATCTTCTCTGCCGGCACAGGCAATCCTTACTTCACCACCGACACAGGAAGCAGTCTGCGAGGAATAGAGATTGAGGCTGACATCATGCTGAAAGGCACTCGCGTGGACGGTGTTTACACAGCCGACCCGGAGAAAGACCCAACGGCCACAAAATACAGCGAAATCACCTTCGATGAAATCTACAACAAGAACCTGCGCGTGATGGACCTTACTGCTACCACCATGTGCAAGGAGAACGGACTTCCAATCTATGTGTTCAACATGGACATAGTAGGTAATCTAAAGAAAGTCATTGAAGGAGAAGACATTGGAACATTAGTACATAAATAAACATATGAAACAATTCAAAAGAACACTTGTAACATCAGCACTTCCTTATGCAAACGGACCTGTCCATATAGGTCATCTTGCAGGCGTATATGTACCAGCAGATATATATGTACGCTATCTGAGACTCAAAGGAAGAAACGTTCTGTTTGTGGGAGGAAGCGACGAACACGGAGTACCTGTAACCATTCGTGCACGCAAGGACGGATGCACACCGCAGGATGTGGTCGACCATTACCACAATATCATCAAGAAATCATTCGATGACTTCGGAATTTCATTCGATGTCTATTCAAGAACCACATCAAAGGTTCACCATCAGTTTGCATCTGATTTCTTCAAGAAACTCTACGACGAGGGCAAGTTCGTAGAGATAGAAAGCGAACAGTACTATGACGAGCAGGCAGGAGAATTCCTGACCGACCGCAATATCCGTGGTGAATGTCCACGGTGTCATGCCCAGGGTGCATACGGTGACCAGTGCGAAGCATGTGGCAGCACACTCTCGCCAGAGGAACTTATCAACCCCTACAATGTGGTGACCGGCAATCCATTGGTGAAGAGAAGTACTAAGCACTGGTACTTGCCGCTCGACAACTATCAGCCGTGGCTCGAGAAATGGATTCTTCAGGAGCATAAAGAGTGGCGTCCGAATGTGTATGGACAATGCAAGAGCTGGCTCGACGGTGGACTCAAGCCCCGTGCCGTGACACGAGACCTCAACTGGGGAATTCCAGTACCAGTGAAAGGAGCAGAAGGCAAAGTCCTTTATGTGTGGTTCGATGCCCCTATCGGTTATATCAGCAATACAAAGGAACTGTGTGATGCCAACCCTGAGAAATACGGCACATGGCAGCAATGGTGGCAGGACGAGGACAGCCGACTCATCCATTTCATAGGAAAGGACAATATCGTGTTCCACTGCATCGTATTTCCGTCAATGTTGAAGGCACATGGTGATTACATTCTGCCCGACAATGTACCGGCAAACGAGTTCCTCAATCTTGAAGGAAACAAGATATCCACATCCAGGAACTATGCCGTATGGCTCAATGAATATCTTGAGGAGATGCCAGGTCGCCAGGATGAATTGCGCTATGTGCTTACTGCCAATGCTCCGGAAACCAAGGACAATGACTTCACATGGGGCGACTTCCAGGCACGCTGCAACAATGAGTTGGTAGCCATTTACGGAAACTTCGTCAACCGCGCTTTGCAGTTGTCACAGAAATACTATGGTGGAATCGTACCGGAATGTGGTGAACTCACCGAGACCGACAAAGCCACACTTCAGGAGTTCTCACAGGTGAAGGACAAGGTGGAAACCTTGCTTGAGGCATTCAGATTCCGCGATGCACAGAAAGAGGCAATGAACCTTGCACGCATAGGCAACAAGTATATTGCCGATGAGGAACCATGGAAGGTAATCAAGACCGACCCTGAGCGTGTGAAGACTGTCATTTACATCTCATTGCAGCTGACAGCCAACCTGTCAATCGTGTTTGAGCCGTTCCTTCCATTCTCTTCAGCACGTCTGCGCCAGATGCTGGCTCTCGACACCTTCAGTTGGGAAGACCTTGGACGCACCGACTTGCTTCCTGCAGGCAAGCAACTCAACAAGCCAAGTCTCCTTTTCTCAAAGATTGAAGATGAGGCTATCAAGTTCCAAACCGACAAGCTGGAGGCAACCATCAAGGCAAACGAGGCAGCAAATGCAAAGACTGCTCCAATCAAGGACACTGTTTCTATCGAGGACTTCCAGAAGCTCGACATACGTGTCGGAACTGTACTTGAGTGCGAGAAGGTGCCAAAGATGAAGAAACTGCTCAAGTTCCTCATTGACGACGGACTGGAGAAACGCACCATCGTGTCAGGTATCTCCCAGTGGTACGAGCCGGAGCAACTCAAGGGCAAGCAGGTTCTCTTCATTGCAAACCTTGCACCACGCGAGTTCAAGAACGGACTGGTCAGCCAGGGCATGATTCTGAGTGCTGAGAACTATGATGGCACAATCAGTGTAACTACAGTTGAGCACGAAGTGAAGGCAGGAAGCCAGATTAGCTGATAGCAGTCAGCAACCGTACTGAATCAATCGAAAATCAGCCCATATATAATAAGGTGTATATGGGTGTGTATATATATAATAAGGTGTGTCTGTCGAATGACTGGCACACCTTTATTGTTCTTATGCGATGAACTATCGTTCGTATAGCGATAGACAACCGTTCGTAAGTCAATGGACAACCGCTCGCAAGTCGATGGACAACCGCTCGTATGACGAAGGACAACCAATCGTATGTCGATGCTTACTTGATGTTGTCAACCCAACGGAAGAGTCGGTTCCATCGGATTTTGGAAGCCTCCGGATTTTGGTCCGGACAGACTGACCACCAGATGAAGAGAGGTTTGCCCACGACATGGTCTTCAGGAACGAAACCCCAATAGCGGCTGTCGGCTGAGTTATGACGGTTGTCGCCCATCATCCAATAGTAGTCCATCTTGAACTTATATTCGTTGGTCTGCTTCCCGTTGATGTATATCTTGCCGTCTTTCACCTTGAGAGTATTTCCCTCGTACACACGTATCGGACGGTCGTAAATGGCGATGTTGTCCATGTCGAGCTTCACCTTGTCGCCCTTCTTCGGGAGATATATCGGTCCGTAATTGTCGCGGGTCCAACCATAGTCGTGGTTGAGCGGATAAACTCTGCCCGAGTTGATGTCTATGATTTCGACGATACTGTCTATCAGTTCCGTGTGACTCTCCAACACTTGCTTTGCATGTGCAGTGAGTGGCATCCCCATGCGGTGGTCCTCAAACGGATGGTCGGGTCGGTCGTTCCAGCGTTTGTAGTCCTCGTCGGTGATTTGCAGTTCGGCACGCAGTGCATCGCTTGGTTCTCCCTGGGCATAGATGTAGTAGTTGAACTGTGCTTCTGTAGGGGTTTTCTGAGGCTTGCCGTTGATGTAGATTATCTTGTTCTTTATCTCGAGTGTCTGTCCCGGCAGTCCCACACAGCGTTTCACGTAGTTCTCGCGTCGGTCAGTCGGTCGGCTGGTGATTTCGCCATATACGTTCTTCTGCTGCGCCACAATTTTCTTTCCTTCTGCGTAGAGGGCATCAAACAGCTGCATCTGACCCTCGGTCGACAGGCTTTTCATATCCGGTATCGTCACCCCCTGCTGCCTCATGGCATCCATTCCATACATGTAGCAGAGCTCATAGAAGTCGTTTGGATAATTCACTGCAACTGTGTCGCCGCCCGGATAGTTGAAGACAACAATGTCGTTGTATTCCACCTTTCCCAGTCCTTTCACACGTCGATACTCCCAGTGTGGCCATTCCACATACGATTTGGCATTAATCACCGGCAGTGTGTGCTGTGTGAGCGGCATTGTGAGTGGGGTCTGTGGGATGCGCGGTCCGTAGCTCAGTTTGCTCACCAGCAGATAGTCTCCGGTCAGGAGGGATTTCTCGAGCGAGCTGCTCGGAATCTGATAGTTCTGGAAGAAGAACTGGTTGACGAAATACACTGCCACAAGTGCAAATACCAGTGCGTCAATCCAACTCATGATTGTACGCCCTACCGGACTCTCGATGTCTTTCCACCATGTCCACTTGATTTTCTTCGTTATGTAAACATCAAAGATGAAGGGAACGACAATGAGTCCCCACCAGCTGCCTACCCAATAGAGGAACGCCAGATAGAGCACGAGCACGACGATGAACATTGCCCAGTTCTTGCCTTTCTCTGCCTTCTTTTTTGCCTCGGCATTTTCCCTTTCAGCCTTGATTTGTTTTGTACCTTTGTATTTTACCATAATACAGAATGATTAACTTGTCGTTGAGTATGTTTTCCCAATATATTTGTCCGCTCAAAATTGGAAGAGGTCGCTCGTGGTGAGCAGTCCCTGATGTTTCGCAGTGTATTCAGCTGCCAGCACAGCACCAAGCGCAAATCCCTTGCGGTTGTGTGCATCGTGGGTGATGATTATCTGGTCTGCCTCGCTGTTGTAGGTGATGCTGTGGATGCCAGGCACCTCGCCTTCCCTGACTGACTCAATCTTCACGTCTTCCTTCAGCCGTGGCATATTCTCCTTGATTTGTTCTGCAAGGGTGATGGCAGTGCCGCTCGGAGCATCAAGCTTGTGTATGTGGTGTATTTCCTTCATGCTCACATCGTAGTCCGGGAATTCGTTCATGATTCGTGCCAAATACTTGTTGACTGCAGAGAAGATTGCTACTCCAAGACTGAAGTTTGATGCCCAAAACAAAGTCTTTCCTCCCTCAGTGCATGCCTTGCGCACATCGTCGCCATGGTCTTTCAGCCATCCCGTACTGCCCGAAACCACCTTCACGTTCTGTTCCCAAGCCTTCAGATAGTTGCCGTAAGCAACCTGCGGCGCTGTAAATTCAATGGCAACATCTGCCGAGCGGAAAGCGTCGGAGTCGAAGTCCTGCTGGTTGTCAACGTCGATGATGCTTACCATCTCATGTCCACGGTTTTTGGCAATCTGTTCTATCATTTTTCCCATCTTGCCATATCCAATCAATGCGATTTTCATATTCTTTCTCAGTTTGTATATGCAAAGGTACTAAAAGTTTTGCTCTTCTGACGGTTTGTTCCAAGAAAAAGCGGTATCTTTGCTCCAAACATCGACGATTATGGAATTTATGCTTCAATATGCCTGGCTCCACCGCATGTTTCCCCTTTCCGAAATACGGACCACGGCAGGCAGTCTGATAGAGGTTGTCAGTCCCGGTATTCAGAACACGGATGCAGGTCCCGATTTCATTGGTGCCTGTATCAAAATTGACGGGATTGAATGGAACGGCAATGTGGAAGTCCATCTCCGTTCGAGCGACTGGTACTTCCACAAGCACGACCACGACCCTGCCTACAACAGCGTGATTCTGCATGTGGTGATGGTGGTCGACTGTGAAGCCATGTCGGAAGACGGACGAGTCATTCCCCAACTGCAGATGGACATTCCCCAAAGCGTGAGCGAAAACTACACCAAGCTCATTGCCTCCGATGCCAACCCCAAGTGCCGCGAGGTGCTGACAGCCTTGCCGCGTGTGGTCATCACCTCATGGTTCTCGTCGCTGTATGTCGAGCGCCTCGAACAGCGCACCCGTAATATCATGGACCGCAGGAAGCAACTCGACAACGACTGGGAATCCACCATGTTCGTCACCCTTTGCCGCAACTTCGGCTTTGGCAAGAACGGCGATGCATTCGAGCAGTTGGCACGGCTCATCTCCATGAATGCCCTCGCCAAGCATCGCGACGATTTGTTCCAGATTGAAGCCATGTTTTTCGGTGTGGCAGGATTGCTTGGATCTTCAGACCCCTGCCTTCCCGATTACTACCACCGTCTGTCGAGAGAGTTCGACTATCTCCGCCATAAGTTCCAGTTGCAAACCATGGAGCCACATCAGTGGAAATTCCTCCGTCTGCGTCCGCAGAACTTCCCTCACATACGCATTGCCCAACTTGCCACGATGTATCATTCTGGTCTGCTCAACATGTCGAAAGTCGTCAATTCCGATTCGGTTGCCGACCTCTACCAGTTGCTCCACACCCAGGTAAGCGACTTCTGGACCACCCATTATTCGTTCAAGTCGGAAGCGACAAAGCGCGTGGACAAAGTCCTGACGAAATCCTCAAAAGACCTGATAATCATCAACACAATCATTCCATTACTCTTTGCATACGGCCGTTACAAGTCCGATGATGCTCTCTGCGAGAAAGCACTCCGCCTGCTCGGCGAACTGAAACCCGAGAAAAACCATTTCGTGGACGAATGGCGTTCGGCAGGCATCGAGTGCAGGTCAGCCTCCGAGTCCCAGGCAATCATCCAGCTCGTCACCCGCTATTGTCAGCCAAAAGACTGCATCCACTGCCGCTTCGGTCACGAATACATCAAGCACAATCCCAGCTATCTGAACGAAGAGCAATGAAATACGAGCTGGAATAGGAGTCAGCGCTCTCCGAGCGCGTCGGCGATGACACTCGAGCGCAGCTCGCAAATGCTTACAATGCACAAACCCACACACGCTTTAACGCTCTCGGAGAGAGCTAGCTCCTATGCCTCGCTCATTCCAGCCCGCTCAAAGACGCTTTGTGTTCCCCTTCCGTATGGGGTTTATTAAGGTTTATCGCCCGGAGCGGTTCGGGTGTTATTATGGTTTTTGTCTACATGACACGCACCGCACGGCAACACACACCGCACGGCCAAGACACACACCGCACGGCAAACAAAATAATCCCCAGCATATTTTGCAATGTAAATATAATTCCGTAACTTTGCACTGAATCAAACACATTCTGCGTATGAAATATCCTATCGGCATCCAGACATTCGAGAACATCATTGAAGACGGCTTCGTCTATGTGGACAAGACCGACATGGTGTATTCCCTTGCCAACGAAGGCAAAGTCTATTTTCTTAGCCGCCCGCGTCGTTTCGGCAAGAGTCTTCTCATCAGTACACTCGAGAGTTATTTTCTCGGTAAGAAAGAGCTGTTCAAAGGGCTGAAGATTGACAAGCTGGAGAAAGATTGGAAAGTCTATCCGGTGATTCACATCGACTTTAGTTCAGGCAAATTCTCGGACATCAATGCATTGAAGAACTTGCTCGACGGACAACTGTCGGAATGGGAGGAGGCATATAACGTGAAGAACAAGTACTCTGATTGTGGCCCGAGGATGAAGTACCTCGTGCAGGAGATACACAAGCAGACCGGCATGCGCGTCGTGGTACTCGTAGACGAGTACGACAAGCCCCTCCTCGATGTGATGGACATGCCCTACAAGGTGAACTACCAGGGAGTGGAGATTACGCTCGAGGAGTACAACCGTGACACCCTAAAGTCATTCTATTCCACATTCAAGGCAGCCGATGCCGACCTGCGGTTCGTGTTCCTCACTGGGGTCACCAAGTTCTCGCAAGTGAGCGTGTTCAGCGGCTTCAACCAACCCAAGGACATCAGCATGCACCCTAAGTACGATGCCGTTTGTGGCATCACCGAAGAAGAGATGGTATCGT
>CAVISR010000029.1:0-28636 GCA_963645405.1 Acutalibacteraceae bacterium
TTCTGATGATGCTGCATACGTAAACTGGGGCTCTTCGTGCCGCATGCCGACCCAAGCCGAGTTTACTGAACTTTGCAATACCACCTACTGCACATGGACTTGGACTAGCAAGACCAATTCCTCTGATGAAACTATCGACGGCTATGAAGTGACAAGCAAGACGAACGGCAACAGCATCTTTCTCCCTGCTTCGGGCTTTTGCCACGAGAGCGACCTCGATGATCTCTGCTCGTGCGGCTACTACTGGTCAAGTACGCTCGGCAGCGACGACACGAGCACCGCGTTCGGCCTCTGCTTCAACAATGGCCGCTACGACAATGGCGACTCCGACGGCGACTTCGACAATGGCGACTTCTACGGCAACTTCTACGGCCGGTTATATGGCTACACCATTCGCCCCGTCGCAGAACACTAAAACTATACAAACCCGTTCCTTTGTTTAAAACGACAAGGAACGTGTATCAATAATCGTGTCTTGCATGCGAATGGACAAAGGTTGCTTGGCAAGCTTGATGCTTGGCATGCAACCTTTTCTTTTCAGTCGCATTCCTGTTATTGATCCTGTGTGGTTGCTTCAGTCCGTTTGCCTTCTCTACGGGAAGCTGCATTTGCCTTACCCGTCAGTTTGATATCATTTTGACTTTCGTCTATTCTTTAGCCAAATCGATGGAAAATCGCTTGATTTGGCTGTTGTATCGCCTATTCTTTAGCCAAATCGAATGAAAATCCATCGATTTGGCTAGGGTATAATGTATCTCGGTTGTTGGGCTATACATTCAATCGTGCATGGAAACCGCTGTGCTATATATAATAGAAGCTATAAAAACCGGACGCCTCATGAAAAGATGAAACGTCCGGTTTGAGATTTATCATAGAGCCAATCGGTGATGACTCTTAGTGCTGTTTTATATACTCATATATCTGCAGTACATCCTGGGAGTCGACTACTCCGTCTGCATTGACATCATAGTCTGATGATGCTGAGGTGTCGTCGGCGGACTGCATGCAGTTGTAGATTGCAAGCACGTCTTGTGAGTCGACTACTCCGTCGCCATTGATGTCTTCTGGAACGGATATTGAAACTGGTTTAAGCACTGCGAGGTCGGTCAACACGATTCGTGACTTTGACTGGCACTCGAACTGCAGGGCGAACGGTGTTTCGGCTGTGATGTAGGCAGGGGTTGTGAATGTGAATTCAAATGGGGTGATGTCCTTCTCTGTAGCTGAGTTTGTGCACTCTGCATTCACCAGCACGGTCGGGCTTGTCTTGTCGGAAACCGGGATGGTGTCTGTGCCGTTCACCAGTGATACTCCTACCTTTGGTGCGCCTTCGTCGGATTCTGTCCATGCGAGTCCACCGTTGAAAACGTATTGTGTGGAAGGTACAAGTCCTGTGAAGGTATAGTGGTAGGTCTCTCCTCCGTCTTTATAATAGAGCATGAGCATTCGTGACTGGTCGTAGGCATGACCTCCGTTGACTACGTAACCTTCATAAACCATGGATGTGCCTTTGCCCGGGTCCATGTAGTGGGTGTTGAGTCCGTTGGCTGAGCCCCACAGCAACTGATATGTGCTGGTGCTTCCCCATCCATGTTTGTTTGGTTTGCTTTCAGAACCGGTTGCTCCTTCTGCATCCCATGCATAGATGATGTTGGGATAGAAGTTCAGTGTGTAGGTGTTGGTGATGTTGCCGTCCTGGTCCTTGAGCACTACCTTGCCTGTGCCTGGAATGGATGTAGGCTGGGTGATTTCGCATGTGCCGTTGAAGGTTGAGTTGAGAGCAACGCTTATCTGGCAGCTGTCGGCAACGGTCGACGGATGGCGGGCTATGTTGTATGTCTTCTTTCCTATTTCGAATGCAGGATAGAGTTTGTTGCCGATGACGAGTGAGTCGATGGTCATTGATTCAACCACTTTCTGGAACTTCTGTACATCTTCATCTGTCATGATGAACCAGTGCTGTTCAGTTGCACTGCTTGCGAGTTTATAGCTTGCTACGGCTGCTGTTTTCTTGTTGATGGTCATTCCTTTGTAGGATGGGAAGCTGAAGCTGACCGGACGTGCGGTGAAGCAGCTCCACTCTTCTCCGATGGTCACATCTTCGCGTGTCGGTATCAGTTGGAATTCCTGGTCAGAGCCTGGATTTGCCAACTTGCTGACTTTGATTACTTCGCTCGAGTTCTGTGTGGTGTGGGTGAGATATTTGCCTGTGGCTACATTCTTGAACATGTACTTCCCGATTTCGGGATTGAATGAAATGTACCATGCTGAAGAGTCGTTGACTTCGGTGTGCAGGGTTGTTGTTGTGAATTTGCCTACTCCAAGGTATGAGGTGTAGAGTCCGCCTGCTTCGTCCGCATTCTTGATGTAGTACTTGGTGCTGTCCTCGATGTCGACACTGTAGTATGGGTAGCCGTTGTCGTAGCTGGCAGGAAGGCTCATTCCGTCTTCGTGGAGGGCATGGGTGATGAGCACGTTGCCCATGTAGAGCACTTTGTTGCCAGAGTCTTCGTGGGCTCCGTTGATTCCGTATGCAAGTGGACTTCCGCCTGATGCCCACATGTGGGTGCCGTCGCCATAAACTCTCACTTCGTCGTTGTTCTCGATGAACTGTATCATCTTGTTGGCGCGGTCTCCAAGCCAGTAGCCCCATGTCCGGTTGGAACGGAGGTCGGTGCTGTTGGTCCATGCACCTACTTGACCTACGCCCATCACGTGGTTGAGCTCATGCAGCATAGTTCCTGTACGCTGATATCCTGCACTGGCACCCACATTGATGTGCTTTGACCAGTAGCTTCCGTCGGCTGTTGGTGTGCCGGCACTATAGCTTACTGACACGGTACAGCTGTTGATTCCCGACCATGTGTTGTAGAGTTCCTGGGCTTCGGCAACTGCTGCCTGTAGACGGCTTTTCGCGGCATCGTCGGCGCTGCCAGTCCATAATGATAGGGTGACATTGCTCTTTGGCAATGTGGCAATTTTCACTACATTTCCGTAGCCCACTTCTCCGTTGGCATTGATTGCGTATGCTCTCACATAATAGAAGGTGGCTGGAGTGAGGTTTTTCATGTAATACAGCTTGCCATTGCGCGAGTAGTAATCTGTTGTGGTTGAGTCGTTGATGGTAGGGGTTTTGGTTTCGCTGCTGTAGCAGAATCCGTCTTCCTTGATGTTGCTGCCTGTTATGGTACTTCTACCGAGTGCAGCTGTTGAGCCTCGTGCAACGAATTTGTTGGTCACTACCACTGGGGCTGTGCTTTGTGCTTTGATCATCATTGGTAGTCCGAGCAATAGGACTACGAGCATGGTTTTCGTTAGTTTTTTAAGTTTCATTTGTTTGTTAGCTTTTGAGATATAGTTAGTTAGAATGATTTCATGATATGTGGCATGGATTCAGCACTTGCGGAAGCCTATCCTTTGACGACTCTTGTTTCCATCGCAAAGTTCTTTTCCATGTTGGCTGTCTCGTCGCAGGCAGAGGTGTGTGCTGATATGTCGTCAACGTAGTGAACCACCAGCGCTTCCTGATTGCATGGCACTACCGGACTGCCGAACTCACGCTTGCCGTGATGTGCCAGCACGCAATGGATGATTCTTATAGTCTCTTCGTTTGGCACTCCGAACTCGTTGAGTTTGTTGTGGAGCACGTGTGCTGATATATAGATGTGCCCCAGCAGATACATGTATTTGGTGGGTTCCATGGCATCGTCGTATTCCTTCAGTTTGCCGTAGTCGTGGAAGAGTACTGCGATGATGCATCTCTCGAGCTTGATTGGCGGCAATGTGGGGTAGAGTCCGAGCAGCATGTTGAGCAACTCGTATGTGTGGTTGAGCAGTCCTCCCTTGAAGGCATGGTGCATGCCGGTGGCTGCTGTCTGAGTCCTGTAGCTGGCATAGAGTGCGTCGCTCTCTTTTCGGATGAAGTCAATCAACAGCTGGTCGTTGCAAAGGTCGAGCAGTTTGCTGATGCACGAGTCCCACAAGGCTTTCTCTATCGGACGCGGGATGATGGCATAGAGCGAATCTTCGGGAGTTGCCGGGTGGCAGTCGCGGAAATTGCTGAAGTCCGCTCTCCTCGGGAACTTCACTGTGGCAAGATATTTCACGTCTGCCTTTATGATGTCGCCCATGTCGGGACCTTCACCTTCATTCACATCCCAAATGGAGAACGTGTATGCTTCCCCTTTTTGTCTGGATATCTTTATCGTGGCAAAATTGCTGCCGTTCTTGGCTTTTTGATTGGACCGTGTTAAAACTATGTATTCTTCAACCATGATTTCATCAGTTATCGGTATTCGTCTGCAAAGGTAGTACATTTTTCTGACTTTTATGCCATAGGGCTTGAAGAAATTGTTTATCTTTGTGCTTTGAAACAATTTTCTTGGAGAGAAAAACCAAAATGAAGAAAAATCAGTTGAGACTCAAGAACACCTCGTTCGTCGACTTGATGGCGCGGCGTATATTCAATATTCTAATAATAGCCAACCCGTATGATGCCTTCATGCTGGAGGACGACGGACGCATTGACGAGAAGATATTCGACGAGTATGCAAAGCTCGGACTCCGCTATCCGCCGAGGTTCTTCCAGGCAGCCAACGAGGAAGAGGCAAAGGCGTTGATGCGGAAATCGAAGTTTGAACTTGTCATCTGTATGCCGGGATGCGACAACAATGATGTGTTCGACATAGCGCGGAAGATAAAGTCTGCTTTCCCCGACATCCCGATTGTCATCCTCACCCCGTTCTCCCATGGCATCACGAAGCGGATGGAGAATGAGGACCTGAGCATATTCGAGTATGTGTTCTGCTGGCTCGGTAACACTGACCTGCTCTTGTCCATCATCAAACTGATGGAGGACAAGATGAACCTGCAGCACGATATTGAAACTGCTGGCGTGCAGATGATTCTGCTGGTGGAGGACGGCATACGGTTCTATTCCAGCATATTGCCCAACCTATATAAGTTTGTCCTGCAACAGAGCCTGGAATTTGCCACCGAGGCACTCAACTCCCAGTTGGAGACTCTCCGCATGCGCGGTCGTCCAAAGATTGTACTGGCACGTACTTACGAGGAGGCATGGAGCGTGTACAAGCAGTTCAAGGACAATACGTTGGGCGTTATCAGTGACTGCGAGTTTCCGAGGAACGGAAAGAAAGACCCGAAGGCTGGCTATCAGTTGCTGACGGACATCCGCAAGGAAGACCCGTTTGTTCCATTGATTCTGGAATCGTCGGAGTCTGACAACGGAGCATTTGCTGCCGAGTGCTATGCCAGCTTCATCGACAAAAACTCCAAGAAACTCGACATCGACCTACGCCGGCTCATCCGCACCAACTTCGGTTTCGGTGACTTTATATTCAGAGACCCGGCAACACTGGAGGAAGTGGCACGCATAAGGACACTGAAGGACCTTCAGGACAACATCTTCACTCTGCCGCGTGAATCACTCCTGTATCACATCACGCGCAACAATGTCAGCCGTTGGCTCAGTTCGCGAGCCTTGTTCCCCATCTCCGACTTCCTGAAGAAAATCACGTGGGAGTCGCTGCAGGATGTGGATGCCCACAGGCAGATTATCTATGATGCCATTGTCAGTTACCGCAAGATGAAGAATCGAGGAGTTGTTGCCACATTCCGTCGTGACCGCTTCGACCGCTTCTCCAATTTTGCCCGTATAGGCGAAGGTTCGTTGGGAGGAAAAGGACGTGGACTGGCTTTCCTCGACCATATCATCTCCAGTCATGAAGATGAACTGAACAAGTTTGAGAATGCCGAGACCACCATTCCGAAGACCGTGGTTCTGTGTACCGATGTCTTTGATGAATTCATGGACACAAACGAACTCTATCAGATTGCGCTGAGCGATGTGCCCGATGAGGAAATCCTCAAGTATTTCCTGCATGCACGTCTGCCAGAGCGCCTTGCAGAGGACCTTATGGCATTCCTCGATGTGGTGCGTGCACCTATTGCCATCCGCAGTTCGTCACTTCTCGAAGATGCCCATTACCAGCCTTTTGCCGGAGTCTACAGCACTTACATGATTCCGTATGTGGAGGACAAATATATTCATCTGAAACTCCTTGGCGATGCCATCAAGAGTGTGTATGCCTCTGTGTTCTATGCAGATTCAAAGGCTTACATGACTGCCACGAGCAACGTGATTGACCAGGAGAAGATGGCAGTGATTCTGCAGGAAGTCGTAGGAACACAGTATGAGAACTACTTCTATCCGAACATATCGGGAGTGGCACGCAGTGTCAACTATTACCCGATTGGCGACGAGAAAGCGGAGGAAGGAACCGTGAACCTTGCCTTGGGACTCGGCAAATATATTGTGGACGGTGGCATGAGCCTTCGGGTTTGCCCTTACCATCCTCACCAAGTGCTGCAGACCAGCGAGATGGAGATTGCATTGAGGGAAACGCAGACCTATCTGCTTGCCCTCGATACGAAGAACATTCGCGATGACTTCAAGGTGGACGACGGTTTCAACCTCATCAAGCTGATGGTGCGTGATGTGGAGAAAGACGGTTCGCTACAATATATATGCAGCACGTTTGACCCAATAGACCAATGCATCTACGACGGCTTCTACGAGGGACGCAACCGCAAGCTCATAACCTTCTCCGGAGTGTTGCAGCAAGGCGTGTTCCCGTTGCCAGAGATTCTGCAGATGATACTGAAATATGGTGAGGAAGAGATGAGACGCCCAGTGGAAATAGAGTTTGCCGTCAACCTCCATCCTGACAGAACCGGAGAGTTCTATCTGCTGCAGATTCGTCCGATGGTGGACAACAAGATGGTCATTGACGAGGACTTGAATGCCATCCCCGACAACCAGTGCTTGCTCCGTAGCCACAATGCCATCGGATGTGGTATAATCACTGATGTGCAGGATGTACTATATGTGAAGACCGACAACTATTCGGCTTCCAACAACCCTAGGATTGCAGAGCAGGTGGCTGCCATAAACAAGAAATACCTTGATGCTGACCAGTCCTACATCCTTGTTGGTCCCGGACGTTGGGGCAGCAACGACTCGTGGTTGGGCATACCGGTGAAGTGGCCGAACATAAGTGCAGCCAAGTTGATTGTTGAGGCAGGACTGAAGGACTATCGGATTGAACCGAGCCAGGGCACACACTTCTTCCAGAACCTTACATCGTTTGGTGTCGGTTATTTCATAGTGAACGACTATATCGGTGATGGTGTTTACGATATCGATTACCTCAACTCCCTGCCAGCCGTGGAAGAAACCGACTTTGTGCGACTGGTGCGTGTGCCGCGTCCGTTGTCCATCAAGATTGACGGAATGAAGAAGGAAGGTGTGGTAGAGTATGGTGAAACCTCAGATTCGGAAGTATGATACAGAAAAGCTTGACGCATGGAAGTACAGAAGCATGATACAAGTACGGAAACATAACACTAAGTACAGAAGCATGACACAGAAAAGTACAGAAGCATGACACAGAGAAAGATAAGGGTAGCGACAATAGGTTTTTTCGACGGTGTCCACAAGGGCCACCAGTACTTGATTCGTCAAGTGGCAGATGAGGCACGGCAGCGTGGAGGCACTTCAGTGGCAGTTACATTCTCCAACTATCCGCGTTCGGTAATCCGTAAGGGGACGGAGATGCGCCTGCTCTCCACATGCGAGGAGAAAGTGCGCTTGTTGCGTCATTTCGGAGTCGATGAAGTGGCAGTGCTGGAATTTACTGAGGCACTTGCCAGTCAGAGCGCCTATGAATTCATGAAGAATACCCTCCACGATGACATGGGCATCGATGTCCTGGTCATTGGCTATGACCATCGTTTCGGACATAACCGGTCTGAAGGATTCGAGGATTATGTGCGCTATGGCAAAGAAATGGGAATGGACGTGCTGCAGGCACAGGTGTTCGAGGAAAACTATGTGACTGTCAGTTCATCGCTAATCAGAGAACAACTGCAATGCGGCATGGTGGCAGATGTGCCAAACCTGCTTGGATATGAGTATTCCGTCGGAGGGTTTGTGACTGGCGGCTTTCAGATTGGCAGAAAGATTGGCTATCCCACGGCAAACATACGGGTGGACGAGTACAAACTCATTCCTTGCGACGGAGTCTATGCAGTCAAGGCTGTGGTCGATGGCAAGGAGTACGATGGCATGCTCAACATCGGCTGCCGTCCTACATTCGACAATGGCAAGCGGTCGGTAGAGGTCAACCTCTTCAATTTCAATGTAGATATTTACAATGAACGCATTCGCGTTTATTTCATTGCGTTCATGCGCCACGAGAAGAAGTTCGGCTCAGTCGAGGAGTTCATAACCCAACTGTCGCAAGACGAGCAGCAGGCAAGAACCTTGCTCTCAACCAGTGGCGTCCATAAAAATTTGTTCTGATGCGTTTTGTCCGTAGATATGGTTTCGGAATTCAGTCGCCGTGGGCTTATTCGTTCGTGAAGGATGTGCTCTACGAGAAACTTCGTTACTATGCCTACGATGATTTGCTTCTGCGGTTTCCCGGCAGGAAGGGCAATACCATAAAGCGTGATGAACAGCTGTTCCGTCTTGTGAACTTTTTCAAGCCCGAGGAAATCATTGTTCTTGGCGGCTGTTGTCCTTGCTCAATGGCATATATGCAGGCTGCGAACAAGTCGGCAAGAGTGATTGATTCTGACATCGCACATTTGTCTGACATCACACGTTTGTCTGACAGTCAGTTGTCCTCTGCCACGTTCATACATATAGAATCTGCCACGTTTATATATATAGAAAAGGAGTTGCATACTTCAGACATAGATGCCATCATTGCATTGAAGAACACTGGTCAGAACTATCTTTGGACACTTGTGGTGGACGGGATAAACAAGGAGAATAAACTTCTGTGGCAACACCTTAAAGCCACTTCTTTCCATGCCGTTCTTTTCGACATGAAATACCGTGGCGTTGCATTCTTCGACAGTCATAGGATAGGGCAGTGCTATCGTATATAGGCGTGGAAGACCGCGGGCAGGATTAGGAATCAGCGCTCTCTGAAAGCACCGGCGATGGCACTCGAGCCTTGGCTCGCTGTGACAGGAGTGGAGTTTCCGTGAAACTTTACCTCTATGCGCTTTATTTTCCTACCTTATATAGAAACTCCACTTCTACGATTCTTAGCGGTTGGATTTTGCCTTTCGTGCGTGTAGTGGCATCGAGCTCATTGGCTTTGCCGCCTGCTACTTCGGTGATGTTGCTGAAGCGTGAGGCTTCGGCATCCTTGAAGTTGGTTGCCTTTGTCGTGGCTTTCGACTTGTCGATGGCGCGTATGGTGTAGGTCTTTGACTTGACCGGTTCTGCAATCTCAAGATGCACGTAGCCAAGGCTGGTAGGGGTGATTCCGCTCCACAGAATCTTTCCGTCTGCCTCAACTTCGAGGGCATAGTTGGTGGAGCGCCAACCGGACAGCTTGATGCAGATGTCGTCCACTGTCACAGGCTCTTTCAGCGTGTAGGTGACGGAGTTGCCGCCTTTCCACTCCGACAGTTCGTTGTCATCAAAACTGTTCTTCAGATTCTCTGCGTTTGTTTCAGAGGAAGCGGAAACAATCTCTGCACCGACACGTGTCTGCTTGTAGGTTGGAATCATTGGTTCTGCTGCTCTATAGACTGGGGGATATGCAGTTTCAGCAGATGCATTGGAGTCTATGGTCTGAAGTTCTATGGTCTGCGGCTTCAGTCCTTCTGCTTCGGCATGCAAAGTCACTTTGCCGCTGGTGGTCGTACTGCGAAGCATTACTCGGTTTACACCACATTCCACTGGCAGATTCTTCGACAGTATGTAGTTGTCGGGACCTTGGGCAATACCTCCGCGCCATTCTGCCGGACCGTCGACAGAGAAGTGGACCATGCGGTTGTCGAGCGGACAGCGGTTGCCCTCTGCGTCCACCACTTCAAATTCCACGAGTATAAGGTCGGCACCATCTGCCTGCCAACCTTTTGGGTTCTCAATCTTTGTCAGTCGGAGAGCGGCTGGTTTGCCTGCTGTCTTTATGCTGTAACGGGACAGCTCCTTCCCGTTCTCATCGTAACCTACGGCAAGGAGTGTGCCTTTCTCCCATACCACATCATCCCAAGTATAGAGGAAATGATAGTCCTGGTGACCTTTGCCCAAGCTCTTGCCATTGAGGAACAATTCTACTGATGGGGTATTGGAAACCACATAAACTGGTTTGCTGAAGGGCTTTTGCAATGAGTCGGTACGATGTCCGTCTTCATAGTTCCAGTGTCCAACGATATAAGTCCGGCTTGCATCGGTGTCAACCCAACCATGCCACATCACCTGGTGGGCATAGAATGCATCTTTGGGAATGCGCATGGCATCGGTCACACCACTGCGACGATAGTTCTCTGCACCGCGATAATGGGTGTTGGTGTCGCTGAAGACAATCTTCACTCCACCACCGCTGGACCGGGTACCAGTACCTGGACGCTCACGCCAGTAATCGTACCATCGCCTTACCAGTTCCACCACGAATTCATCCTGGTTGTGGTTGTAAGCCTCTGCAGGTTTGTTCTTGTGGAGAGGACCATCGCCTTCCTTATGGTATGGATAGCTGTAGCTGTCCCAATATTTGCGCAATGCCTCGTCGCGGCAATATTCCATGGCAAACATCGGGTGTTTCTTGCTCTTGTTGATGTAGAGCATCTCGCCGCCGTATTCAGCCTCGTCGATGTCCAGCATCTCACGGCTTCCCGTTGCTCTGCCTCCGTAAGGGTCGTACTTGTCGCGTATTGCTTTCAGCTCGAGCATATGTTCACGGCTTATCGATTCGTTGCCGCCTTCATAGAAGATGATGCTTGGGTTGTTGCGGTTGTAGATGATTGCATCGCGCATCACCTCCGTGCGCTGACGCCAGCGTTCGCCTTCCACATCTTTCTCGCTGTCGCCTGCCGGCATTGCCTGCATCAGTCCCACTCTGTCGCATGATTCGATGTCCTGCTTCCATGGAGTGATGTGCATCCAGCGTACGGTATTTGCCCCGCTTTCCACCATCAGTCCGTTGGAATAGTCGCTCAACCATGCAGGTACGCTCAAACCCACGGCTGGCCATTCGTTGCTCGTGCGCTGTGCATAGCCTTTCACCTGTATCACCTGTCCGTTCAGACGAATCATTCCGTCGCCGAACTCCGTAGTGCGGAAGCCGGTGCGTGTAATCACTTCATCAAACACCTGACCTTTCTCATCCTTCAGACTTGTCTTGATGTCATAGAGATTTCCTCTGCCGACAGACCACCATTTGATGCCGGTGGCAGAGAACTGGGTCTTCAGTATGCGGGTTTCGCCCGGTTGGAGAGTGACCTCGGGATTGTTGCCGATAATCTTCATGTCCTTCATCGCCGGAGCATCAACTGCCAGACTGAATGTGCGTGGCTTGTTGCTTTCATTCCGCACCTCCGTCTCCACACCGATGGTTGCTGTATGGGCATTGATGTCAGCTTCCTTGAGGTAAACATAAGTACCGGTGGTCTGCAGGTTGGAATAGAGCGGGAGAGTTTGATAGACTTCGTCGGTCACATAAAGCCATACGTTCTTCGGTATTCCGCCATAATTGGCGTTGAAGTTCTTGTCGTTCCACTGGTAAACGCTGTTGCTCGACTTCTCGTGATAGGTCCAACTGTTGTCGGTCCTCACTTCCAGCAGGTTCTTTCCTTTTTCAATATAAGGAGTGAGGTCGAGTCCGAAAGCCATGACTCCATTCTCGCTCATGCCGACGAACTGCCCGTTGAGATAGACTTCTCCTGCCTGACGCACACCTTCAAATTCGATGAACACTTTCTTGTTCTTTATGTTGCCAAGCTTGAACTCCTTGCGGTAGCACACCACAGAGTCGGGCAGTTGGTCAATCGCAACCTTAAACGCATAGTCCTCGTTCCATGCACGGGGCAGAGTGACTGTCTCTTTGTTGTCGCCTATTGTCCAGGAAGCGTTGAAGTTCATCTTCCGCTGTGCCTGCATATCTGAAACTGCAAAGGCAGTGATAAGCGCCGTGCAAAGCGCTACCACTGTTCTCGTCGTTGATTGTCCTTTTCGCATGTCAATCATCTGATAAATACTTTCTTGCCATTAACTATGTAAAGTCCGCTGACAGGATTCTCCACCTTGCGTCCCTGCAGGTCGTAAACCTCACTGTCGCCAAGTTCATCGGGATTGATGGATTCGATGGCTGACGGGTCTGCCACTACTTTAAGAATTCCTGCTGAGGCCAACTGGCTGTAGTCCCACACATATCCGTCTGCCGGTATAGCCGGTTCAAAGGTTGGAGTTCCGGTGAGAGTAATCTTTCCATCGCCAGTGAATACCTGGTATTCGGCATCAGGAATCCATTCGCCGCTCAGTCGCTCCATCACAAATACCGGGTTGTTCAATGTGATGTTGCCAGTCACCTTGAAGTTGTCAACCTTTGTATTTGTACTGCGTCCGCGTACTCTGATGCGTCCGTTCTTGTTTACCTTCAGTGTTCCGGTGATTGTGATGTCGCCAGTGAGCAATGTGCTCTTGCTCGCATGGAGCGAGCCTCCGGCATTTACCACTACCGATGCCGTCTGACCTGCTCCCATGAGGATTCCGCCGTCGTTCACGGTGATTGTCTGTGTGGTGACTGGCGAAGCTGTGTTTTCTACGTCCAATGTGCCTGCATACACGTTTATCGGAGCAGAACTTGAACCAGTGAGAGTCAGTTTTCCGTCACCATATTTATTTACTGTAGTACCATCGGTGAATGCTCCGGCAAATGAGCAGTCGGTATCGAGGAAACCGATGTTCCATGTTCCCGATGCAATCTGTGCTCCGGTATTCGTTCCGTTGAGAGCTCCAATCTTGTGCGTGCCGCTGTTGTTGTACACGTAATTGTCTGCATCGAGTTGCAGAGTTCCGTTCGACAGGTCGAGGGCTGTTGCCAAGCGCACTTGTCCGCTGGTCATCTCGATTGTTCCGTTGAAGTTTGATGCGTTGGGTCCGAAGTCACCGCGTACATACGGGAAGTTGACTTTCAGTGTACCTTTACCGGTCAAAGTTGGTTTCACGCTGCATCGCTTGCCGCCATTGAGCGTTACTGCCACTCCTTCAGCAATATCCAGTTTGTTGGTGAATGAAGGCACTGCACCTGTCGAATTGTTGTTGAATATGGTGATGGTGGAATTCTTGATTGCAGAAATCTTGGAAGTTGCAGCACCGAATGTGGTGTTCCATGCACCCATTGCGATGGTTCCGCCGTCAAGCACTGTTCCGCCGCTGTAGGAGTTTGTTCCTGCATAGGTGTAGTTGAGTTGTCCGTTGCCGGTCTTCACGAGTGTTCCCTTGCCTGTTATCTGTCCCTTGAATGCGCTTGTTCCGCTCGGAATGTTTATTGTAGCCGAATCGGTGATGGTGAGGTTTCTGTCGGTAGAAGTACTTGCATTGTCGATTATCAGTGTTGCCTTGCCCATCTTCCAGCTTGATGCAGCACCGATGGAGCTGGCATTGCCTCCGTCTGCAAGGTCTTTCACAACCACTGTTCCCGAGTTGATGACGGTAGTTCCGGTGTAGTCGCTGTGTACTGCGCTGAGTTCCACTCTGCCTTGTCCGTTGACCACGAGATTGCCTGTTCCCGAGATCCCTCCGTCTCCGGTGATGCGATAGGTCTTGCTGTCGTTTGTGAATGTGATTCCGCCCACTGGCATCAGCTCGCTTACTGTGACGTCGGTTCTTTCTGCGTCATCGCCGAAGACGAGTTTGTCCTGGGCAACAAACTCTGTGGCATCTGCACCGATGGCGAAGTTGCTGGTCTGATAATCCCATGCTGCGCTTTCCTTTCCAGTCCATACCACATTGTCGCTTGCCTCGCGCTGTTCGTTGATTACTAGCCAAATTGCCTTGTTCTCGTCCACGATGCTGTATGAAAGTCCGGTGAGTCCGCGTACTGAGAAGCGGTTCACTCCGCCAATCAGTTCGCCTGTGTATTCTATCAGTTTGTATTTGCCTGCAGCAGGATTGCTGTATGCGATGGTGAATATCGGACTTCCGCCGCTCACATTGAGGTTTCCGTCTACATGCAAGAGGTCGGCAGCGTCGGTTATTTCGATGAATACTCTTGACTTCATCGCCAGTCCTTTCTTGAAGGTCATCGTTCCGTGTGGCATAAGTCGGCAACCTTCGTAGTTGAGTGCGCCTTCAAAGACCACAGTGTCCTGCAGTGTGGGCGAGCCGCTCAATGTGCCTTTCGCACGGAGTTGGATTGGACTGCTTATCACGTTGTCCGATTCCAGTTCACCTTCTGATATATATAGAGTGCCGGAGGTTGTGACTGGCACGTTCATTGTCACCTTTCCGTTCTGGCTTTTCCATATTTCACCGTCGCCTGAGAATTGTCCTGCGCCTGAGAATGCAATCGTCTGTCCCTTCACTGGCATCATGTAGACCTTGGATGGTTTCATGTTGGCTGAGACTGTGATGCTTGATGCGGTGTTCAAGTCGTACAGAATTGACTTTCCGTCCTGGTAAGCAGCAGTTGTAGCACGGTCGAAGCCGATGTAGGAATCAGTGCTCTTTGCCACGAGGTCGGTCTCCATCATCGGTGGAAGTGGTGGGCGCGGCATGTCGTAGCCAAGATAGAATCCGGGGTTTGGAGTCTGGTAATAGCCTTTCGTTGTGCAGTCGCCTCTGTAGTGAGGGTCTTGCAGCAGGCAGTAGATATTGTCGACAGTGGTGGCATAATCGGTAGAGAATCCGGTGATACCGTCGCACACATCGCCGGTGTAGTGGCGAAGTACGATTTCTTCACGCCAGTCGCCGATGATGTCGCCCCAGAATGGAGCACGTGCTCCGTAGACGCTCCTCACTTGCCAGTCCGAGATTTTTGCTATCTCGAGAAGTCTACCTGTGCCATATTTTGCCACGTAAGCATTCTGTCCGTCGCCGTCGGTTGCTGCCATATATTCACGTCCGAGGTCTCCGTCCCACCACAGTGCTTCTGTGGGGAAATAGCCAGCCTTGCCTTCTATTGCATCTCCCCCGGCATCATAAATCTGATAACCGTTCATGGTGGAGAACATCTCCCAGCCCAGATGGTCGGGGTCGAGGTCGTAGCATTCGCCACGTCCGACATCGCCCACTCCTGAGAGATACCATTTCTTTATTGCCTCGCCGTTTTCTGCCTTGTAGAGAATCTGTCCGAGCATGTCGCCTGCGTTCTGCTGGATGGCAAAAGTCTCAAGCCCCGGAATCTCGGGGTTGATGTCTGTTGTGCGGAAGCGGTCGCCATGCGAGATGCCTGCATTGAAGAGTACCTTGCCTGTGTGGTCCATGGTCCATCCGCCTTCAATCATCTCGTCGCAACCGTCCATGTCCACGTCTGCCACACGGATTTGATGGAACGAACCGTTGCCGCAAGGCTGGAGGAAGAGTTCCTTCAGTGCGCCTGCCTTGCCTGATGAGAAATCGTAGCCGAATCCTTCATCATAATAATAATGTGCACCTTCGGATGAACGTGTGTGCCACTCCATTGTGACTGCAGGATGGATTCCGTCGAGATAGGTGATGCAGAACTTGCCCACATGCTTGTTATATTCTTCTCCCCTGAGCGAAGCCTTGTTGGTGCGGTTGTATGCGCTGTTGTAGTGCATTTCCACACTTGCTTTCTCTGCACCAGTCAGTCCGTTGATTACGGTGAAGTAACGCGGTGGGTTCTTGGTGTTTTGTGATTCATAGTCGGTTATGCCGTCGCCGTCGGTGTCGCCAGTCGTGCTGTGGTTCACGTAAAGCCCCCATGTGCTGGCGTCCTTGTCCCAGAATCGTGTGCCGTCGCTCGACTGAATCATGACTTCACCGAAGCCGTCGCAGTCGAAGTCGTAAGCCACCACCTGGTCGTCCTGTCCGTTGCTGATTGACTCGTTGGGTCCGAGGTCCACGGTCCACAAGTATGTGCCGTCGCGCAGGTAAGCCTCAATCTTGTGAGTGCCAGTGCTGTTGGGGTTGCGGTCTACCACGTAGTCCATCTCGCCGTCGCCGTCAAGGTCGCATGGCCACACGTATTTGGTGCTGTAGTCGGCATTTGTCAGAGGTCCTCCGGTGAAGCGGATGTCGACAAAGACATTGCGCAGCGACTGGCTCTTGAAATAGAACGGGGTGGATAGGGCGCTCTCTGTGCCGTTGTTCACCACGCTCACTGCCACATAACTGCCATTGGGGACGGCAGAAGTAGTTGTACTGAAGTTCGAAACCTTCAGCGGAGACGAGTTTGCTCGGGTGTAGTTGCCGTCCTTCGATTTGCTTGTGTAGACATTATACGTCACGTTTTCAGGTTCTTGTGCCAGCTTTCGCCAACTCACCAGTACATTTGTTCCGTTCTGTACTGCCACGACTCCGCGTCCGAGAGTCTGTACCTTCCTTTGTGCGCATATTGCAGTTGTCACGACAAGTAGCATGACAGCTAATGATAATCTTTTCATTGTTAGTTATAGTAGTTCTATTAGTTCACGATGCAAAGTTAGTCATTTTTCTTGACATCATGTGTAAATTCTGGTGATTAATTGATGATTAAATTTGGACGGCAGAAATAATTTTCTCTGACCAGGGAGCAAAATTCTTCTGACTGAAGGACTCGAGTTCTCTGACCAGCGGACTGTAGTTCTCTGTCTGGAGGACTGTAGTTCTCTAACCAGGTGGACTGATATATATAAATAGAAGGAAGGAAGAGGTATAGGGTACCATTTTTTTTAATTGTCTTTTGTCGTACTGTCGAAAGCCGTACTCCTTCTCTTTGATTTTCAACTACTAAGCAAATCTATGCCAGTTCTGGGTAGAGGCAACTGCTGTCGTTCGAGCGTCAGTTCGCTTATATCGTCGTTCGACGTAAGTTCGCTATGTAGGAGCCAGCTTTTTCCGAAAGCATAGGAACGCTGGAACGCTCTGGCTTCGGCGTCTGTGCTCTTGCTTTCTCCTACAAGGCAATGTACTTGCGACAACAGCAATGAGCAGTTGGCAAAAGTGGCTCAGAACCGTTTCGGAAAGTTTAAAAATACTTGTCATTGCGAATTTAGTTGGGACATAAACCAAATGTTTGGAATGAAATCCTTATCTTTGCAACCTATTCATATAAAGAGTAAGTGCAGCAAAAGATTAAAGAGTAACTTCAGCAAATGAATGGGGACGGTGACAGTCTCCGATGGTTCAACTCAAGAAAAAGGAACTAAAATGAAGACAGTAAAGATGAAGACAGTAAAGGTAGCAATTTTCGCATCGTTTGCCTTGGCGCTCCTGCTCGCGGGATGCACCGGCAAACAGGAATCAGAGAAAATCCAGTACGTCAAGACTGCAGTGGCAGAAAGTGCTGGCGAATCGAGCAACATAAGCTACCCGGGCAAGACTAAGTCGACAGACGAGGTGAATGTGTCGTTCCGCGTCAGCGGTCCGATAAGCAACGTCTATGTGAAGGAAGGCGACAGGGTGAGCAAAGGACAGGTAATCGCGACGATGGACTCGCGCGACTACCAGACTCAGCTCAGTGCCACCGAGGCTGAATACCAAAGTGTGAAAGCCGATGCAGAGCGCATCATTGCCATGTATAAGGAGGGCAACACCACTGCAAGCAACTACGACAAGGCGCGCTTCGGACTGGAGCAGATTACACAGAAACTCAGCAACCACCGCAACCAACTGGCTGACACCAAACTCGTGTCGCCCATAAGCGGATATGTGAAGCAAGTGCTCCACGAGGGCGGTGAGACAGTGAGCGCCGGCATGCCAATCGTCTCCATGTTCGGGAGCAGCACGGTGGAAGTGGAAATCAACGTGTCTGCCTTCGACTACATCAACCGTGACCGGCTCAACAATGTGTCGTGCACCTTCGATGTGTTTCCCGGCGAGGAATATCCTCTGACCATAAAGAGCATCAGTCCTGAAGCCAATGCAAGCCAGCTCTACACCGTGCGCCTCGGATTCAAGGACAAGTACGACACAGAGAAAATCACTCCGGGAATGAGCGCAATGGTGTACGTGAACTTCAGCAAAGACAGCGTGAACTCCAATGTCAACATCCCGACCACAGCCATACTGAACGACAACGACCGCAATTCAGTCTTCGTGTACGACAGCAAGACCGGCACAGTGAAGAGACGTGAGGTGACCATAGGTCAGCTCCATACCGACGGCACAGCCGAAATCAGTTCCGGACTGCAGGAAGGCGAGACCGTAGTGTCAGCCGGAGTGCACAGCATCACCGACGGACAGAAAGTGAAACCACTGCCAAAACCATCAAAAACTAATATAGGAGGACTGTTGTAATGGATTTGAGCAAATGGGCATTGAATAACACCAAACTGGTCAACTTCCTCATCGTAGTCCTCATCATCGGCGGATTTGCGGGCTACATGTCGATGAGCAAGTACGAAGACCCGGCCATCACCGTGCGCCAGGCACTGGTGGTCACCACCTATCCGGGTGCGTCCGCCCATGAGGTGGAACTGGAAGTGACCGACAAGCTGGAGAAAGCCATCCGCGAGGTTTCTGCCGTCGACAATGTGCAGAGCCAGTCGATGAACGACCTCAGCATCATCACCGTTGAACTGGCTTCCACCGCCAAAGACGTGGAGCGTCAGTGGGACTTGGTGCGCCGCAAGATAACGAACATCCAGGGCAACCTGCCTTCGGGAGCAACCACACCGATTGTGAAGGACGATTTCGGCGATGTCTACGGAATGTTCTATGCGCTCACCGGTGAAGGACTGAACGACAATGAACTCAACGACTATGCCGAACTCATCAAGCGCAACATACTGAACATAGAAGGTGTGTGCCGTGTTGACCTCTACGGCAAACGCAGCGAATGCATCAACATCGAGTTGCAGCCCGACAAGATGGGCAACCTGGGAGTGATGCCGACTGAAGTGATACAAACCCTCAACGGGCAGAACAAGACCGTCTATTCCGGCTATTACTATAACGGAACCAACCGCATACGCGTGACTGTGACCGACCGGTTCAACAACACCGAGGACATTGGCAACATGCTGATTCAAGGCCACGACGACGAACAGCTTTGCATCAAGGATATAGCCACAGTTACCGAAGGTTATGCCGACCCGACCCGCAACGAACTGAAGTACGACGGCGAACGTGCCATAGGCATCTCCATCGCCTGCTCATCCGACAAGGATGTGACCAAGGTGGGAGAGACAGTGGAAGAGACCTTCTCGAAGATTGAATCGCAACTGCCAGCCGGAGTGAAATACCACAAAGTGTTCTTCCAGCCCGAGCGTGTGAACAGTGCACTCAGCACCTTCATGGTCAATCTGGTGGAATCAGTGGTCATCGTGGTGCTTGTGCTCATCTTTGCCATGGGCTTCAAGAGCGGTGTGATTATCGGAGTGAGCCTCGTGACCATCGTGTTCGGTTCACTGCTTATCCTCAACGGACTTGGCGGTTCACTGCAGCGAGTGAGTCTTGCTGCGTTCATCCTTGCCATGGGAATGCTGGTGGACAATGCCATAGTGATTGACGACGGAATACTCGTGGACAAAGCGCTGGGCAAACCGATGGAAAGCGCCCTGACCGGCATAGGCAAGAAAACTGCCATGCCGCTGCTGGGAGCCACTCTCATTGCCATCCTGGCATTCTTTCCCATCTACCTCAGCCCAGACACCACCGGGCTTTATGTGCGCGACCTCTTCATCGTGCTTGCCGTATCACTGCTCCTCAGTTGGGTTCTTGCCTTGGTACAAGTGCCGCTGATGTGCAAATGGATGCTGTTCAAGAAGAACAAGAAAGAAGGCTCGAAAAATGGTGCGGAAGCAAAGAATGGTAAAGGTTTGGAGAATGATGAACCTGCGACCAATGATGAAGCCGTGAAGAATGGCGAAGTCGAAGTCGAGAAAACAGAAGCTGCATCGGCTGCAGACCTCTACACCGGCAGATGGTACACTATACTGGAGAAAATCCTTACGTTCGGACTCAACCACCGACTGACCATCGCCGTCTGTGCCATTGCCCTGCTTGCATTGAGTGCCTTCAGCTATAAGTTCATCGACCAGGCATTCTTCCCCGACATGGAGTACGACCAGCTCTACATGGAATACAAATTGCCTGAGGGCACAAACTCCACACAAGTGGCAGCCGACCTTCAGGAAATAAGCGACTATCTGAAGACACGCAAGGAAGTGACCCATATCACCGCATCAATCGGTGGAACTCCAAGCCGCTACAACCTTGTGCGAAGCATTGCAACGCCATCGCTGTCCTACGGCGAACTCATCATCGACTTCACGTCACCGTCCGACCTTGTGGACAACATCAATGATATTCAGGCAGAGCTCAACAAACGCTATCCGCAGGCTTACATCAAGCTGAAGAGATACAATCTGATGTACAAGAAATATCCGATTGAGGCAATGTTCACCGGCCCCGACCCTGAGGTGCTCCACCATCTGACGGATTCAGCCATGGACATTGTGCGCAGCAACGACAAAGTCTACTTGCCGACCACCGACTGGGCTCCGAGAGTGCCAGTGTTGAAGGTGGAATACAACCAGCAGACAGCACGTATCAGCGGACTGAGCCGCAGTGAAGTGGGCACATCCATACTTGCCTACATGGGCGGAATTCCAATCGGTACATTCTATGATGGAATCACACCAAAGCAGATTTATGTGAAGTGTGTGGATGAAAACGGAAAGCAAATCGAGAACCTCCTCGATGTGGAAGTGTTCGGAATGCTTCCAAACATCTCGCGCATTGCAAACAAAGAGACCATCGACAAGATAATGGCTGGTTCTTACGACAAGGACAAACTGATTGAAGACCTCACCGGAACAACCCAGCTCCGACAAATCATCAAGTCAATCAATGTGGAATGGGAAGACCCAGCCGTCATGCGCTACAACGGCGAGCGGTCACAGCGACTGCAGTGCAGTCCGCGTCCGGGAGTCGGTACTGAGGAAGCGCGCAAATCATTGGCTGCAGAGATGGAGAAGATACAGTTGCCGGAAGGCTATAACCTGTCGTGGGAAGGCGAGAAAAAAGCCAGTGACCAGTCAATGAAATACCTCTTTGCCAACTTCCCGCTTGCCATTATCCTCATGATTGCAATCCTCATCATGCTGTTCAAGGACTACAAGAAACCTGCAATCGTCTTCTGCTGCATCCCGTTCATCCTCGTGGGCGTCATTCCTTCAGTGGTGCTGTCGGGCAAACAGTTCGGATTCGTGGCAATAGTCGGCGTGCTCGGACTGATTGGCATGATGATAAAGAACGGAATAGTGCTGATTGACGAGATAACGCTGGAAATCAGTAGCGGCATGGACCCGCGCAAGGCACTCATCAACAGTTCGAAGAGCCGTCTGCGTCCAGTCATGATGGCTTCACTCACCACCATCCTCGGAATGATTCCGCTCTTGCCCGATGCCATGTTCGGTTCGCTGGCAGTGACCATCATGGGCGGTCTGTTCGTGGGTACGCTCATCACCCTTATCTTCATTCCAGTGCTCTACACTCTGTTCTTTAAGATTGAGAAATGAGGACGATTCTTTAAGATTGAGAAATGAGGACGGATGAAAAAGAGAATGATTGAATAAAGAGAAAGATTGAAAAATGAGACGAAATATAGTTTACACATTATTGATAGCCATCTCACCGACGCTTGCCCATGCCCAGTCCGAGACTGTGACACTTGCCCAGTGCCGGGAACTGGCATTAAGCCACAATAAGGAAGTGGCAAAGTCAAAAGTCCAGGACGAACAGCTCGGCTACGACGTGAAGACTTACAAGTCAAACTTCTTCCCGCGCATCAACCTCCAGGCATTCGATGCCTACTCCACAGCCAAGGGCGACCTCACCATCAGTGGCGGCAACCTGCCGATATACAGCTACACAAGCGCGGTAGGGCAGTATGTGCCCGATGTCACGGTCAATGCCGACGGAAGCTACACACTGAACAAATACGCACTCTTCCCCGACCAGAAGATGGAATACAAGGTGAAGAACGTGTTCATGGGAGGCATCAACCTCACCCAGCCAATCTACATGGGAGGCAAAGTCTCCAGCGCATACAAGATGGCAAAGACAGGCAAGGAGATGTCGACCCTCAACATTGCGCTCACCGAGTCGGACATCATTGTGAAGACCGAAGAAGCCTATTTCCTGGCAGTGAAAGCCAAGGAGATGATTCAGGTGGCAAACAAATACAAGGACTTGCTCCAGGAACTGATGAAGAACGTAGAAAGCGCGTTCAAGCACGGACTGAAGACTCGCAACGACATGATGAAAGTGCAGGTGAAACTCAATGAGGCAGACCTCAACATCACGAAAGCAGAGAATGCTTACCGACTGGCTTGCATGAACCTCTGCCATTACATCGGCAAACCTCTCAGCAGTTCCATCGATGTGACCGATGCCAACGTGACCGATGCCCAAGCCAATGCCAATGCAAACAGCCAAATCGACATAACCCATCGCACCGAGTACGAGATACTCAACAAGAAAGTGGAACTTGCCGGTCAGCAAGTGTCGCTCACCCGAAGCGACTATCTGCCCAATGTGGTGTTAATGGGCGGTTTTCTCTATGCCAACGGAGGTGAGGTAGGTGGACGAAAACTGATTGACAACGCATCAGCCTATGCATCCATCGGAGTGAGCGTACCATTGCTCAACTTCGGTGAAAGCACCAACAAGGTACGTTCTGCCAAGGCAAAGCAACAGATTGCACAGCTGGAGCGCGATGACCTCAACGAACAGATGATGCTCGAACAGCAGCAGGCACTCAACAATCTCGAGGAAGCAAAGAAAGAAGTGAACCTCACCAATTCGGCTTTCGACCAGGCAGAAGAGAACATGCGACTTTCCAAGCAGCAATACGAAGTGGGATTCGAAACCCTCTCCGACTATCTTGAAGCACAAGCCATCTGGCAAAGCAGTTATGCAAACAAGATTGACGCCATCTGCCAGCTCAACCTGGCATGGGTGAAATACCAGAAGGCAAGAGGAGAACTGTAGTACTCCTTATTATAATTGTAGTACTCCTTGTTATATAATATGGAGAACTCATAATATAGAGAGCACAGCATAAAGAATTTAATATAGATAAATGTCAAGGATTCTGTCTATAGACTACGGAAAGAAACGCACGGGAATTGCAGTGACCGACCCTCTGCAGATGATTGCCAACGGACTGGCAACTGTGGAGACCACGGAACTCATTGATTTCCTCAACGACTATCTGACGAAGGAAGACGTGGAGACCATCGTGGTGGGACAGCCAAGGCAAACCAACGGAGAAGACTCGGAGAACATGAAGAGAATCACTCCGTTCGTCAACCGCCTGCGCAAGCTCCATCCCGAGGTAAAGATAGAACTCTTCGACGAGCGGTTTACCTCCGTGCTTGCCCACCGGGTCATTCTCGACAGCGGAATCGGCAAAAAGGCTAGGCAAGACAAGGCGCTAGTCGACAAAATCAGTGCCACCATCATCCTCCAGGGATACATGGACATGAAACGCATCAACTGACAAACAGCGACATAATAACTGACAAACAGCGACATAATAACTGACAAACAGTGACATAATAACAAATAAATTAAAGCAATATGATTTTACCAATGTACATCTTCGGGCAACCAGTCCTGAGAAAAGAAACTGAAGAGATTGCAACCGACTATCCCAATCTGCAGGAACTCATCAAAAACATGTATGAGACAATGCTCAATGCCGACGGAGTGGGACTGGCAGCGCCACAGGTGGGTCTCTCCATCCGCCTTTTCGTCGTAGGACTTGATGTACTGAGCGATGAATACCCTGAATACAAAGACTATCTTCACGCATTCATCAACCCACAGATAATCGAGACAAGCGAAGACACCGAAGTCATCGAGGAAGGATGTCTCAGCATTCCTGGAATCCACGAGAACGTGCGCCGTCCGAAGTCAGTACACGTGACCTACATGGACGAAAACCTGCAACAGCACGACGAATGGATAGAAGGCTATGCAGCACGCGTGTTCCAGCATGAGTACGACCATCTCGACGGCAAGATGTTCATCGACCACATCTCCAACCTGCGCAAACAACTCATCAAGAAAAAACTGCAGGCAATGGCGAAAGGACGCATCGCTTGCAGATACAAGACCAAGGCATAACGGCTGACTGAGGGGACAACTTCTGCGTAAAACCTGTGGACAACTCCAACGTAAAACTGAAGAATAGGAAGAACAATGCGTAAACTCATCGTCATGCTCCTGCTGCTCAAGTCGGCATTCATCTCTGCTCAGATCAACACCGAGCAGATGATGCTCATTGCGCGCAACGCACTCTACTACGACGATTACGCCCTGTCCATCCAGTACTTCAACCAGATTATTTCCGCAAAGCCCTATCTCTACGAGCCATATTTCTTCCGTGGACTGGCAAAGTTCTATCTCGAAGATTTCTATGGTGCAGAGTCCGACTGTTCGCGAGCCATCACGCTCAATCCCTACTATGGCAATTCATACGAAGTACGCGGACTTTCGCGCATCAACCAGAAGGACTACACAGGGGCAGCCGAAGACTACGAGAAAGCGGTGGAAATCAACGACGGCAACAAGAACCTCTGGCACAACCTCATTCTCTGTTATCTCGAGGTGGACAGTCTCAACCAGGCAGAGACAGCACTTGAACGCCTCATTCAGAAATGGCCCAAGCATGCCGACGGCTATCTCTTCAAGGCAGAAGTGCTGATAAAACGGGGCGACACCATCACTGCCGAGACCTATGCCGACAAAGCGCTCGAGGTGGAACCGTTCAGTGTGCAGGCAAACTCGATGAAAGCCAACTTCCTCATGAACAACGAGAAGTTCGATGAGGCAGAGCAGTTCCTCGACGAGGCAATACGTCTGCAACCCAAGAACGCATCCTATTTCATCAACCGAGCCTTGTGCCGTTACAAGACAAACAACTATCGCGGGGCAATGAGCGACTACGACATTGCACTCGACATCGACCCATCCAATTTCACGGGTCACTACAACCGTGGTCTTCTGCGTGCGTCAGTGGGCGAGGACAATAAAGCCATCGAGGACTTCAACTTCATCCTCAACATCGACCCCGATGATGTGATGACACTCTTCAACCGTGCACGGCTCTACGACCAGACGGGCGACTACAAGTCTGCAATACGCGACTACACCAAGGTCATTGAGCAGTTCCCCAAGTTCCTCTATGGCTATCAGCTCCGTGCTGCAGCTCGCCGTAAGATTGGCGACATCCGTGGGGCATCGCAGGACGAGGAACATATCCTTCGTGAGAATGTGGCACACCGTTATGGCTATTCAACACCTACAAGCCGGCAGAAGAACAAGACCAGGAAGAAGTCCGACATCGACCCCAACGACTATCAGCAATTGGTGGAGGAAGATGACGTGAAAGTCTATCAGGACGAGTTCCGTGGCAAGATTCAGAACAAAACCATCGAGACCAAACTCCTGCCCATCATCGTGCTCAACGACGACGGGCACACGGCATCGCAGAGCATACTCAGTGATTACACACTCGAGGCTTATAAAATCACACCAGCAGCCATCGATGCCTTCCGCAGCGGAATTGACTACTGCATGCAGGCAGACAAGATACGTCTGAATGTGGACGACAAACAAACGCCGGCAAGTATCAATCCGCTGAATGCCACCGACAACAAGTCTGCAAACACAAGCAGAGCCAACAATGCGGTAAGTTCAAGCAGAACCAACAAAACGGCAAAACCAGCCGACATCACCGTCACTCCGCTCACTGCCAGTGCCTATGCCAAGGCAGAAGAAGCGTTCAGCAACTGCATCAGCATGGCACCGCAATTTGCCGAGGCTTACTACAACCGAGCCAACACCCTGGCAGTGCAAGGCAAATATGCCGAGGCAATCAGCGACCTCGACAAAGCCATTACAAAGAAACCGTCCTTTGCCCTTGCCTACTTCAACCGCGGAGTCATCCGCATCTTCATGGGTGACCGGCAGGCAGCGTTCAACGACCTCAGTAAGGCTGGCGAACTCGGCATCTACCAAGCCTACAGCATCATCAAGCACAACAGAAAGTAGAAAATACAAGATGAAAGTAGAAAGCATAAGTGGAAAATAGATAGCACAACAAGAAATAGAAAAACAGATACAAGATATGAAATCAACAGCCATACTCCTGCTCCATTGTCCCGACAAACAGGGTATCATCACTGAAATCACGAAGTTCATCACCGACAACAACGGCAATGTGGTCTATCTCGACCAGTACGTCGACCACATCGAAGAACATTTCTTCATGCGTGTGGAATGGACTCTCGACAACTTCCTCATCCCGGCAGAGAAAATTGAGGATATACTCACAACCCTCTACGTGCAGCGCTACGATATGCAGTTCAACCTCTATTTCGGCAACACCCGTCCGCGCATGGCACTCTTCGTATCGAAGCTCAACCACTGTCTCTACGACCTCTTGGCACGTTACCAGGCAGGCGAACTCAATGTCGACATTCCCTGCATCGTGTCCAATCATGAAGACCTGCGTCCTGTCGCCGAGCAGTTCGGCATTCCCTACTATGTGTGGCAGATATCCAAGGACTGGTCCAACAAACGTGAAGTGGAAACCGCAGAGATGGAACTGCTGAAAGAGATGAAAATCAATTTCATAGTACTTGCACGTTACATGCAAATCATCTCCGACGACATGATCAAGGCTTATCCGAACAAAATCATCAACATCCACCATTCCTTCCTCCCGGCCTTCATCGGTGCCCGTCCTTACCACCAGGCATACCAGCGCGGAGTGAAGATTATCGGAGCCACAAGCCACTACGTGACAGCCGAGCTTGATGCCGGACCAATCATCGAGCAAGATGTCGTCCGCATCACCCACAAAGACACGCCCGAAACCCTCGTCGAGAAAGGCAAAGACCTCGAGAAGATTGTGCTCTCACGCGCAGTAAAGAAACACGTAGAGCGCAAAATCCTTACCTACAAGAACAAAACCATCATCTTCAGCTGACAAGGACAGGGAAGGAAATAGGAGCTAATATAGGAGCTAACCGAAAACTCTCCAGGAGAAAATTTCGTCCGGATGGGGCGAGCGAATGCGAGCTAGGAGCTAGCCCTCTCCGAGGGCGTTAAAGCGAGTGCGGGTTCGTGGGTTGTAAAACATTAGCGAACTTGCGTTCGAACGACGATTTTTGCGAGTGAAGGCTCGAACTGCTAATACAAAACTCCAACCTTTTCCCCGTCAGCGTAATAATTCTGCTTGCAGATTTGATAACAAAAACCGCGTATATACCCTAAAATACGCGGCTTTCGAAAAAAGTTGACGTCAAATGCCCACCATTACCAATTATTTTACTACCTTTGCAGTTGCAATCATAGGCTGCCGAAATGGTGGAATGGTAGACACGAGGGACTTAAAATCCCTTGGCCATAACGGCTGTGTGGGTTCGAGTCCCACTTTCGGTACATATTATTCGCAAAACCTTTATTTAGCGCAGTAGTACTTGCCCCCAAAAGCAGGTACTATTGCTTTTTATTTGAGGCTTCATTTCAGAAGGTTGAGGCTGCATTTCCGCAAGTTGGGACCTCATTTCTGTAAGTCCGGGGATGGAAGCCTTGATAAGCATGTTCAAGAATATGCATTTTGTTTCGGCAAGTCTGGGCTTGTGCAATTTGTCTCCGCAAGTCTGGACTTATGCATTTTTGTTCCCGTAGTTCCGTAAAAAACCGACAGGTTCGTCTCCGGAAATAGTCCTGAAATCGAAGCTTTTGCCCCGAACTTGAGTGTTTTGAAGAGTAAACCCCGTGAATTGGCAGTTGAAGTCCCCTTGCAATTGTCCGAATCTGTTCTTTCAAGGCGCTTGATTGATGATTTTGAACGGAGTGTTAAATTCGAGAGGTCTCATTTGCCTTCACTGCAAATTCAGTCGCAATTGCGACTGTTTTGCAGTGGAGATGCAGAATCTTAACTTGCATCTTTGTCTTTTCGCCTTTCCGCACGCTGTATATCATCACGCTCTATATAATAAGGTGTAGGGGAATTTCTTCCACGTACATCCTCAGGGAGAGGTTTCTATCCGGACGGCATAGGAGCTAGCCCTCTCCGAGGGCGTTAAAGCAAGCGTGGGAATTAGCGCGTAGCAAATATAGCGAGCTGGCTCTCGAGCGTTATCGCCGACGCTTTCGGAGAAAGCTGGCTCCTACATGGCGAGCGTAGGCTCGAACGACGATATTTGCGAATTGCGCTCGAGCGCAATCGCAATAGGAGCTAGCTCTCTCCGAGAGCGTTAAAGCGTGTGCGGGAACGTGGGCTGTAAAACAAATGCGAGCTGCGCTCGAACGTCAACGTCTACGCCGTCGGAGACGGCTGACTCCTAATTGCGCAATTCAACGCTCCCATCCGGACGGCTAACACAAAACATAAAACCCAACACATTATTGCTGACTCCTACATAGCGAACGCTGTTCGAACGTGTTGTGTAGCCTATTTTCGGGAATATAAACCCGTCGTCCTTCGTGCCTTTCGCTTACGAGGAAGTTGCACAATGCAGATAAAACGTCCTCTGCCTGTATACTGTGTGGGTGTTTGCCACGTGACGTACATTCAAGTAGTCCAGACTTCTCTTGCACCTTGAGAGTAGGCAGGGATGCTCG
>CAVISR010000030.1:0-27832 GCA_963645405.1 Acutalibacteraceae bacterium
TCGCTTTAACGCTCTCGGAGAGAGCTAGCTCCTATTGCAATGCACTCGACAATGCTCGCATATATTACAGCCCACGAGCCTTCGCTCGCTTTAACGCTTTCGGAGAAAGCTAGCTCCTATTACAATGCACTCGAGCGAATGCTCGCTATATATACAGCGCACAATTCCAATGAAGAGATTCTGACATAACTTAGGCTCACAAACAAAACAATTCTGCCATTTTGCTATAATAATCCGCCAATTTGTCGTAGATTCACCATTCTTTCAATATGGCACGGCACTTTGCATTATGATAAGCGAACGTTTGACAACAAGAGTTCAAAACAAAACAGAAGTACAACAATTAAAATAAGAAGGAGATTTTACTATGAGACAGTTACAAAGAACAAACGGATGGCTTCCAGAAATATTCAATGATTTCTTTGACAACACTTGGATGCCAAAGGCAAACGCAACAGCACCTGCTATCAACGTTTCAGAGAGCGAGAAGAACTATACAGTAGAGTTGGCTGCTCCAGGCATGAAGAAGGAGGACTTCAGCATTGAAATCAACGAAGACAATGACTTGGTGGTCAAGATGGAGAAGAAGGAAGAGCACAACGACGAGCAGAAGGAGCCGAAGGAGAATGTACGCTACTTGCGTCGCGAGTTCGCCTACTCTAAGTACCAGCAGACATTGATTCTGCCTGAGGATGTCGACAAGACCAAGATTGAAGCCAAAGTGGAAAACGGTGTATTGACCGTAACTCTGCCGAAGGTTGTCGTAAAAGAAGAGCCTAAGGCCTCAAGGCAAATCAAGATTGGATAATATAGCGGAACCCACTGAATAGATATGTTTGAATTGATTTAAAGGTTAATGTTTACCGAAGTGAGGGGAAAATACCATCGCAGGATGATATTTCCCCTTCTTTTTGTTTTGATTCTACCCCAATCCTGCCGTGTGATTCCGGAATTATCAGCCTTTATTTTGTGTTGTCCGGAAAAAGCGCTACCTTTGCAGCCGAAATCTTTGGGCATCGGCTTCATGCGCAGAGATTGCAAGATACAAACAACCATCCCCAAGGGGGCGTGTGCTTGAACACCACGCTAAAAAAACAAGAATCATGAAACAAGTAAAGACTGTAAGCATCTACTTCATGCTGATGGGAATTCTCTTCTGCGTTTGTCTCATCACATCCAATCTCCTCGAAACAAAGGTTTTTCATCTGTTTGGCCCGATAAACCTCACATGCGGATTTCTCGTGTTCCCCATCTCCTACATCCTCAACGACTGCATTGCCGAGGTATGGGGCTACAGGAAGGCAAGGCTGATTATATGGACAGGATTTCTGATGAACTTCTTTGTAGTGGCATTGGGCAGCATTGCCAGCATACTGCCGCCAATAGAAGAGAACGGCGACGCTGCGTTCCGCGAAGTGTTTCTCTTTGCACCACAAGTGACTGCCGCCAGTTTCCTGGCATTCATCGTCGGCTCGTTTCTCAATGCCATGGTCATGAGCAAGATGAAACTGGCAGACAGGAACAAAGGACATTTCAACTACTATTTTTCGTTGAGGGCAATATCCTCCACCATCGTAGGCGAATGTGCCGACTCAATCATTTTCTTCCCGTTGGCGTTCTATGTATTCCCACTTATCTTCTCGGGACAACCGGCTGTAACGGTACAGATACTTGTAGGACTCATGCTGACGCAAGTAGTTGCAAAGACGCTGTATGAAGTGATTGCCCTGCCTATAACAATCAAGGTAGTACGCATTGTGAAACGGCACGAGCAGACCGACACATACGACGAGAATATCTCATACAACGCATTCAAGATAAAGGACATTTGATTACCCATAGGGCTGTCACTAAAAATGTTTTGCAGGATTTTAGTGCCAACCGCAAAAGATACAGATATAGACATGAACAGAGAGAAAGAAGGACTGAAGTCGCTCGGAAAGAAGGCTGAATACAGGATGGACTATGCGCCCGATGTGTTGGAGAGTTTCGAGAACAAGCACAAGGACAATGACTACTGGGTGCAGTTCAACTGTCCGGAATTCACCAGCCTATGCCCCATCACAGGTCAACCCGACTTTGCTGAAATCAGAATCAGTTATCTGCCCGACCAACGCATGGTGGAGAGCAAGAGTCTGAAACTCTACCTCTTCAGTTTCCGCAATCACGGAGATTTCCATGAGGACTGCGTAAATATAATAATGAAAGACCTGATACGGTTGATGGACCCAAAATATATTGAGGTAACCGGGTTCTTCACTCCTCGTGGAGGCATTTCTATCTACCCCTATGCCAACTACGGACGACCGGGAACTGAATACGAAAACCTGGCACACTACCGCATGATGAACTACGGACTTGCCCCCAACAGGCAGACAAGCCACTAAGACCGGACAGCGCATCAAGGCTTGAGTCCGACAATCCCGACAATTTGTTCAAGTTGTTGGGCAAGAGTCTGTTTGTCGACATCAATCCAATGAATCTCGTCATCATGGGCAAACCAGGCCATCTGCTTCTTGGCATACACACGCGTGTTCTTCTTTAGTCGTGCCACAGCCATGTCCAGTTGCCACTCTCCCTCAATCACCTTGAACAGTTCCTTATAGCCAACAGTATTCAGGGAGTTGAGTTCACGTTTTGGATACAGTCGCTGTGCCTCATCCAGCAATCCGTCACGCATCATTTGGTCGACACGTTCGTCTATCCGGGCAAACAAATTGTCTCGTTCCCTGCGCAGACCAATCTTCACTATTCGGAACGGACGTTGCTTCATGGTACTCTTCCGGAATGAAGTGTAGGTTTGTCCTGTCTGATAGCAGACCTCGAGTGCATGCACCACACGTTTCGGGTTCTTCGTATCCACCACTTTATAGTACTCAGGGTCGAGCAGACGAAGTTCACCGCACAAGACATCAAGTCCCACAATCTCCAGACGTTTCTTCATTACGTCGCGCACTTCGGGTTTTATGGTCGGGATATCGTCAATGCCCTTGGTCACTGCATCTATATACATCATGCTGCCTCCCACCATCAAGGCATATTGCCCCTTGCCGAACTGCGCATCAATCATCCGCAGTGCATCCTGCTCATACTGCGCCGCGCTATAGTACTGTTCCAAAGGCAGCACGTCAATGAAACGATGCGTCACTCCCTGCATGCTTTCCACCGAAGGTTTGGCTGTGCCGATTGTTATGTCTTTATATATCTGACGGGAATCTGCGGAAATCACATCACACGACAAGAGCTTAGCAAGTGAAATGCTAAGCTCTGTCTTTCCAACTGCTGTAGGTCCAAGCAGAACCACCAGCGTATTTTGTCTTGAATCAGTCACCGGCGCCATTCTTATTCGTAAGGATTGCCGTCACTGATTTCCATTCCCTCTACATCCAGTTCCTCGTCGTCGATTCCATCGCCGAACATGTCATCGTCCAAGCCGGTGTCGCTGCTTGCAGGAATAGGATTTCGCGAAAGCAATTCGTCGAAGTCTATTGTCTGTTGCGGTGCCTTGCCCAACTTGCGTGTCACCTTCGCTTCCTTCAGATGTTTGCCGGTCACAATCTCTGCCACTTCAATGAAGAAGCAGCGCTCGGCAAGAGGGTCGAAAGTATAGAGGAGATGCTGTTTCTCTTCGTCAATGAACTCGCTGAGTGGAGTGTCTGCCATCACATACGAATCCTCGTCGCTGTCGGTATCCATTTCCTCAAGGGTTATCTCCTGGCGTTTCTCCCATCCGTTCTCACAGATAGTGAAAGAGGTGAGCTGGTCATTCTTATAGCCACAAGTATCAAGGATTGCCTTGTGGAAATCCAGGAACGTAGCATCCGAGTCAAGCTGGATTTCCCTCATGAAGTCTTCTGCCTCGTCTGAGATAAGAATAAATCTAAAAATCATATTATTCCGGTTTTAACGAATAATTCCACGACGTGATGCAGCCACAAAGTCGACGATGTACTGAACTTCCGGACCTATGGTGATTGTCTCTCGGATTTGTTCGAGTGCCTCTGAAATCTTCAGGTTACTGTTGTATATGATGCGGTAGGCATTGTGAATGTCGTTGATCAGTTCTGCAGAGAAATTCCTGCGGCGCAGTCCCACGATGTTCAGACCGCAGTAAGCAACCGGTTCGCGTGCGGCAATCACAAACGGAGGTATGTCCATACTGGTGCGTGTACCGCCCTGAATCATGGTGTAACCGCCAATGCGGCAGAACTGGTGTACAAGCACTGTGGCGCTGAGTATGGCATTGTCGTCCACCTTCACCTCACCTGCCAGTTTGGTTGAGTTGCCCATTATGATGTTGCTGCCAAACTCGCAGTCATGGGCGATATGGGCATTTTCCATGATAAGGTTGTTGTTGCCAACGATAGTGGTGCCCTTGCTGGCTGTTCCTCTGTGGATAGTAACATTCTCGCGTATGCGGTTGTTGTCGCCAATCACTACGGTAGACTCTTCGCCCTTGAACTTCAAGTCTTGTGGAATGGCACCGATCACTGCACCCGGGAACACGAGGTTTCCGTTGCCCATCTTTGTTCCTTTCAACAGAGTGACACTGTTCATCAACTCATTGTTGTCGCCTATTTCCACTCCTTTGTCTATGAAGCAGAACGGACCTATCGTACACCCCTCACCTATTTTTGCTTCAGGGTCAATAAATGCTAAAGGACTTATTTTCGACATTTGATATCTTGTTTAGTTCTGTTTGTTGATTTCTGCCTTGATGGCTCTTGCCACCTTATTATTTATAGTATGTCCCGGACGCAGAGCCGTCACCTTTGCTTTCAATGGTACTCCCACAAGCGCAAGGTCGCCCACTATATCCAGAAGTTTATGGCGTGCCATCTCGTTTTGCCATGTGAGCGGTTTCCGGTTCAGGAAGCCCAGTTTGGCTGCATCCATGTGAGGCACTCCCATCTCGTCTGCGATGGAGTCGAGTTTCTCCTGTGGCAACTCATTCTCATAGATGACAATGGCATTGTCCAGGTCTCCACCCTTTATGTAGCCGAGTTCGAACAGAGGCTGGATGTCTCTCACGAACACGAAAGTTCGGGCTGACGCAATCTCCGACGGGAAATCCTTCACATTATCGAGAGTTGCAGACTGGCTCTCCAGCATCTTCGACTGGAATGCGATGGTGATGTCGAACGACAGATGGTCGCACGGACTGATGACGATATGTTCGCCACGGTCACCATCGACTACGATCTCGTGGTCAACACTGAAGTATTTCTTTTCCGCATTCTGCTCTGCCAGTCCCACCTTCTGTATTTCCTCAATGAATATCTCTGCACTTCCGTCGAGAATCGGCATCTCAGCGCCGTCAAGTTCAATCTTGCAATTGTCCACGCCCGATGCATAGAGTGCAGCCATAGCATGCTCGATGGTGCTGACCTTTACCTCGCCTCCTGCAACGACAGTTCCGCGGGTGGTTTCCACCACATTCTCCGATGTACATTCGATGACGGGTTGTCCTTCCATGTCCATACGCACAATCTTGTATCCGTAGTTCTCGGGTGCAGGGCAGAACCGAGCCGTTATCATTTTTCCTGTATGCAGTCCTTTACTCTTTACGGTAAAGCAATCCTTCAGGGTCAATTGTTTTTCCATACTTGTTTCTTTAGTTCTTCAATTTCCCGTTGTAGTTCATTCATCGTCTTCACCATCTCCGGCAAGTTCTTGTATGCCGCTGAACTCTTGGCAAAGTTCAGGTGCTCGATAGCTGGAGAACCCATCACTGTGCAGTTGCCCTTCCGGACTTTATTTCCGCCATGAATGCCCGACTGTGCTCCGGCATAAACCTTGTCGCCAAGGGTTATGTGACCGGCAACGCCCACTTGTCCGCCGAGCATACACCATTCTCCTATCTTGCAGCTGCCTGCCACACCCACCTGGGCTGACATCACAGTATGGCTGCCCACTTCCACATTGTGGGCTATCTGAATGAGGTTGTCCAGTTTCACACCCTTGTGCACGATGGTCGTCCCCATTGTAGATCGGTCAACACAGGTGTTTGCACCAATCTCCACATTGTCTTCGATGGTGACAATGCCAATCTGCGGAATCTTCTCGTAACCGTTGGCAGTAGGAGCAAAACCGAAGCCGTCGGCTCCAATCACGCACCCTGCATGAAGAATGCAGTTTGCGCCAATCTTGCACCCATGATAAATCACGGCATTGCTGTATATGATTGTGCCATTGCCTACCGAAGTATGACTGCCGACAGTCACATGAGGATAGAGTTCCACCCCATCGCCTATCTCGGCTCCGTCTTCCACCACGGCAAACGGTGCGATGTACACATCCTTGCCTATCTTTGCAGTCTCAGCCACAAAAGCCATCGGACTGATGCCCCTTGGCTTCGGCTTCATGGATTCATAGAGCTGAAGCAACTTGCTGACTGCCTCATAGGCGTTCTTCACACGGATAAGAGTAGCCTTCACCGGTTGCGCTGGCTTGAAATCATCATTCACCAGTACCACCGACGACAGAGTCTCATATATATAATGTTCGTAATGAGGATTGGCAAGAAACGAAATGGCTCCCGGTACGCCTTCCTCTATCTTCGCGAAATTGTTTATCACGGCATTTGCATCGCCTTCAATCGTTCCATCGATGTATGCCGCAACCTGTTGTGCAGTAAATTCCATATTTATACTTTTACTATCGCGTGCAAAGTTACATAAAAAAAAGGAAACCGCGGTTACAAACTGCCCTTTTTTATGACAAACTGCCCCAAAACCCCTGTTTTGAGAAAGAAGCACACAGATAAAACGGTGCCAGTATTTGTCATCACAAAATTTATTGTTACTTTTGCATCGGCAATGAAAAAGCCATGAACTTACTGATTCAACAACTATTCAATAATAGGCTCAACACATGAAACGTCTAACTACTATTACATTATTGGTACTCTGCATCGTCTTCAACATACATGCAGCCAACACCGTCGTATCTGTTTCCCAAGTGACATCAGCAGTCACTGTCGACACCGACGTAGACTACACCATCACCGGAAGCAACCCGTTTGCCACTGCAGGAAGCGTCGACCTCACCGACACCGAGCATGCAGTGCTCATCATTCAGAAAATCAAGCCAAGTGTAGTGCTGAAGAACTGGATGGGCAACGTTTACATCAACGGAAAGAAAGCAGTCAACGGAACCAACTGCCAGGTGCGCATGTACAACCACGGCACAATCATCTTCCCCTATGACAACTCCGACTTCCATCCGCTCGTGTGCTACACCGAAAAGGATTTCCAGGGCGAGTCGTGCACCGACTATTCCGAAGGACACTCCGGCGGATTCATGAAAACCCTTACCACAAACGACCTCAACAACCAGATAAAGTCGTTCAAACTGAAGCGAGGCTACATGGTGACATTTGCCCTCGGCACAGCCGGATGGGGCTACAGCCGCTGCTTCATAGCCGACAAGGAAGACCTCGAAATCAACATGCCCGACAACATGAGCGGCAGAGCCTCTTCCTACCGTCTCTTCAAGTGGTTCAATGCACGCAAGGCAGGAATAGCCGACTGCAACGACGAAGCAACCATCTCCGCACTCAACGCCTCATGGTGCTACCGTATGTGGCCAAATCCGGAAGGATTCGACAAACTGCCCGACTGCGAATATATACCCCATCACTACAAGGAAGGCTACCCGTCCATCTCAGCCCTCGGGTCAGCCGATTTCTCCTGCCACCTCAAGAACAACAACGAGCCAGGCAACTCTGCCGATGAAGCGCCCTGTTCAGTGGACAACGTGCTCGGCAGCTGGCAGACCCTGATGCGCACAGGCATGCGACTCCTATCCGAGAGTTCCCACGACGGATCGATGAACCATCTGAAATCATTCATCGACTCCATCGATGCACGCGGATGGCGCTGCGATGTGCTCGACCTCCACTGCTACTGGCCAGCCAACCAGTTCTACAACTTCGGATGGTACAGCAGCAACTACGGCAACGGACGTCCGATATGGATAAGCGAATGGGTGTGGGGAGCCAGTTGGAACCACAACGGAATATTCGGCTCAGTGAGTGACACCGGTTCATTCTCCGAAGAAAACCAGAAGATATGCTACAACGGCACCAAGCCAATACTCGATGCACTCAACAGCAATGCACTCATCGAACGCTATGCCTACTGGAACAGCGAAGCCGTAGCATCAAAAGTCTACCACAACGGCACCCTGTCAACCCTCGGCAAGTACTATGCCGACATGGACGACGGACTGGGCTACAGAGCCGACAAGCAATACACTCCAAAGGTAGTGTACTCCAACCCTACCAACCTCACCGGAACCTACACAAAATCATCAGGAGCATTCGCACTGTCATGGAACGACAACAATGGCGACATGCTCGACTCCATGGTCATCGAATGCCGTCGCCCGGGCGAGACAAAATACACCCAACTGAAGAGAATCAGTCTGAAAGACAAGAACAGCGGCAGCGGTGCCCTCTACAACTACACCGACTATCCCGAAGCAGGAGCCAACTACTATCGCGTGGCAGTCTACGGAGTCGGCAGCAAAGCCATAAGATATTCCGGCGAGGCATCAGTGACCGTAGGTTCATCCAAGGGAGACGACAACTTACAGTACGGCATGATTGACGTGACCAACACCAACAGCATCTCCATCGATTTCGACACACTGCTCAGCGCCATGCCAGCCGTATTCACCGGACTCTACACACTCAAGAACTCCGACACCACCCCCGTATCGCTCATCACCAATGCATCAACACGAGGCTTCTCCTATCAGATGAAGCCCTGGACACAGTCCGGAAGCCAAGACCTGTCGTCCACAGAACAAGTGCCGTTCCTCGCAATGGTTGCAGGCAACTACTCATTCGGAGATGTAAACGTAGAGATAGGCAATGTCAAAGTCAATGCCGACACCGTCCAAGTCACCTTCACCCAGCCATTTGCCGAAGGAGTAGTGCCCGTGGTCATCACCGAACTGAAACCGTCGCTCAAGACCAGCCCCATAAACGTACGCATCTGGGACGTGACCAACACCGGATTCAAGGCAACAGCCTTCTACGAAGCCGGCTTAGGCAAAGAACTCAAGCTGGCGCAGACCATGAACTATTTCGCATGCACCCCAGGTCAGGGAAAAATCAACAGCACCCTGCTCATCAGTGCCGGAGTAGGACCTAACCCAGTGTACGGAACAGCATACCGACAGGAAGCATTCCGTGCCACAAATCCCGACGGAACCATCTCTGAAGGAGCAGACACCCTTTACCTCAAGAGCCCGTACATCTTCGGAGCGCCCCAGACCTACAACTATCCCACAGCAGCCGTCATCCGCCGCTACATCGACATGAAAACCTACAGCAGCGACGGCACTACACTTATATATGGTACGCGCGTGAAGCGGATAGTCGACAGCTCGGCAGGCACGTTCACCAACAACCTGGCATCAGGCGACAAGTTCGGTTGGATTTGCCTCTCCTCATCCAGTCCTGAAGACGTGAACGGTGACGGACTTATCGACACCCAAGACGTGCTGAGCATCTATGCCTTCATGCAGAACGCATCCGAAGTGACATCCGCCACCACAGAAGACGTGAACGGCGACGGACTCGTCGACACCCAAGACGTACTTGCAGTCTACGGATGCATGAGCAGCAACTGACAAACGGGGCAGGTACTGCCCCACCCTTTGCCTGATAGCAGCCAACCCCAAACCACACCTGAAGGAAAAGACTTACCAGCCGAATGGCAATAGGAGCTAGCTCTCTCCGAGAGCGTTAAAGCGAGTGCGAGTTTGTGGACTGTAATATAAGCGAACTTACGTTCGAGCGTTATCGTCTACGCTTTCGGAGAAAGCTGACTCCTACCATGCGGTCTGAAATACATTGCGAGCTGACGCTCGATTGTAAACGTCTACGTCCTCGGAGATGGCTGACTCCTACCATTTGGACGTGCATCTGTTTATTTGCCGAAGGCATAGTTTATCGTCCTGCGGCGGGCGAAAGTATCGGAGACACTTGAACAAATTTATTTATCCCTCATGTACTCGTAGATTGTGAGAACATCCTGGGTGTCGACTGTGCCGTCGCCGTTGACGTCCTGGATGGGGGATTCTTTGGCTGACGTGTTGCTCTGGATGTATTCGTACACGTTCAGGACATCCTGGGTGTCGATGCAGCCGTCCATATTGACATCACCCTTTTCGCAGAGCAATGACTTGTAGGTGCGGACACGGACATTGCGGGTGAAGCTGTAGGCATAGTTGTCCTTCTGGATGGTGTAGGTGAGTCCCACAATGGTTATGGAGTCGCCGTCGGCATAGTATGGAACCTGAAGCTTGCCGTCGTCGGACAGGAGTTCGGGATTGGATGACTTCCAGGCGATGGTACTTCCCCAAAAACCGACATTGGTGGTGAGGTCGAGGTCTTGCTTCACGTACTGGCGCGATGAGAACGGCATGGTGAAATTGTTGTGGGTGAGGTCGACTGCATAGTTTCCGTCGACATTGCATCCCCAGATGCTCACACCGTTGTTGGCTATTGCCGAGAAGCAGATGGACGGCATGTTGCTGTAGGTGACGGTCTGCGGAAGTATCACTCCGTAGTATTCGGTGTAGGCGGTGGTCCCTTTGAGGCGCAGGCGCAGCGTGATGTAGGATGTGCCTTCCTTTACTGACCAGCGTCCATAGTAGTCGCCGGAGATGAGTCCGCTCTGACGGAGTTCGATGGTCTGGGGTGACGAATAGGCAAGGTTGGTATAATCCACCTTATAGGGATGGAGCAGCACTTTGTAGGTGCCGACGATGTCGTTTGTGGTGCACAACTCGGTGGAGTCGATGTCTGCCTGCTTGTACTGTGAGTTGGAGCCGTTGAGTCCGTTGAACTCGAACGGTGAGGCAACGAGCCATCCTTTGTTGTTGAGGAAGAGCTGGTGGACGCGCACTGCATGTCCTTCGTCGCCACCATTGAAACGGGTGTGGTAGACGATGTATGCCCTGCCGTCGTCGTCGAGCAGCATGGAGTTGTGGCCCTGGCTGAGCTCGCAGAGCGACATGTTCTCCCACTGGTAGGCCCCGAGCACTTTCATGCCACGGGTTGTGGCTGCATAGGGTCCGTAATTCATCTGATAGCTGGAGTAGCGTGCATTGTTGCCGCTGGCATCGACGTAGGTGCCGTCGGGTGTGGATGAACGGAAGTAGTGCATCTCGTAGCCGCCGTCGGAATTGAGTCCGCCATTGGTGACGAAGAGGTAGTAGTAGCTGCCGATATGCTCGATGTAGGAACCTTCGCCCGAAACATAATAGCCTCCGGCAATCTTCTTTCCGAAGTAGGGGTCGCTGCTCACGGCATTGCTGGATGCATTGACATCGGGATAGGTGTGGGTGTAGTCGCGGAGTCCGGTCTGTTTGTCGAGTTTGAGGATGAAGATTCCGCCCGACCATGATCCGTAGCTCATCCACAGTTCGCCTTCTTCATCGAAAAACACGCAGGGGTCGATGCAGTTGGGCCAGCGCTCGCCCCATTTCTTCCCGAGGTTGTAGCGTGAGGGCAGCGAGGTCTGCTCCCCTATTGCCAGTTCAAGGTCGGTCTTCTTGTAGTCGGTGCTGTTCCAATGGAAACCGGAGACGACTACCGAACCCTGGTAGACGAACGGACCGGTGACGGACGAGGAGGTGAGCAGTGCGATTGCCGAGCGCCAGTCGTCGCCATTGAGGCTCATGTAGAGACACCACTTCTGCATATGTGGATTCCAGATGATGTCGGGCGCCCACTGGCATCCTTCCAGCGAGGCGTTGGCTTCAGTGTAGCGCCATGCTTCGGCATCGAAATTGGCAAGAGTGGTCTCGACGGTGTCGGTGCCCTGCAGTATCTTCACTGTCTTGGTCTGACTGTTGTTAAACACGCCTTCGTAGCTCTCGGTGCTGGTCACTGAGCCGTTTGACTTAGGCACACCGTAATACCATTTCTGCCATGTCCAGTTCTGCAGGTCGCTGGTGACGGCTGCTGCACGGTGGGACCCGTAGATGTAGTATTTGTTGCCTGCCTTCACGATGGAAGGGTCGTGCACACTTGTCCTTTTGTAGGAAACGGACTTATAGAGTTTGCCCAGGTCGGCTGCTGTCATTGCAATGACGCTGTCCTTGTCTTCGTCAAGGGCTGAAACTTGCAAGCAAGTAAACAAAGCCATAATGGCTATGAAGAAATATCTGTTCATAATTAGTTTAGTTGTCCTTAGTTATCGGGTGAACTTTCAAGATGCAAAGGTAAAAAAAATAATCGGAAACATGTGCTTCCGATTATCTTTATCTTTGTTTTTTGTCTTTCGCTTCACAGAAAGCCCACTGTCTTTACTCTACAGAAGACTATTTGCCTTTACTCTGCTGAAGACTGGTCGTCGTGGCGTATTTCCACTCTGCGGATTTTGCCGCTGATGGTTTTTGGCAACTCGTCGACGAACTCGATGATGCGCGGTGCCTTGTAGGCTGCAGTCACTTTCTTCACGTGTTCCTTCAGTTCATGAACGAAACTGCGGCTGCCCTTCATCTGCTCGTAGCCGCGAGCAAGAACCACTGTGGCTTTCACTGCCTGTCCGCGCTGTTCGTCGGGAACGGCGGTGACTGCACACTCGAGCACTGCAGGATGGGTCATCAGTGCGCTCTCCACTTCGAACGGACCGATGCGGTAGCCGGAGCTCTTGATGACATCGTCGTAGCGGCCTACGTAGAAGTAGTAACCGTCCTCGTCGCGTGTGGCAAGGTCGCCTGTGTGGTAGTAGCCGTCGTGCCATACTTCCTTGGTCAGTTCTTCGTTGCGGTAGTACTCATTGAACAGTCCCAATGGGATGTTCTCTGCTGTGCGGATGACAATCTCCCCTACTTCATTCGTGCCCACTTCCTTGCCGTCGACCATCAGATGGATGTCGTACTGCGGATTTGGCTTGCCCATGCTGCCGAGTTTCACGTCCATCCACTTGTATGTGCCAAGAGTGCAGGTGGTCTCGGTCTGTCCGAATCCTTCACGTATGCGCAGTCCGGTGAGGTCGAAGAACTTGTCGGAAACCGATGGGTTGAGTGCCTCGCCTGCGGTTGTGGCATATTGCAATGATGACAGGTCGTACTTCTTAAGGTCCTCACGCACCAGATAGCGATAGACTGTCGGTGGTGCACAGAAGGAGGTGACATGGTATTTTGCTATCATGCCGAGCAAATCCGACGGACGGAACATGTCGTGGTCGTAGACGAACACTGTGGCGCCCACAATCCATTGTCCGTAGAGTTTTCCCCACACGGCTTTTCCCCATCCGGTGTCGGACACTGTGAGGTGCAGGCTCTCGGGGGTGATGTTGTGCCAGAATGCGGCTGTGGCAAGATGTCCGAGTGCATAGGTGTAGTCGTGCATCACCATCTTCGGTTCGCCGCTTGTTCCGCTGGTGAAATACATGATCATGTGGTTGTGGCGACCGCCATAGTGCTTTCTGCGCAATTCCTTCACGGTGTTATCGGTGCTGCCGAATCCGTTCTGGATGTCGTTCTCGGTGAGAGCCACCCACCCTTCCGGAACCACCGGACCGATGCTGATGCGCTGCTGCACGGTTGGGCATGAAGGAAAGGCTGAATCGATGTGTTCGATGATGTCTTCGTCTCCACAAGCTACGATTGCCTTGATGTCGGCTTGTTCGCAGCGATATATGATGTCTTTTTTGGTAAGCAGATAAGTGGCTGGGATGACCACGGCACCAATCTTGTGCAGGGCAAGAATCAAAGGCCAGAACTGGTATCTGCGCTTGAGGATGCACATCACCATGTCGTCCTTCTGAATGCCAAGTGCAGTGAGGAATGACACGATATTGTCGCTCATGCGCTTGAGGTCTGCAAATGTGAATCTACGTTCCTCGCCCTTGTCGTTGGTCCACAACAAAGCCAGTTTGTCCGGAGCCTCAGCAGCCCAGCGGTCCATAACATCGTATGCAAAGTTGAAGTTCTCGGGGACAACGAACTCGAGGTTCTTTTCAAAGTCCTCCATGCTTGAGAATTCAACTTTCTTCAGAAAATGTTCAATCATATCTAATGCCTTTATGTTCTATTTCCGATGCAAAATTAGTTTATATGCTCCACAACTGCAACAAGATATCATCGATATTTTCTCAAATTTCACAAGACAAATCCCCATGTGCAATGGTTTCACGCGTTTTTTGCACACTCACTTCAAAACTTGTGAATTTTCCAATCTGAAGACACAAAGAAAGCCGTTGTGTTGCAGTTTCACTGATTTGCACACAACAGCTTTCAATGGGTTGATATCTGACTGAATGCATGACTTGCGTCAAGACACCATGCTAAGGCTTGGCTGGACTTACTCGCTGACCTTTACGCTCATGCTGCCCGTGTGGCCCGAGAATCCCGGTGCATAGGCGCACTGCACGGTGGCTGCTCCGGTGAGATATTCGCCGGTGCGGGTCACGTAGTAGTCGATGTCGAAGGTCACTGTGCCCTTGGCAAACGTGTCGAAGAAGAGGTCGGTAGAAGCATCATGACGTGCCACATAGCCGCCCCGTCCGTTCATCCAGCAGTAGCCGCTGCTTTGGGCTGTCGGTTCGAAGCAAGCTGGCGAAAGCAGGTGAACCTGCACAAAGTCCATGTCGCGGTCGGCAGTCACTGTGAGGCGCATGGTCACTCGGTCGCCCACCTTGAGCGTAGAGGTCTGCGGGTCGAAGGTCTTGCCGCCCACGAGCAGACGGCGCGCAATCTTCAGTTCGCCCGACGACTGGGTCTTCAGCTGGTCCATGTTCTCGAGGAAGCGGACTGACACTGCGCCCCAGGAGATACGGGAGTTTTGCGAAGCGTCTTGCGAACCAGTCTGCAAATTATTCTGTGAGCCATTCTGCAAATTGCTGCGGTCTGCAGGTACAACCTTCAGTTCCCTTACACCCTTCGCCGCAGTCTTTCCATCTATTTCCGTGTGCACATATCCGAGTTGCTGTGCCAGGAACTTGGTCGTGTCAATCGGGGCAGAGATATTCTTGCCGTCAATGCGGAACTGAGGCACGGAAGCATCGGTAAGGTTGGATGAGTCTTCCAGCAAGTAGCTCACGGCACTGATGGTGTTCATCGGACTGTCCCACATCTGTGTCTGCTTCTGTCGGAGCAACCACACTTGCATGTCAGCAAGAATGGTGTTCTTGTCTGTCATCTGCGACTGGCGCACAGCACGCATGGCAGCAAGTTGGGTCGGAATGCGATAGTCGCACCACGAATAATAGGCTGCATCGGTGGCGTAGTAACGTCCCATGCCTGGTTTGGTTACTGTGTATTCCATGACAGACTGCAGGAACTCGTCGGCAGCCTTCCCGTGTCCGAACGTGCGGAGGAAGCAGGCGCAGTTTGCCTTGCCGTAGATGGTGAGGTCGCGCACGGACTTCTCCACTTGCCCGAGCCAATCCTCGCGCATCTTCCGGATGTCCTTGCCCACGTGTCTGTCGGGCTGAAGCGAACTGATGAAGAGGTAGCGCATATCGGTGTTGCCCAAGTAGTCCTTGTCGCGTTTAGGGTCATTATACTGGCGGTACATCTCCTGGTCCAGGTACTGCATTCCCCGTTCGAGCATTGCCTGCACCTCGCTGTCGTCCGAACCAAGCAGGGCAAGGTCTTCGCACACGGCGAGGGTCACATAGAAGTTGCCGGTCATTCCGTCGAACCAGCTCCATGAACCGTCGGCTTTCTGCAGGTCGTTCAACTTGTCCTTGGCAGTCTTTGTGCGCTGGCTCATCAAGTTCTCGTCGAAGAGGTCGAGCAGTGCGGCACGTTGGTCGGACTCGAGCAGTGCATCGCGCAACCACGGTGATTCGCGCAGTACGATGTCCTTCATGCGCTCGTTGTCTGCCAGTTCGGAGTTGATGGCAGAGACAGAGTTGGCGTCAGCAGAAGTACCGGACTTATCGTCAGCAGAAGCCGAAGCAGCATTGCGCTGTGACTCGAGTGCCTCCTTGAATCCTGGTATGCTTTGTGCCAGGCGACTGGCTGTGGTATTGGCATAGAGGGATGCTGCATAACTGATGGCGCTGCTGTTGTCGGGCACACGGATGCCTTGCAGAGCCTCGATGGCTGTCCATGCCGGGTTGGCTGTGTATTCAAGCGTCATGCGCCGCTGGGTGGCAGACGGGCTGTTGCCATTGAACAGTGTGGAGAGGTCGACTGTCTTGCTCTCGCTGCCGCTAATATAGAAAGGTGCGGTCTCGGTGATGTACTGCTTGGCAGTAAGCACCGGCAGATAGTTGCGTTCGCCGTCGGAGCAGTTGCCTGCCTCAGCTGTAATCTCGCACACGAGCAACGGATACTGGTCGGTCACTGCATAGTCGAACGCCACTGGTTCGGTCTGTCCTGCGGCTATCTGCAGTGTTTTTGTTCCTTTGTGCACCACCTTGCCGCTCTCTGCATCCAGTAGACGGAAGAGGACTTGCGCCTTAAGGTCTGCCGTGCCCTGGTTGATGACTCTCGACACGATGCTTACCTTGTCGCCCTCACGCACGAATCGCAGCATATTGGGCTGCACCATAAAGTTTTTCTTCGCCACGCAGGTTGTGTCAATCAAACCATATTTGATGTCCTTGGTGTGTACCATACCCAGCAGGCGCCAGGTGGTCAGACTCTCGGGCAGGGTGAAGGCGATATGCACGTCGCCGTCGGTGTCGGTGGTGAGGTGCGGATAGAAGAATGCAGTCTCGTTGAAGTTGCTGCGCATACGGTTTGAAGCACTCATTTCGCTCTTGACTTCAGATACGGCGGATGTTTCTTCGGCTTCGGCTGCTGATTCCACTTTTTCCATGTCCAATCCTGCTATGCGTCCGACCAGCGATTGGTCTACTGCATTGCCCACGCTTTCTTCTTCAGTCAGCGCCAGGTTGGTTGCCTTGGCACTCATCATCATCGGAGCCCGGCGCAGCAGCATTCTGCCATGTCCGTGGGAAATTTCGTCGGAGACAAGACCCAGGTAATGGAAAGGTCTCAGACGGTCGTAGTCGTGGTCCTTCCATGTCAGATTCTTGACCGGGAAGTTCAACCAGATGTTGTCGGAATTGCCCTGTCCTATGAAACGGAGACGAGGCGAATAATAGTAAACGTTACTGTAGTTGAACACCCAACTGAACGGCATCAGTTGGTCGAGCGAAGCGTCGTACATCGTAGCCATCATCTCGGCAGCCTTCACGCTGTTGCCGTCCTTGTCCTTCACTGTCAGAATCCATTCTTCCTGCTGTCCGGGAGTCAGATTGTCGCGGAACGTCTTCCATGTCAACTGCAGACGGTTATCGGGACGCTGGTAGGCGATGGGCTGAGTCTTGGTGAATGCCTGTCCGTTTCTCACAAATGCCAGTACCAGTGTTGCTGTCTCGCCATATTCCTTCTTGTAGTCGATGTCGAACCGGTAAAGGTGCTTGTTCAGTTGGATTTGCTTCTGCTCAAACACCATAGAATCCGACATTATATAATAATAGAGATTGACATCGTCATCGCATGGCGCAAGCAGAACTTCGCAAGGTTGGCTTTCGGAGAATGTCGGCTTGGAGCAGGCGTAGAAGTTGCCATCGAACGAAGTCGGGGCTGCCTTGATTCGTGTGCGCGGGTCGACTGCTTCTGCCGAGTCGTAGATGTCGTACGCCCTCTGTGCTGTCACCAGATGTCCGTGACTGTCCTTGGCAGAGACCTCAAGGGTATAGGTGCCCATCGGAAGGCCTGCGAAAGAAATCGGCTTGCCAGTCTCGAACTGTCCTTCGGCAATGGTCTCCATGTCGTTGCCGTCATCGTTCTTGACGCTGGTGCTCTTGCCGCTATTGTTGTTTCTCTTTATCTTGTAGGTTCCGTTCACCTTCATTTCCTCGCCATTCGGGTTGACGGCTTTGACGGTCAGAATATCCTTCGGGTTCGACAAATCAATCATTCCGCCCATGACAGGCAACTGGAACGAGAAGCCCAAGCCACTGAGGTACACACTGTATTCGGCAGTATGTGTCTCGCCAGCGATGTCGGTCACCTCAGCCGTGAGTCGGTATCCCACCACATCGCCGAGTTCCAGTTTCGTAGTGTCAGCCGTGGTCTGTATGGTCACCAATGCCTCACCGTTGCTGTCGAGCGTCATCTGTCCTTCGCCGATTTTCTCCCAGTCGGTGCTCCAGCGATACCTGCCCGTGCCGCTCTTGATGGTGTATTTCACTCCAGCGCCCTGCACCGGCACTCCGGCAAAGGTCTTGGCAGAAATCCGTACCTGCACTGCATCGCCGAACGCAAGTTCCTTGCCTTCGTCGACCGCCTTGGCTGTGGCATCGAAGGTCGGGCGCTTGTATTCCTCCACCTGAATTCCGCCTGAAGCAATCCTCGACCCGTTGATACTTATCGCAATCGAATAGATACCCGGGAGCCGGTCTTTGGGCAGGACGAACTTTGTGTTGAACGTGCCCCACTCGTTGCTCTTGAGCGTGTCGCAATCCACTTCCTGACCGTTGGCATCCGAGAGTTTCACTGCCACTTCGGTGTTGGGCACGACGTTAATCCAACCCTTGCCGTCACCGATGTAGACCATTCCCGACACATGCACAGTCTGTCCCGGTCGGTAGATGGTGCGGTCTGTGTAGAACTTGACAAGGTTGTTCCGGTCGTGTTGGCGCCATGACGAATAGACCCAGGTATAATTCCTTTCCAATTGGTCCTTGTCGCTGATGGAAGCGGAAACCTGTTCTATTCTGTCGTCACTGCAAATGTAACTGCCTGTCTCGTCGCACACCACCTTAGTCTCATTGTTCTTCCGGTCATACATACGGAGCGTGGCACCGGGAACAGGTTTTCCCGTCTTGTTGTCCACGACGATGAAGAGGCGCTTGCCATGAGGTTGTTCAAGGACAATGATGCGCAGTGAGGTGACATTGAGTTCCTGAACGTCGGTCCGTCCGTTGCTCTTCAGGACGACGACATACTTTCCTGCAGGCAGAGTGAGGGTGTCGATCTGCGAACCCTTGTACGGCATTCCCTTGGCACGGCGCGCCTGGCAGGTGCTGTCCGTCGCGAGGATGAAGTGGCGCTTGTCCACCAGTTTGCCGCTGGTCTTGAGTTTGTCTTTTTCTTTCCCTGCATATTCACGGACCTCCACATCAGCCGACGTGAGGTTCTCGTAGTCCAATGTAAAGCAGAAGGGATGGTCGGGATAGATGAACAAATCCGGAGCATTGCCGGCGCCGACATCCCGCCAGGATGAGTACGACAGATGGCATGAGGGCTGCTTCATTTCGTTCTCCGCATTCACAAAACAGTTCTTGAGCGTGGACTTGCCGTAGAGTTCCCGGGCGCGCTTAATAAACTGCCAACGGTCGTCCTCCGACGCTTCGTCGTCTTCCATCACGTTCAGATATTCAGCAGCAACATCTGCCCCAGCCTCGAGTGTTTCCGATTCGTCGAGTAGTTGCTTGACAGCCGTTCTGTAGCAGGCGGTTGTCACGTCATACCGTGTACGCTTGAGCAGGTTCAGTTGCATCAGCGTGCTTGCATTGAGGTTGCCATGCTCCTTATAATATAGGGCCGCATCCTGCAGGATGACATTGATGGAGTCGTCGTCCCAAGAGGAATAGTCGGTCACAAACATCGTGATTACCGAATACATGTCGTTGCCCCACAGACGGCTGTTCTCTCCCTTGGTCACCACGGGCAGATAGTCCGTGGCTTTGGCAGCTGCCAGTGCATCCTTGTCCGCCAGTGCCTGCCGGAAGCACTCAGCCGACTTGTCCTTGTATTCCTGCTGCGTGTCTTCATCATAAGCAATGGTCGTAGCGCCGCACATGGCGAGATATGCCGAGCCCATGATGGCATTGTGCACCGATTGCTCCACAGGGTTCTTGCACTTCACCTCGGGCAAGGTCTCGATGTTGAAACTGTCGGCATCGAGGGTGCACTTGGTTTCCGACACCACAATCCACGCCTTCATCATCTGCGGGAAGTTGCCTTCGTCGGCAGCCTTCGTGTAGACCTTCATGGCATCCTCGACGACCTGTCGTGGCTGGTCCTTCGAGCTACTCTCCCCCACTGCGTTCCACAACGAAGAATAGCTTTGGGCAGACAGACCCAATGCACTTGTCGTCAGCAGCGAAGCCGACATCAACGCTTTGATTTTCTTGTTCATATCAGTCAGTGTTTATTAGTTCAATTGATAATGCAAATTTAGAGAAAAATTCTGTCATGCAACAAACAAGACAGTTTTTTATGCGCACTTTAGCCTCTTTTCAATGTAAAAACAGGCTTTGCATGCACGCAATACCTACTTTTCAATGTGGATGAAGGCTTCTGTTACGTTCGGGATAAACGTCCAAGCCATGGTTACGAAGCTGGAATAGGAGTCAGCTTTCTCCGCGTAGACGATGACGCTCGAGCGAATGCTCGCTATGCAGCGCCTCGAAGAGGCAACTACCATCAGCCCAGGGCAGAGTTCTGGAGCGAAGCGGAAGAACGACACCCTGGGTAAATGTTTCCAGTGTATCATGTGCGTCCTGTAAGGACAGCTGCATGCTCATTGCTTTATGCAACTGCCCATACAGGGCGCTGGATAGGTATATGCTCGGTTACCCAGGGCGCTGCCCTGGGCTGATAGTAGCTGGGCTTTCAGCCCGACAACCACGCTGTCGTTCGAACGCAAGTTCGCTATGTAGGAGTCAGTTTTCTTCTATTGTTCTTTGACTTATTAGAACAATATTATGGGTGTTCAAGCCTTAAAAAACGACATTTTCTGCGGCAAACTTCCGCAATCCTTCCCTGAGTTCTTTCCAGTTGGGCAGAAAAGCGGCCACACGGTCGTAGAACTCCTTGTTGTGGGCACGGACATACTGATGGGTCATTTCGTGAACAACCACATATTGCAAATAGGTGAGGTCGACTTGCGACAGCGCCAAATTATAGATGATGCTGCGGTTCTTCACATTGAATGTTCCCCAAACGCTCTTGCGGCGCATTATCCGGAATGGTATCGGGTCGCAATGCATTTCCTTGTAATACGCTTCATGCAAACCGGAAATCATGAAGTCGAGCGTCAGCAGGCGAAAGTCGTCCAACATGCGTTTGCGTGTTGCGAAACTCGTGCCCTTGCGCACAGTCATTACAATAGAGTCTGTTTTGACCCCAACCCCTGGATAGTCTGTATCGGACTGGATGACGCGCAAGGTGTAGGGTTGTCCGAACAGAAGGATGCTTTCGCCATCCTCGTATTTGGGTCGCACCAGATGCGGTTGGGCAAGTATCCGCTCTCTGTTCCTGATTATCCACTCGTGGCGCTGGCTGAGCAAATCCACGATTTCATTCACACTCACGCCCGACGGTGCAGAGACCGTCACATTGCCGTACGGAGACTTGACTCTGAGGGTGATGCCTCGCTTGGGCACACTCCATGCCACTGTGACTGGAATGCCGTGGAAGTCTATCACTTCCGTCTTAATTGTTTTCAAGTGGTCGTCGGTAATTGCAGCCTTCTTTCCAACGCGAACATCCGTAGGCAGTCTTGCCTTTTATGATTTGTCCCACATGACACACCGGGCATGGCAGTCCCACCCACTGGTCGGCATCAGCCGGCATGGGCGCAGACGCTGCAGCGGTTGCCGATGCAGGCGCAACGGTTGGAGCAGAAGTCTTGGTTTTACTTTTTCTTGGTTGGAATCCTGCAGGCACATTCTGGTTTGCCGCGGCAACGGATTTGGGCGATTTTGCATCACCATTGTCCGCTGTTTTTGCATTGCCAACTGTCTTTGCGCTGCCTGAGGCTTTGGCGCTGCTGGCGGCAGACTTTGCTGACTTCCGGATTGACTTGGACTTTGCCTTCACATCATCGTCCGTCACCAGTGTGATTCTGCGGTTTGAGTTGTCGGCACGCACACTGTTGACAATGTCGGTGACCATTTGCTTGAGTTCACCCACGAACTGTGCGGCGCTGTAGTCGTGGCGCTCAATCTGCCGGAGTTTCTTCTCCCACAGTCCGGTGAGTTCCGCACTCTTGAGCAGTTCCTCGCGTATGAGTCCGATGAGCTCCACTCCGGTAGCCGTGGCTACTAGGGCTTTCCTCTCTTTCCTTATGTATCGGCGCTTGAACAGGGTTTCGATGATGGCAGCACGGGTGGACGGACGTCCGATGCCGTTTTCCTTCAGTGCATCGCGCAGTTCCTCGTTGTCCACGAACTTGCCGGCTGTCTCCATCGCACGCAGCAGCGTTGCCTCGGTGTAGGGTTTGGGTGGTGTGGTCCATTTCTCGGTGAGTGAAGGGACATGCGGTCCGCTCTCCCCTTTCTTGAACACCGGCAACGGCGCATCGTTGTCTTGCGCACCGGTGGTCTCGTCGTCGGAGTCCTTGACTTCCTTGGTCTTCTTGAACACCACTTTCCAGCCTTCCTCGGTGATTACCTTTCCGGAGGTGCGGAACATCACGGGGTCGGCATCTGCCACTTCCACCTGTCCGATGACGGTTGTGGTCTCGAACTTGCAGTCGGGATAGAACGCTGCGATGAAGGCACGGGCAATAAGGTCGAACACGCGTTGCTCCATGTCGCTCAGTCCCTGGGGCGGGACTCCAGTGGTGATGATGGCATGGTGGTCGGTGACTTTCGACGAGTCGAACACTTTCTTGCTTTTCTTCAGCGGTTTGCCCGACAGGGGTTTCACGAGTTCGGCATAGGGTGCATTGCCGGAAAAGGCGGTCTTGTACAAGCCGTTCATAATTGCCGGACACTTGGGATAGATGTCGTCGGAGAGGAATGTGGTGTCGACACGCGGATAGGTGGTGAACTTCTTCTCGTAGAGCGACTGGATGAGTTGGAGTGTGATTTCGGCAGAGAATCCGAACTTCTTGTTGCAGTCCACCTGAAGCGACGTAAGGTCGTAGAGGCGTGGCGGAGTTTCGGTTCCTTTCTTCTTGCTCGTGTCGACCACAGTGAACGGATTGTCCTTGATGGACTCCATCACCTTCTGCCCTTCCTCCTGAGTGGCGTATTCCAGTTGCTTGTAGATGGGTCCCTTGGATGTCATGGTCTTGCCCTGGGCTTCAGCCTCCTTGATTTCGGCTTTCTCCTCAGCTTCGGCTTCCTCGTCGCGGGCAATGGCGTTGAACTTCGTGTTGCGGTAGAGAGTGGACAACACCCACGACTGCTTGGGCACGAAATTCTCAATCTCCTGCTGGCGGCGCACAATGAGGGCAAGGGTCGGTGTCTGCACACGTCCGATGGACAGCACCTGCCGGTTTTGCCCGTACTTGATGGTGTAGAGCCGTGTGGCATTCATTCCGAGAGTCCAGTCGCCGATGGCACGGCTGAGCCCTGCCTCGTAGAGCGACTGATATTCGGACTGGTCCTTCAGCGACTGGAATCCTTCGCGTATGGACTCCTCGGTCAGCGAACTGATCCAAAGGCGCTTCACCGGGCATTTGGCTCCTGCCTTCTGCATGACCCACCGCTGGATGAGTTCTCCCTCCTGCCCGGCATCACCGCAGTTGATGATTTCGTCGGCTGCCTGCATCAGTTTCTCTATCGTTGCAAACTGCTTCTTCACTCCTGCATCGTCCTTCAGGCGAATGCCGAACCGGGCGGGAATCATGGGCAAATCATACAAGTCCCAATGTTTCCACCGGGCATTGTACTCGTCGGGAGACTTCAGTTCACACAGATGTCCGAACGTCCACGTCACCTGGTAGCCGTTCCCTTCTATGTAACCTTGTTTCATATTCTTGGCACCGAGCACATTGGCGATGTCGCGTGCCACACTTGGTTTCTCTGCTATACAGACAATCATTCTATCGTTGCTTTTATTGCATCCCTACACTGTTCCATAAGCCACTTGGGAGTGGAAGTGGCACCGCAAATGCCTACCGATGCCGCGCCATCGAACCATGAGTTGTCGATTTCGGACACATCGTCGATGATGTGCGACCGCGGATTGACCTTGCAGCATTCGGAGAAAAGGATTTTTCCGTTGGAACTTTTCTTTCCGCACACGAAGACTATCACATCGTGTTGCTTGGCAAACTCGCGGATGCGGGGCATGCGGTTTGCCACCTGGCGGCAAATGGTGTCGAAATAGTTGAACTCGGCACCGTCCTTCATGTGGTCCTTGATGTAACCCACTATCTCGCGGAATCCTTCGAGCGACTTGGTGGTCTGCGAGTAGAGTTGTATGTTGCGCGAGAAGTCGAGTTTGCGTGCATCTTCAAGGTTCTCGATGACAATGGCATTGCCCTCGGTCTGCCCCACGAGTCCCACAACTTCGGCATGGCCGTTCTTGCCGTAGATTACGATTTGCCTGCGGTGTTCGGGGTCGCTGTCGTAGTCTGCCTTGATGCGTTTCTGAAGATGGAGCACCACGGGACAGGTGGCATCGATGAGTTGTATGTTGCGCTCCTGGGCAATGCGGTAGGTTGAGGGCGGTTCGCCATGGGCACGCAGCAGCACGCGCGTGTCGTGGAGGGTGGCAAGTTGGGCTTTGTCGACACTGATGAGTCCCTTGTCTTTCAGCCGCTGGCACTCGCGTCCGTTGTGCACAATGTCACCAAGGCAATACAGCGTGGTGCCCGTTGCCTCCAGTTCTTCCTCTGCTTTTCCTATTGCTGTCGTCACTCCATTGCAGAATCCCGACCCACTGTCGATTTCAATCAGCATACTCGTCTCGTATTCTCTACTTTCGCAGTTAATTTTGTTATTCAATAATTCTCCGTACACCTTATATTATATAGGCTGACATTCAGCCTATGCTTTCGCAACAGCCTCATTGAAGCGGTCAATCAGCCACTGGTTTTGTTCGTCGCGAGTCATCTCGGAATTGTCGAGCACCAGGGCATCGTCGGCTTTGACCAACGGATTGAGTTGGCGATGGGTGTCCATATAGTCGCGCTCCTCCACATTCTTCAGGATTTCCTCATACCTGACGTCGGCATTGCCTTTCCCCACCAGTTCATCGAACCGGCGCTGTGCTCTCACCTCTGCCGAGGCAGTGACAAAGACCTTCAGTTCGGCATGGGGGAAGACGGCTGTACCGATGTCGCGTCCGTCCATCACGATTCCCTTGTTCTCGCCCATGCGTTGCTGCTGGGCTGTGAGCACACGGCGCACAAACGGAAGGGCTGCAATGCGGCTCACTCTCGACGACACTTCCATCGTCCTTATCTCGGTCTCCACCACCTCACCGTCGAGACAAGCCAACGGCAGATTGGTCTGCGAGTCGAGTTTGAAATCGACTTTCACTGACTTCAGCCCCTCTTCCAGTGCGGCTTCGTCGATTCGGTCTGACGTAATCAGTCCGCGGCGAATGGCATAGAGGGTGACGGTGCGATACATGGCACCGGTGTCAACATAAATATATCCTACTTGGCGTGCCAACCACTTTGCCATCGTACTCTTTCCACATGACGAATGGCCGTCGATTGCCACAATTATTTTCTTAGAACACATAACTTGCATTTATTATCAATGATGAAGCGGCTACATGGTATTTGCCATACGCCACTCCGATTTTCACTTTGCGCAGATTCATTCCTGCACCCAACGACAGTCCTGCCCAATGGCTGCTGTCTGCCACTTTCATTTCCTTTGACCTGCGAGGATTGTAGCCCACTCCCACCCATGTGGTGCTCGAGAAGAAGACATCGGCACCCACAGAGAGGTGATGGCTCAGGACCTTGTCGTCCCAGTCGGTCAGTTTGTCGAACGTGAACGACACTCTTATCGGTGCATTGGCAAAACGCTTCGACACTCCAAATAGCAGATTGAACGGCAGAGCCTCGTTTTTCTCGTAGAGGGCATCAATCTGTCCGCCCAAGTTCTGTCCCACAAGGCTCAACGACCAGCCCCTGGCATCATCGTAGTAGTTGACTCCGAGGTCCACGCCAATGGCTGTGGACGAGTACTCGCCATATTTCGACATCAGGATTTTTCCCTGCACACCACCGCTCCAGTAGTCGCTGAACAGATAGGAATAGCCGCCCTGCAAGGCGATGTCCTTGGCTGAGAACGTACCCGTCTCGTTGAAATTCTCGTCGGTCTCCGTCATCGTTCCGTAGTTCAGAAGCATGGCACCGGCAGACCATGTGCCTCTCTCTCCCGTCTGTTTCACGAATGAAGCACTCATCTTGTTCGTGCCCGAGATATACGACGTGTAGTTGAGGTTCAAAGTCTTGTCCGACACATTCGTGGTCAGTGCCGGATTGGAGAACATCAGCATGGCATCGTCCTCGATTATACTCACATTGTTGCCGCCCAACGCAGCAGCATGGGCAGACGTGGGCACCTCGAGAAACTGATAGCCAGTGCTGCCTTCCTGTGCACCGGCATTGCCTGCTGCCACAATCATCATGAGGGCAGCGCAGGAGCGTGTGAATGCGGATTTATGAACGTTGATTTCCGTCATTATTCTTTCTTTATCATGTTGTAGTATTCCGTCAGAAGCTTGTTGGCAGCAACGAACGATGTCATCTGTCCGCCCAGCACCATTGCTTCCATGTCGGGAATCATCGACTTAATCTGCGGGTTGTAGTAGAAGTCATTCTTCAGGTGCTCGTTGATGCTTTCATACATCCAGTACTTTGCCTGCTCGTTGCGGCGGTACTGGAAATAGCCCGAAGCCTTCACCTTGTCCACATATTCGAACACCATGTCCATCACCTTGTCCACATTCAGATTGAAAAAACCCGAATAGCACTTCACCTCAGGAACGATGCCGCTGTCGGGCAACGGGAAGATATGGAGCGCATTGCGGAAATGGCTTGCAGCCAACTCAGCCTTGTCCACATTGTTGCCGTCGGCTTTGTTGATGACGATGCCGTCGGCAATCTCCATGATTCCGCGCTTGATGCCCTGCAGTTCGTCGCCGGTGCCTGCCAACTGAATCAGGAGGAAATAGTCGACCATCGAATGGCACGCAGTCTCGCTCTGCCCCACCCCGACCGTCTCCACAAATATCTTGTCGTAGCCGGCAGCCTCACACAGGATGATGGTCTCGCGGGTCTTGCGTGCAACTCCGCCCAACGAACCGGCTGTCGGTGAAGGACGGATGAACGACTTGGGATGAACTGCCAGTTTCTCCATTCGAGTCTTGTCGCCAAGGATGCTGCCCTTGGTCTTCTCGCTCGAAGGGTCGATAGCCAACACAGCCAACTTGCCGCCGTACTTCTCGAGCACATAAATGCCGAAAGCATCGATGCTGGTGGACTTACCTGCGCCCGGCACACCCGAGATTCCCACCCTCACAGAGTTGCCCGAGAAAGGCAGACACTTCTCAATCACCTCCTGCGCCACAGCCTGATGCTCCGGCAAGGTGCTTTCAATCAATGTGACAGCCTGACTGAGCATCGTCACATCACCTTTCAGAATACCGTCGACATACTCACCGGGAGTAAACAAACGGTTACGTTTCTTTCTTGTTCTGTTCAAGTAAGGGCTGACCATCTCCTGATGATCAACGCCTGCATTGACCACCAATCCTTCGTATTCAGCACTATTTTCGGGATGTTCCATAACTTTACAACGTTTGGTTTCATATATTGTTTCTGCAAATTTACTAATAATTCTCCATTCCCCCGACTTTCACCAATGAAATATTCATTTAAGGCTGCAATTTTCGGGGTACGGAGGGAAGTGACGATGACATTCGAGCGGTAGCTCGCATTGTTTTTCAGCGCACAAGCCAGCGCTCGCTTTAACGCTCTCGGAGAGAGCTAGCTCCTATTGCGTTGCATTCGTTCATTAGCGCTTTACTATTCGAGCAGCGCTTAGGAGTCAGCAAAAATGTTTTGGGTTTTATATTGCCATCCGGATGGGTGGGCTGAAATCGCGCGAATAGGAGTCAGCGCTCTCCGAGC
>CAVISR010000031.1:0-27497 GCA_963645405.1 Acutalibacteraceae bacterium
CCGCAATTGTTTCAGCCCACAATCCCTCGCTCGCATTAACGCTCTCGGAGAGAGCTAGCTCCTATTTCTTCGCACAAGCCTGCATCCGTTTACTTCTTTGTATTCTACTTTTATGGAACTGCAATAATAAGTTTTGCGTTTATTGTTGCAGGTGTTTGATATAAAATTCGTAACTTTGCATGCATTAATATTTTAACTGGCAACAGAAAAGCATTAAACGGAAGAAGAATGGATAAGAATCAATTGAAGTCGGAGATAGAACGGATGCGCAAGGAGAAGAACGCGGTTATTCTCGCACATTACTATACAGAACCGGAGGTTCAGGACATCGCTGATTTTGTGGGCGATTCGTTGGCTTTGGCACAACAGGCTGCCAAGACTGATGCTGACATCATCATCATGTGTGGTGTGCATTTCATGGGCGAGACTTGTAAAATTTTGTGTCCCAAGAAGAAGGTGATTGTTCCCGACATGGAGGCTGGTTGCTCACTTGCCGACAGTTGCAAGGCGGAGGACTTGAAGGCTTATATCGACGAACATCAGGGATACAAGGTGGTGAGTTATGTGAACACTACTGCTGAGGTGAAGGCACTGAGCGATGTGGTTGTGACCAGTTCGAATGCCCAGAAGGTGGTTGATTCTTATGCGAAGGACGAAAAGCTGATATTCGGTCCCGACCATAACCTGGGTGAATACATCAACAGCACTACCGGGAGGCAGATGCTCTTGTGGAATGGCGGTTGCCATGTTCACGGACGTTTCTCTCTCGAGGGTATCCTTCAGCTGAAGAAGGCACATCCGAAGGCAAAGGTGCTGGTTCATCCCGAGTGTCCTGCTGCCATCCAGGCAGTTGCTGACAAGATTGGTTCCACTGCCGGACTTCTGAATTTTTCGAAGCAGGATGATGCAAGCGAATATATAGTTGCTACAGAGAGTGGAATTCTCCACAAGATGACGGAGGCATGTCCGGACAAGACTTTCATTCCTGCACCTCCGGAAACAACGGAGGGAATCGGGTGCAGCTGCAATGAATGCAGTTTCATGCGACTTAACACGCTTGAGAAACTTCATCATGCACTGAAGACAGAACAACCGGAGATTCTCATTTCTGACGAACTGATTGAGGCAGCTGTGAAACCAATCAAAAAAATGCTTGAGTTGAGCAAATGAAGTCGGTCGCTGCATTAGTATCGGGAGGAGTGGATTCTGCCGTGAGTGTCTACATGCTCAAGGAGCAGGGGTTTGACCCGCATCTGTTTTATATCAAGATAGGTCCGGACAAGGACACTGAATGGAACTGTACGTCGGAAGAGGATGTGGAGATCTGCAAGTGGCTTGCACGCAGGTTCGGCTGTAAGTTCGACATCATCGACTTGCACAAAGAATATTGGGACAAGGTGGTTGGTTACACTATGGACAAGGCGCGACTGGGGCTTACCCCGAATCCGGACGTGATGTGCAACAAACTGATAAAGTTCGGCTGTTTCGAGGACGTGGCAGGCAAGGATTTCGACTTGACTGCAACAGGACATTATGCCACTACGACAGAGGTTGACTGCCGTACCTGGCTCAGTACCAGTCCCGACCCGGTGAAAGACCAAACCGATTTCCTTTGTCAGATTGATTCGCTGCAAGTGCACAAACTGATGTTCCCAATCGGACATCTGTGGAAGCACGAGGTGAGAGCCATTGCAGAGAGAGAACAGTTACTCAATGCACAACGTAAAGACAGTCAGGGTATTTGTTTTCTTGGCGACATCGATTTCCGCGAGTACATAAAGAAGAATCTCGGAGAAAATCCAGGAGACGTGAGGGAACTGGAAACAGGACATAAGATAGGAACACACCGTGGACTGTGGTTCTACACCATCGGTCAGCGCAAGGGGTTGGGCTTCGGTGGTGGCCCTTGGTTTGTGGTGAAGAAGAACATCAAGCGCAACATCCTGTTTGTCAGTCATGGTTACGACCCGGAGAAGGTGTACAAGGACCATATAAAGATGACCGATTTCCATTTCATAACGGCAGACCCTTGGAACGGAGTCGACGGGAATGAACACAGAATCACTTTCAAGATACGACATACGCCTGAATACCTGAAAGGGACGATACAGAAGGCAGATGATGGAATATGGCATGTGCAGGCAGACGAGAAGATTCATGGAGTGGCTCCGGGACAGTTCTGCGTGGTGTATGACGAAAACCATCACTTGTGTTTCGGAAGTGGAGAAATAATTTAGAAAGAGAAAGATGAGACATATAATAGACATTCACGATGCAGTGGCTCGACATCCGGTTTACAGACTGGCGCATCCAGTGGACTTCCAGTTTGACGAGGGAGAGCAACTGGCAATCGTTGGCGACAATGGTGCGGGCAAGAGTCTGCTTGTGGACATGATTACGGGCAAGCACCCGTTGATTGACGATGGAAAAGGTTCGTACATCCATTACGACTTCACTCCACGTGAGTCGAAGATGGTTTACGACAACATAAAGCACATCACTTTTGAGGATGCGTATGGGACAACCGAAGGTCACTATTACTATCAGATACGCTTCAACCAGACAGAGTTTGACGACAAGCAACATCTGTTTACCCTTTCGAGTGGTGAACTGCGCAAGTACCAGTTGAAGAAAGTGCTGGAAGACAATCCGAGAGTCTTGATTATGGACAATCCGTTTATCGGACTGGATGTCAATGCACGCAAGATGCTCGACGATACTCTGACAAGGTTGATAAAGGAAACTGACTTGCAGGTGATACTTGTGCTGTCGAAGACCGATGACATGCCACAGTTTGTGACACATGTGGTGGAGGTGAAGGACAAGACAGTAGGGGGAAAACAGACTCGTGATTACTACTTCCAACACCAGCAGAAAGTCCCGGAAAGAGTGCTTTCAGACTCCAAGACGGAGTCCATCCTCAATCTTCAGTATGACGAAGACGAGTCGGCAAGCATTCCGCAAGGAACTCAGCAGGTGGTGGATTTCAAGAATGTCTGCATCAAGTATGGAGAGAGAACCATTCTGAAAGACCTTAACCTCACGGTGATGAACGGAGAACACTGGGCGTTGACAGGAGAGAACGGTGCGGGCAAGAGCACACTGCTCAGCATCGTGTGTGCCGACAATCCCCAGGCTTATGCCAACGACATAGTGCTGTTCGGTCACAAGCGTGGCAGCGGTGAATCCATTTGGGACATAAAGAAACATATAGGTTACATTTCGCCTGAGATGCACAGGGCTTTCATCCGTGACTATCCGGCGATAGATGTGGTGGCAAGTGGGCTTCATGATACAGTGGGACTCTACAAGAAACCACGTCCGGAGCAGGTTGGAATCTGTGAGTTCTGGATGGACATGTTTGGAGTGGCACAGTACAAGGACACGTCTTTCCTGAAGTTGTCGAGCGGTGAACAAAGACTTGTGTTGCTTGCCCGTACCTTTGTGAAAGACCCTTCACTGCTGATTCTTGATGAACCGCTGCATGGACTCGACATGAAGAACCGCCGATTGGTGAAGGACATCATCGAGACATTCTGTGAGAGGCACAACAAGACACTCATCATGGTTACGCATTATCAGGAGGAATTCCCCAAGTGCATTGACCACAGTATATTCCTTAAGAAACAAACAAATTAAAAAATATACGGACAGATGAAAAGAATTTCAATTTTTGCAGTTACCTTGCTTATGACCCTCATGTCATTTGCTCAGAAACAATTATTGCCGGACCTTATCTACAGCTGTGAACCGGCCGTGGTGAAGGGACAGTTGACAGGAATGACCGATGCCAACAGGAAAGACAGCATCGAAATCAGTTGCACCCCTTCGTGGGCAACCGACGCTATCGTGGAGAAAGTGAAAGTGAATGCCGACGGCTCGTTTGATGCACAGTTTGAAGTGTGTGTCAATTCGTTGGCTTCAATTAGTCTTGGTGTGAGAAACGACAAAACATTCTATATCGTACCAGGCGAGACAGTGAAGGTGACAATTGACCTCAGTTCATCACAGGTGAAGTGTGAGGGTGCGCTTGAAAAACTCAATAACTCGCTTGCCAATTATTATGAGGAGTACAATGAACGTGGACTCAACCGTGAAATCAATGGTCTTGGTATCCGCAACTTGAAGGGCTTTACCGTTCAGCAGTACAAGGAAAAGTTGCTGTCGTTGTACAATGATGGAGTGAAGAAACTGAAAGGCGACAAACGCTTGTCCGCTGAATTCCGTGAATATATGCTCCCGTTCTATCAGCACATCACAGCTGCACTGATGGCAGGTTACAGCAAGATTCTGAAGTATGCCAACCAGGGGCAAGGCGAGTACGTCCAGCCAGAAGGCTATTACGATGACGTGAAAGACTGGAACTTCACAGCAAAGAATGGTTTCCTCTATGCCCAAGGAGGCAGTGCCTCTTCTTTGGCAGAAATGATGTCGGAGACAACCGGTGGCAAGTTCACCGTTCCTGCAAGTGCCAATCAGATAGTTGCAGCCAAGAAATACATGACTTCACTCGACAATATGAAGGCTTTGACCGATGCCGATTTCACAGCTATCAAGTCTGAATGTCCTGCATTTGAGAATATGCTCAGAAAGCATAACGAGGTGACTGTGGCAAAGATTGAGGAGAACAACAAGAACCATTTGTTCACAATCAAGTCAGTGGATGAGAACTTGACAGGTGAGGACATCTTCAAGGCAATCGTAAAGGACTATAAGGGAAAGATGGTGCTGGTGGATTTCTGGGCAACCTGGTGTGGACCTTGCCGTGCGGCAATGAAGACAATACTCCCAGTGAAAGAAGAACTCTGGGGCAAGGCTCAGTTCGTTTATGTGACAGGCGAGACAAGTCCAAAGGCACTGTGGAACAAGATGATTCCAGATATCCATGGAGACCACTATTACGTTACTGCAAGCCAGTGGGACACACTCCTCAAGCAGTTTGAGGCCCAGGGTATTCCTGCATATGTGGTAGTAGACAAAGAAGGAAACGTGATGACCAAGCACATAGGATATCCAGGAAACGATGTGATTAAAGAAGAGTTGTCAAAATAAAACAGTCAGAGAATAAATGAAGATAATCTATTTTCATGGTTTTGCATCATCTGGTGCTACGGGTACGGCAGAGTTGCTCCGTAAACTCTTGCCGGAGGTGGAAGTCATATCACCCGACATACCGGTAGACCCTGATGAGGCATTGCCTTACTTGAAGCAACTGTGTGAAGACGAGAAGCCCGACCTTATCATCGGTACATCGATGGGAGCCATGTATGCCCAGCAGATGTTTGGTTATAAGAAGATTCTCGTGAATCCAGCATTCAATATGTCGACCATGTCGAAGGTTTTCAAGACCGGTGAACATAAGTTCCTCAACGGACGCAAGGACAATCAGAAGACATTCAAGATTACGAAGGAAATCATACAGAAGCACAATCGCATGGAGCGTCAGCAGTTCAAGGGTATAACTCCGTTTGACGAGGAAAATACCTATGGACTGTTCGGTATAAACGACAAGACAGTCAATACCTATGACCTCTTCAAGAAACACTATAAGAATGCACAGCGTTTTGACGGAGAGCACCATCTCAATGAGAAGGCATTGAAGACGGCTGTGATTCCTCTGGTGAAACAGATACTGGGACTGTAAGAATTCGTAGAACCTTAAACATCGCAAACGACATGTTGATAATCGGTATAGCAGGCGGAACGGGCAGCGGCAAGACGACGGTTGTTAATAAGATAATAGAGTCTTTGCCGGAGGGCAGTGTGGCTGTCATCCCGCAGGATTCCTATTACAATGACCAAAGCGACTTGCCACTGGAAGTGAGGAAACGTACAAACTTCGACCATCCGAACGCATTCGAATGGACATTGCTTGCCCATCAGATAGAAGAACTGAAAAAGGGACATGCCATTGAGCAGCCCACCTATTCTTATATCACGTGCACCCGACTGAGTGAGACTGTTCATATAGAGCCAAAGGAAGTGATTATCGTGGAAGGAATCATGACTTTGTATGACAAGGAATTGCGTGACCAGATGGACTTGAAGATTTTTGTTGATGCAGGTGCCGATGAACGTCTGCTGCGCGTGATTGTGCGCGACATTGCAGAACGTGGACATCCGCTAGACATGCTCATCGACAAGTACCGCAACATCCTCAAGCCTATGCACGATGAGTTTATCGAGCCAACCAAGCAATATGCCGATATCATCATTCCCAACGGAGGTCATAATGAACAGGCAATAAAGATGATGCAGCAATACATCCTTGGACAGTTGCGTGAGAAGGGCGCGATTTAGACTGATGGCTGGTTCAGGAAGGCTTGAACCAGCCTATTTCTTGATTGAGACATACATATAATCTTTGCATGGATGTGAGAGCCGGTCTGTGTTATCATATATTAATCTGCACTATTTTGTGTGGGACAAGGACTTTTTGTGTCGATGAATTTACTATCTTTGTCGCTCGAAAGAAACAATCAATAAATTATCAATATGAAGAAACTAATGTGGGTTTGTGCTGTTGCTGTCAGCACAATGATATTTGGAGCATGTTCGGTAGATACAAATGACGATTCGTATGCCACCGTGAGTTATTGGGGAGTATGCGACAGCATAGTCTTCGCAGATACTTGCGACACAGTTTTCGGCAAGTATATCTATGATGTCGTTGCTTCGAAGAACGTACCGCTGACGGGAGACAGTTCCAGATTCCAGGAGTCGGGTCATTCAACGGTGAGCAGTGACCAGAAGGCTGCCATATCAGTATGCAATTTGCAGGCTGTGAAGACATACGACAATATGCTGGTGACTGCCACTTCTTCGCATATACGCTCTGAGTTGACAAAATTTGTGGGCGATACGCTGGATGTGGATTCGCTGGGTACATTCAAGATTTACTACAGTCTGTACGGATTCATTGAGTCGTCTGCCCAGTGGGTTGCATCCTATCTGAAGGAATATTAAGTGCATGGCTGCGAAAGCAGTTTGCAAAAGTATAAAGAGGAGATATAAAAGATGATTGTCATGAAGAGATTTTGTTGTTTGGCTCTCATGGGGCTGACACTCAGCGTGAATGCGCAGCCAAGATATGACCTTGCCAATATGCAGCGTGAGAACTTGAACCGTGGACTTGTGGTCACCAAAACCAAAGGAGGCGACAGTGTTTGCATCTCATGGCGTTATCTGGAAGAAGACCCTTTGACTACCGGATTCAATGTCTACAAGAATGGAAAACTTCTGAACAAGCAACCCATAACCGCTGCCACATTCATGAAAGCGGCAGGTGCTGAAGCTGCTGAATATGAAGTGAGGACAGTGGATGACGGACGTGAGTCGCATCGCAAGGATGGAACATTCACATTGAAGGCTGATGCGCCCAATGGTTATCTGAGCATTCCTCTGGATATTCCAGCAGACGGACAGACCCTTGACGGATGGCGGTACAGATACAGTGCCAACGATTGTTCGGTGGGAGATGTGGATGCCGATGGCGAATATGAAATAATCTTGAAATGGGACCCATCGAATTCCCACGACAATGCCCATGACGGATACACTGGCAATGTGATATTTGATTGCTACAAACTCAATGGAAAACATCTTTGGAGAATAGATTTAGGACGGAATATCCGGGCAGGAGCACACTACACACAGTTTATGGTGTACGACCTCGACGGTGACGGGAAGGCTGAAGTCGTGATGAAAACCAGCGACGGAACCATTGACGGCAAAGGAAAGGTCATTGGTGACAAAGAAGCCGACTATGTTTCACATACCGGAAGAGTAGGCCGCATACTTAAAGGAAATGAATACCTCACTGTGTTTAGTGGGGAAACAGGTGAGAACCTCTGTACCGTAGACTATGTTCCGGGACTTGATTCGGGAGACTGGGGCGATGATTATGGCAATCGGAGTGAGCGTTATCTTGCTTGTGTGGCTTATCTTGACGGCAAACATGCAAGTGTGGTCATGTGCAGAGGCTATTATGCCCGTACAACCCTTACTGCATGGGATTGGGATGGAAAAAAGCTCAAGCAGCGCTGGGCGTTCGATACACTGACCGACAAATGGAGGCAGTGGGCAGGACAAGGCAACCATAACCTTCGGGTTGGTGATGTGGATGCCGATGGCAAGGACGAGATAGTATATGGTTCCATGTGTGTCGATGATGACGGAACTGGTCTCTACAATACACGTATGGGACATGGAGATGCCATCCACATGTTCGGCTTCTTTCCCGACAGCGACAAGCTCCAGGTGTGGGATGTGCATGAGAACAGACGTGACGGGTCCACATTTCGTGATGCAGCGACAGGAGAGGTAATCTTCCAAATCAAGTCAAACAGCGATGTCGGACGTGGCATGGCTGCCGATATCGACCCTACAAACTGGGGTGCGGAGATGTGGTCTTCAGCTTCCGGCGGTATTCGCAATGTGAAGGGAGATGTGGTCGGTAGGGGACGTGTGCCGGTAAACTTCGCCATCTGGTGGGATGGGGACTTGAACAGGGAACTGCTTGACGGAGTCCGCATCACAAAATACAATGCGGCAGAGCAGAACGTGTTCACACTCTTTGATGCGGGATGGGAGTGTTCCTCCAACAATGGTTCAAAGAACAGTCCTTGCCTTGAGGCAGACATATTGGGCGACTGGAGGGAGGAACTGCTGGTAAGGACACGCGACAACAGTGAACTTCGCATTTATTTCACCGACATACCTACGCCATATCGCTTCCATACCTTCATGCAGGATGTTCCGTACCGCATAAGCGTTGCCACACAGAATGTGGCATACAACCAGCCTTCAGAATTGGGCTGCTATTTCGGTTCCGACTTCAAGGCAGGACAGAAGTTCCGCGGTTGGATATTCAAATAAAGACGTGGATTCAAGTAGAACTGGATATTTAAGTGGAGTCGGATATTCAAGTATGATTGTATCTTCAAATAGAAGACACGATATAAAAGTATATTTGTATCTTTAAACAGAAGACAAGGCGTAAAAGTATAATTGCATCTACAAGTAGAATTCATAAGCAGATAATAAACAGATTGCATCAAACCAATGGACAGTAAACTCGATTTAAGCTCATTCGAATGGCTTGAACCATACAAGGAAATACTCGAATACAAAGTGTTCGGGGTAGCGCTCATCGACCCAATCACCTTCATGCTGAAGGCTTTGGTCGTAGCACTGATAGTACAGATTGTTGTGTGGCTCATAAAATTCTTCCTCGATCCAGTGAAGGTGGAGGAACGAAAAGGCAAGATGGACAAGACCACTGCAGTATTCCTACGCAAACTGTTTGTCACGATAGTCTACACGATGGGTGTGACCAGTATCCTGTACATGATACCAGCCCTTCGCACACTTGCCACATCCGTGTTTGCCGGTGCCGGAATCATGGCAATGGCAATCGGTCTTGCGTCACAGGACGCCTTGTCGAACTTCGTGAGCGGAATCTTCATCATCTTCTCCAAACCATTCCGTATCGGCGACTACATCTCACTCGATTCGGGTGAGGTAGGCACTGTGGCTGAGATATCAATGCGCTACACCGTTATCCGAACTTCCGAAAACAAGATGGTTATCATACCGAACTCAAAGATAAACAGCGCAATCATCACCAATTCAACGATTGGCGACACCCGTACATGTGCGTTCATAGACGTGGGTGTCGGCTATTCCGAGAACATCGACCATTGCATGGCAGAGATGCGTAAGATAATCGAGGCAGACAAGCGCGTGATAGACAAACGTACGAAGGCAGACTTGAAACGTGGGGCAGAGAAGGTGGACATCAAGGTGATTGAACTGGGCGACTTTGCCGTGACACTGCGTGCCTATGCCTGGACCGCATCTTCCAACGATGCGTTCAATGTGAAGTGTGACATGCTGAAAGCCATCAAGGACCATTTCGATGAAGTAGGCATTGAAATTCCTTATCCTTATATGAATGTCATGAGAAAGTAAATGCGTGGAGACATGGACTATCAGAGAATAATTGACAAGTACTATTCGGACAACCCCGAACTGCGCAACATCCTACTTGTGCACAGCCGTCGTGTGGCAAACAAGGCATTGGACATTGCACGCCTGCATACTGAGATGCAACTCGACCTGCAGTTCATTGAGGAAGCGGCTATGCTTCACGATATCGGTATCTTCCAGTGTGATGCGGCTGGCATCCATTGCTTTGGCACCAAACCCTATATCTGTCACGGTACAATAGGGGCAGAACTTATGCGTGAGGAAGGATTTCCGAAGCATGCGTTTGTGTGTGAACGCCACACCGGAACAGGGCTTTCCCTCGACTATATTCAGAAGAACAATCTGCCTTTGCCCCATCGCGACCTGATTCCGGTGACGCTCGAGGAACAGTTGATTTGTTTTGCCGACAAGTTCTTTTCTAAAACACGTCCCGATGAAGAGAAAACAGTGGAAAGGGCATTGGCAAGCGTAGCCAAGTTCGGTGATGAATGTGCGGATAAATTCACCCGGTGGTGTCAAATGTTCCTGTGATTGTTGCCATTTGCGGACTTGAACTGCATTTCTTTCGCAATACATGGACCTGTGTCGCTAATTTGTCGTAACTTTGTAGCTTGGAATCAGACTGAGTAGAATACATTTGAATAAGAGAGTTTATATATTGCTTTTGTTGCTTGTAGCCGTGGTCTCTATGGCTCAGAGCAATGGACAGATAAGCAGGACTATGCAGACAGTGGTTGATTCCATTGCTGCAGATTCGGATTCATTGCAACAAGTTGCAGTGGACGACTCTGTTGTTCAGATTCTCGATTCCACATCGCAGGCAACCATCCAGGAGCTTGATTCCCTTCGACAACTCTTCGACCGTGAACACGGGATAGAAAACAACGCAAGGCAGGCAATACAATGGAACGACTCCGTGGCGGCAGCCGAAGATTCCATCAGTAGGGCAGAGAAGAAGAACAGCAAGCTGGATGCCCCTGTCGAGTATTCAGCTCAGGATTCCGTCGTGTTCTATATGGGCAACAAGAATGCCTATCTGTATGGAAGCAGTCATGTGGCTTACCAGAGGATGCAGCTTACGGCTGAGGAAATCCGCATGAATATGGACAGTTCGTTGGTCTTTGCCAATTACGTTGCCGATTCGCTTGGCAACTTCATCGGAAAGCCAGTGTTCAAGCAAGGCAGTGACGAGTACGAGTCGGAAAGCATGACATATAACTTCGACACTCAGAAGGGATTCATCCATAATGTCTACACCGAGCAAAGCGACGGTTTCATCACTGGCGAGGAGTCGAAGAAAGGCAATGGCGATGAGGTCTATCTGCGCCATGCGCGCTATACCACTTGCGACGAGAAACATCCGCATTTTTATGTGGCTCTCTCACGTGCCAAGGTGCATACAGGCAAGAACGTGTTCTTCGGTCCTGCATGGTTGGTGGTTGAGGATGTGCCGCTTCCGTTCGCTTTCCCGTTCGGATTCTTCCCGTTCACCAGCAAATATTCTTCCGGACTTATCATGCCAAGCTATGGAGACGAGTCCACCCGCGGATTCTATCTCAGGGATGGAGGATATTACTTCGCCATCAACGATTATGTGGACCTGAAGGTGACGGGCGAAATCTTTACCAAGGGTTCATGGGGACTGGGACTGCAGAGTTCCTACCGCAAGAGATACAAGTACAGCGGCAACTTCTATTTCAACTACCAGGTGACAAAGACCGGCGAGAAGAACATGCCCGACTACAGCGTGGTGAAGAACTTCAAGTTGCAATGGACCCACCGACAGGATTCCAAGGCAAATCCAAGCAGCTCGTTCTCTGCTAGCGTGAACTTTGCCACACAGAGTTACGAGCGCAACAACTTGACGAGCCTTTACAACCCTACGTCGTATTCGCAGAGCACGCGTACGTCAAGTGTGAGCTTCTCCCACACTTTCGACAAACTCGGACTCTCCGTATCTGCCAGTGCCAACATTGCCCAAAACATGCGCGACTCCACACTCTCGCTCACACTGCCTAACATGAGCATCTCCCTGAGTCGGTTCTATCCGTTCAAGAGAAAGAAGGTGGCAGGCAAGGAACGGTGGTATGAGAAGATTGCGATGAGTTACACCGGAAATATCTCGAACAGCATATCCACCAAGGAAGACCAGTTGCTCCATTCAAATATAATAAAAGACTGGAAAAATGGAATGCGACACAATATTCCGATATCTGCTTCGTTTAATATCTTAGGCTACATCAATGTGACGCCTTCGTTCAACTACACTGAGCGTTGGTACACAAATCGGGTGGAGCAGAGTTGGGACGAATCATCTCAAGCCGTCGTACGTGATACGATATGGGGATTCAACCGAGTGTACAACTACAACATGAGTTTGTCGGCAAACACTAAGTTGTATGGTATGTATATTCCGAATCCTAAGATATTCAAGAAGATAATGGCAGTGCGCCATGTGTTCACTCCTATGGTAAGCTTCAGCTATGCGCCAGACTTCGGTTCCAGCCGCTATGGATTCTGGAAGACATACACAAAGACCGACCTTGATGGCAACGTGTCGCTAGTAGAGTATTCTCCTTATTCTGGTGCGCTGTATGGCACAGTGTCGAGAGGCAAGACCGGTTCAGTCACGTTTGATATGTCGAACAATGTCGAGATGAAGGTGAAGTCCGACCGCGACTCTACAGGTGTGAAGAAGGTCAGTATCATCGACGAGCTTGGAGCGAGTCTGTCCTACAACCTGGCAGCCAAGACGCAGCCGTGGAGTAATCTGTCGACAAGGTTGCGACTGAAGTGGGGAAAGACCACGTTCAATATGACAGCGGTGTTCAACACATACGCATATGAGTTCGACTCCAAAGGAAATGTTGTCGTGGGCAATCGCACGGAGTGGTCCTACGGACGTTTCGGACGTTTCCAAGGCATGAGCAAGAACCTGTCTTATTCGTTCAACAACCAGTCTTGGCAGAAGATAAAGAAGTTCTTTGCAAGATTGAGAGGAAAAGACGTTGACGAGGAGGATGAGACGCAAGACGAAAATACCGAAGGTGAAGAAGATTTGACCGAAGAGGGTAGTGGAGGAAAGAAGAACAAGAAGAATACAGTCGACGGCGACCTCGATTCCGACGGCTACATGAAGTTCAAGCTTCCTTGGTCGTTCTCCATTTCCTACGGTGTCACGATGGCAGAGGACAGGTCGAAGAAGATCAATGTGAAGAGCATGCGCTATCCATACAAGTTCACGCAGAACCTCAACTTCTCGGGAACGCTGCAGTTGTCCTCTGCATGGAACGCCAACTTCTCTTCAGGCTATGATTTCACCAATCATGCCATATCGATGACAACGGTGAACCTGTCGAGAGACATGCACTGCTTCAGCATCAGTTGTGGATTCGTGTTCGGAACCTACACGTCTTACCACATCACGATGAGGGCAAAGGCAAGCACACTCACTGATGCATTGAAGTACGACAAGAAGAGTAGCTATTCTTCGTCCATACAGTGGTATTGACAGTAAACGATAACTGCCGGATTGGCTCAGTTGGTAGAGCAACGCATTCGTAATGCGTAGGTCGCGGGTTCGAGTCCCGCATCCGGCTCAATGAAGCATGATTGTGCAGATTGAAGCATCCTCATGCAGGTTATTACAGAAGGCAACGACTGCCGGATTGGCTCAGTTGGTAGAGCAACGCATTCGTAATGCGTAGGTCGCGGGTTCGAGTCCCGCATCCGGCTCAATGAAGCATGATTGTGCAGATTGAAGCATCCTCATGCAGGTTATTACAGAAGGCAACGACTGCCGGATTGGCTCAGTTGGTAGAGCAACGCATTCGTAATGCGTAGGTCGCGGGTTCGAGTCCCGCATCCGGCTCAGAGTAAATTTACTGGTTGGTACATGACGTTATGTACTGCGATTTTATGGCTCACTGATTTTTTTACGATGAAGAAATACTGCAAAGACTTGACTGTTTCGGCTGTGGAATATCCTGCAGATGGGTATGTACTGCTGAAACTGACCGATGCTGTCCCTCTTCCCGACATCAAGGCAGGACAGTTCGTGGAGATAAGAGTGGACAACAGCAGGCAGACATTCCTGCGCCGTCCCATATCCGTACATTTTGTCGACAGAAACGCAAACACCCTGTGGCTGCTCATTCAGGTAGTGGGCGAGGGTACACGCAGCCTGTCGTCGCTGAAGGCTGGAGACACGTTGAATGTCCTTTTCCCCTTGGGCAATGGATTTTCCCTGGGCATGAAGGACGAGACAGTGCTGCTCGTGGGCGGAGGCGTAGGCATTGCCCCGTTGCTTGAATATGGCAACCAACTGCGCGCTGCCGGTGCTGTCCCCGTGTTCCTCTTGGGCGGACGTTCTCAGCGCAACTTGCTGGAACTCGAGCGCTACAAAGCCTTGGGCGAGGTTTATGTCACCACCGAAGACGGTTCGCTTGGCGAGAAAGGGTTCGTCACCCAGCACAGCATGCTCGACCATGTGGCGTTCGACCGCATCTCCTGTTGCGGACCAAAGCCCATGATGATGGCTGTAGCACGATGGGCACATCAGCATGGCACGCTCTGTGAGGTGTCGCTTGAGAATATGATGGCTTGTGGACTCGGAGCCTGCCTGTGCTGTGTGGAGAAGACAGTCAAGGGCAATGTGTGTGTATGCAAAGAAGGACCCGTATTTAATATAGAACAACTGACATGGCAGATATAAGTGTAAACATAGCAGGACTGAGGATGAAGAACCCAGTCATGACTGCATCGGGAACATTCGGCTATGGAATCGAATTCGCCGATTTGGTCGACATCTCCCGGATTGGCGGCATCATAATGAAAGGTACAACCCTTGCTCCGCGTGAGGGAAACGATTATCCGCGCATGGCGGAAACAGCCGAAGGCATGCTCAATTGCGTGGGACTCCAGAACAAGGGCGTCGACTATTTCTGCCAGCACATCTATCCCGAGGTGAAGAATATCCAGACCAACATGATAGTCAACGTGGCAGGCAACAGTCCCGAGAACTATGCAGAATGTGCGGCACGCATCAACGAACTGGAGGCAATCCCAGCCATCGAACTCAATATCTCCTGCCCCAATGTACGCCAGGGCGGTATGGCTTTTGGCGTCACTCCTGAAGGAGCAAGCGAGGTTGTCAAGGCAGTGCGCAAGGCATACGGGAAAACCCTCATCGTGAAACTCTCTCCTAACGTCACCGACATAACATCGATTGCCAAGGCTGTTGAGGCGGAAGGTGCAGATGCAGTGAGCCTCATAAACACGCTTATGGGCATGTCAATCGACATCGAGAAGCGCTGCCACCGTCTTTCCATCAAGACCGGCGGACTGAGCGGACCTGCAGTCAAGCCCGTCGCATTGCGTTGCGTCTACCAGGTGGCTCATGCAGTTGGCATTCCGGTCATCGGACTTGGCGGCATTATGACAGCAGCCGATGCCATCGAGTTCTTCATGGCAGGAGCTTCAGCCATAGAAATTGGTACCGGCAATTTCATCGACCCAGCCATCAGCGTGAAAGTGGCAGACGGCATCAGCGCATGGCTCGACAAACATGGTTGCGCAAATCTTGCCGAAATCATAGGTTGTGTGGACTAGAACAACGTGGAATAGGGTAGTGAGTAATAGGGGACAGGATATTGACTGATTCATGGCAAGCGCAAGTCCTGTCAGCCTATCAAGCTAAAGTCTTGCCAACCCATAGAAAACAACGAAGGAGGAAATCGCTTTCCTCCTTTTTTTGTTGCGGTGCGTACGAGATTCGAACTCGTGACCCCCTGCGTGACAGGCAGATATTCTAACCAGCTGAACTAACGCACCTCGTCTGTTTGCATCCCATTTCTGTTTTGCGAGTGCAAAGTTAGCACATTTCCTTGAACTGACCAAACATTTCCGTATATAATTTGAGTTGCGTACCCAAATTGGTCCGTGAATGAATCTATTCCCGAACACGGAAGGCACAGAAACATGGAGGGTTTATGACATTAATCACCATGTAATGGACGTTAATCTGTCATTAATCTTATCTTGGATACGGGGACTTTATAACGTTTTTGTCTATAAAATACTCCGCTAGGCAAACCTTCCGCAAGGCGAACCTTCTGGTCCATTCTGTTTGACATGCATAAAACAGCGAAGGAGGAAATTGCTTTCCTCCTTCGTGTGGCTGCGGTGCGTACGAGATTCGAACTCGTGACCCCCTGCGTGACAGGCAGATATTCTAACCAGCTGAACTAACGCACCTCGTGGGTTTGCATCCCATTTCTGTTTTGCGAGTGCAAAGTTAGTGCTTTTCCTGGAACTGACCAAACAATTCCGTGTTTTTTTCGGTTTTCAATGAAAAAAACTGCCTTGCACTAGTTTGCAGCCTCGAATTCCTTAAGGAATCTCTCGTCGTTCTCACTGAACATGCGCAAATCCTTGACCTGATACTTGAGGTTGGTGATGCGCTCGATTCCGAGTCCGAAGGCGTATCCTTTGTATTTCTTGCTGTCGATGCCGTTGAGTTCGAGTACGGCTGGGTCGACCATTCCGCAACCTAGTATCTCTACCCATCCTGTATGTTTGCAGAATGAGCAACCGACTCCGCCGCATATGTTGCAACTGATGTCCATCTCGGCTGATGGCTCGGTGAACGGGAAGTAGGACGGACGCAGACGTATCTGTGTGTTCTCGCCGAACATCTCGCGTGCGAAGAGCAGCAGCACTTGCTTGAGGTCGGTGAAGCTGACGTCTTTGTCTACATAGAGTCCTTCTACCTGATGGAAGAAGCAGTGGGCACGTGCGCTGATTGCCTCGTTGCGGTAGACTCGTCCCGGGCAGATGATGCGGATTGGCGGCTGGGTGTGTTCCATCACTCGGCTCTGAACGGAGCTGGTGTGTGTGCGAAGGATGACGTCGGGCTTTGCCTCGATGAAGAATGTGTCCTGCATGTCGCGGGCAGGATGGTCGTCGGCGAAGTTCATGGAACCGAACACGTGCCAATCGTCTTCCACTTCCGGTCCTTCTGCCAGGCAGAAGCCGAGACGTGAGAAGATGTCGACAATCTCGTTCTTCACGATGGTGAGTGGGTGGCGTGTGCCCAACTGTATGGGGTAGGCTGTACGGGTGATGTCGGTGTCGTCGGCATCGGTGTCGGCAGTCTCAAACTCAGTCTTGAGCGAGTTGATTTTGTCGAAGGCTTTGTTCTTGAGTTCGTTGATTTTGATTCCCACTTCCTTCTTTTGGTCAGCTGGGACATTGCGGAAGTCTGCCATCAGTGCGGTGATGCATCCTTTCCTGCTCAAGTATTTGATGCGAAGTGCCTCAATCTCTTCGGCGCTGTGTGCCTCGAGAGACTCCACTTCTTTCAGCAGTGCTTCTATTTTGTCTAACATAGTTTCCCAATTTTTCTGCAAAGATACGGCAAGATGCGTGAATAAACAAATCTATCTTGACTTTATATATAATAAGGAGTGGTTTTTTGTCGTTGAAACCCCGTATTTAGCCAATGGACATTTCATCATTTGGATGTTAAACGGACAATCGTTCGTATTGGCTTCCGCGTCCGGTTGTATTGGCTGATACGTCCGTTCGTATTGGCTTCCGTGTCCGGTTGTATTGGCTTATGCGTCCGGTTGTATCAGTCTGGACAACCGGTGGTGTCGAGCCTTTACTTGGTGATGTGTTTGGCGAAGCCGTCGATTTTGTTGCGGATGGTGTGGATGAATGAGTCGCGTGCGCTTTCCATCTTCAGCCGCTCGGCATAGTAGGCTGACGAGTCACCGTTCTGCACCAGTGCGTCCCATTCGGCTTGCAGGGATGAAAGGCGGTCGAAGAAGTCGGACTCGTTTTCTATCTGTGCGATGTCTTCGATTGACTGTGCCCGTTTCATCTTTTCGTTGAACTCGGCGTAGATGTGCGCAGTTTTCTCGCCCACAGACGGTTCGTCGGTGGTGCATGCGAGCATTAGTGCCTGGATAGTGGCTATGACCAATAGTTTCTTCATACTGATTGTTTGCGGATGTACAAAGTGTCAACTTTCGGGACAAAGGTAGTCAAATAACTGCTAACGACAAAGGGAAAGGCTGATTTTCTCTGTTAAAAATCAACAAATGCAGAAAATATGCGGTCTTGGTGTCGTCATTGAATGAAATAAATGTCTACATTTGCATCCGTAAAGTGTATTACTAATTAAAAACGAAAGCATTATGAAGAAAGTGTTTGTTATGGTAATGGTGGCTTGTGCAATGACACTGGCATCATGTAACGGCGGTAATTCAAGTACAAGTGAGAACGATTCAACTGCTGTTGAGGCTGCAGAGGCAACTGAGGCAGCGGTCAACCAGGATTTGGAAGATATCCAGGGCGAGATTGAGGAAGGAATCGCAACCGGACAGGGCGATGCCGTTCTCTCTTCAATCGAGGCATACAAGGCAAAGATTGCTGCACTCATCAAGGCAGGCGATACGGCAACTGCGCAGAAGTACATCGACAAGTTGAAGGAGTATGTGGAGAACAATAAGGAGACCATCAACAGCGTGAGCGAAGATGTTACTAAGTCTGCCACTACAACCCTTGCAGACCTTGCAAACCAAATTGCAGCTGTTCCTTCTCAGGTGAAGAATGCAGCTGAGGACGCAGCCGAAGGAGTGGTGAATGATGCCAAGGAGGCTGTGAAGTCAAAGGTTGACGAGACAGTGGAGAGCGGCAAGCAGGCTGTGAACGATGCTGTGGAGAATCAGAAGAAGAAGGTGAACGACGCAGTCAATGAGCAGAAACAGAAAACCAGCGACGCTGTCAACGCACAGCAGCAGAAGGCAAACGATGCCATCAACAAGGCTGCCAGCGATGTGAAGAGCAAGCTCGGACTGAAATAAATTCCTTTTCCGTACTAAACAGTGACTCCTGCTATACTCGTTGTGGTATGGCAGGAGTCAATGCTTTTCTCCGTTCCTTCAATATTGTAAGGATGTCTGGACATCTATGTCCATAGAGCTTCGTTTTTCCAATTCATTGGAAATCCCATGGCAAGGATATCTATATTGGAATGTTTCAGAAGTAAGTTCTTCAAGTCTGTAGCCAAATTATTGTCTGGTACGATACTGTCAAGCATGTACTTCAGGTAGCAGAGGTGAAGGTATAGTTTGTTAGCATTTTCCACGCGAAGGGAAATCCATTTACCATGTAGCCTCGTGTTAGTCTGAGGTATAATCGGAAAACTACGGTTCCAAACACGAGAGTGGTGTGCCAAGTAGTTACGCATGACTACTGCGCATTTTACCCAACTTTCGAGAATGACGTGTTGGGGAAGATTGAACTCCCTAGCAATTTTCTTTTTTATGGAGTTATCCTTGAAATTGCAGAACAACTTCGAAAGAGTACCGAATGTCGTTACCTCAAGCGTCTTCCATACAGGTGGTAAATCTGGTTCGGTATAACGGCCGTAGTGGTCAACAATAAAATCTTCACGACTTCTTTCAACCTCTTGGCGGATGTGTTGCAGACATCCATTAAAAATGTCTGTATTGCGAAAGAGAGTAGCATCGGCGAACCAAAAAGAACCGTAAGTTAGCGAGATGTGATGGATCATCTTCGAACGCAAGGCGATTTCTACTGCTTGGATGGCAGAGAATATCAAACTGCGTAGCTCGCGATCGAATTCATACAAATCGACAGCGTTCTCGAAAAGGCTGTTGGGCTTGAATATATGGTTGACTTTATCCGCTTCCATTGGATGGAAATAGTTGGCCAAACGGAAGTAACTGATTACTCTCAAACAATCAATAGCCTTATCATCATCGTTGATAACAAGACCCCGTTCCTTCAACATTGCAAGAATGTCGGGATAATCTAAAGGTTGTTTGGTATATCTCATATTAAAAGCAGAAGTCCCACCCTGGTTCGCTGTTCTTCGGGAAGCGTGGTGGGAACTGTCGCTGCAAAGGTATGACTATTTATTGAAACATCCAAACTTTCTCGGGTAATTCTTTTAAAATCGCATCAAAAAAAGATGTTGAGTCCAAGAAAACTGCCTTTTCATCTATTCCCTACTGGTTGTCCGAAGGTTCAATCTTTACCAGTGCTGTCACGACGAAGGTCACAAGGCACAATGCCATGACGATGAGGAAGAATGTCTGGTAGCCTACGGATTCGGAAATGAGTCCGGACACCATTCCTGGCAACATCACACCTCCGAGATACTGACCGGCTGTGCAGATGGAGAACACCGACGTGCTGCGCTCTCCGCGCGAGAAGGTGACAAGGAACAGCGTGTAGGCAGCGAAACCAAGTCCGTAGCCGAACTGCTCGACGCAGATGCATGTGCCTGCCAGCCACATGCTGGATGTGGGGAAGAAACTGAGGTAGACGTACACTATGTCGGGCAGGGTGAAACAGAGGACAAGTGGCCACAGACACTTTTTCAGCCCCCATCTCGATACTGCCCATCCTCCGAGTATTCCGCCTACAAGCAGTCCGATGACTCCAAGTGTGCCGTAAATCATGCCGAAGTCGATGGTCGACATATTCAGTCCGCCTTCATATGCACTGCGTGTGAGAAACAGCGGAACAATCTTTGTCAGCAGTCCTTCGGGCAGACGGAACAGCAGGATGAAGCAAAGGGCTGTCACCACATGAGGCTTGCTGGCAAACACCTTCAGCGTGTTCCAGAATTCCATTGCCTGTTCCTTCAGCACGAATCTTTCGTGCACCGACTGCTCTACTTTCGGCAGGGCAAACTGATGGTAGACTGCAAGGCCTATCATGAGCAGTGCCAATATGCCGAATATGATGGACCATCCCAGTTGGGGCGTCACTGCGCTGTAGCGGCTGGTTATCACTCCATAGAGCAGCACGAGTCCTCCCTGGCCAATCACCATGCCTATGCGGTAGAACGTGTTGCGGATGCCTACAAAGAATTCCTGCTGACGGTTGTTGAGTCCGATGATGTAGAATCCGTCCACTGAGATGTCGTGGGTGGCACTTGCGAAGGCGATGATCATGAACAGGGCAAGCGAGCATTGCAGCCAAAGGGCTGTAGGAATGCCGAATGCCACAAGTGCCAATGCCAGTCCCATGAGCGATTGCATGGAGACAATCCACCAGCGCTTTGTCTTCATATTGTCGATGAGAGGACTCCAGATGGGTTTTATCACCCATGGCAGACTAAGCCAGCCGGTGTAGAAGGTGATGTCTCCGTCGCTCATTCCGAATTCCTTGAACATGATGACGGATATGAGTATCACTGCCGAATAGGGCAGTGCCTCGCCAAGATAGAGTGTGGGCACCCATGCCCATGGATGCATTCCGTTTGACTGTTGTTCTTTGTCTGTATTCTTCAGGTTTTCCATTGTTGTTCTTCTGTTATTCTTCAAGATTCATTTGTGCACTGGCAAGATAACTGCCCGGATAGTAATGGCTGAGTATCTGCTTGTAGTCGTAGCCGTTCTCGCCCATCACTGCAGCGCCTATCTGGCAGAGTCCCACTCCGTGTCCCCATCCTGCGCCGTGAAGGATGAAATGGTCTTTTGCCTTGTCCACCACGAATGCCGACGAGAAGAGATGAGTGCTCGACAGTACCCGTCTTATCTCCAGCTCCTTGCCTATGGTAATGCTTTTCTTTGTACCTACAATCATCAGTTTGTAGATGCGTCCCGACTTGCCCCGTGCCATCGGTATGAGGTCAATCACCTCGCCAAGGTCTTCTTTCAGGTTTTCGTTCACAAGTTGCGTCAGTTCCTCCTGTGAGTATTCCACGTTCCAACGGTAGAAGTCGGTCGTTTCCTGGTCGCAGTTGTTCAGAATCTGTGCCAGTATGTTCTTGTTCTGTGTGTTGCAGAAGGCTGGGGGACTGTTGAGAATCCAGTTGCGCGCATTCTCTTCGGTGCTTAGGTCGGGCATGTCGGTGTCGTAATGGCTGTCGCGCACTGGCTTGAGGTAGGGCTTGTCCACATCTTCCCAACAGGTGCTGAATTCCTCGGAGATGCCTCCGCAGCATTTCGAGAACCGTGTGTCGCAAATCTCTCCGTTGTAGTAGAGCACCAGGTTGCGGGTTTCCTTCACTGCACGTGCCACACTCTCGTTCTTTATTTTTGCAATGCCCTGATAGCGCTGGCAGTGGTCGTCGGCACACACGTCAAACAGTGTGTGGTCCTCGCGGTCGTACCATCTGGTCAGTTCCGAGTCGGTGCGGCGGTAGGAGAAGAATGCGTCTCTGCTTTCGTTCTCCGCACATCTGCGCTTCTTTATCTGTGTGATGATCCAACTTCTTGATATCACTGCATGTGCCTTCAGGAATTCCAGCGATGCTTCCGGCTTCATCTCCGATGAGATGACACTCTCCAGATAGTCTTCCACGGGCAGAATATTCACGGCACACACCTTGCCTTCGTCCACAATGAAGTCAATCGAACCGCGGAAAGTCTGGCTTTCTTTCCGTTCCCAGTGGAAGTCCTTTCCGATGGTCACATCCTCGATGGTGAACGATGCATCCTCTCTTCCCGGCTGGAACGCCAGTTGCTGGTAGATGTTTCCGTTCCACGAAATGCCGCCTTCATCGAAGTGCACTTCCTGTTGTCCTTCTGCCTGCATGCCCTTGGCTGAGTATGGAGCATTGAGGCAGAAACGTATGCAATCGGCACTTACTATGCCTACACTTACCATTGATTCTTTCATTCTCCGCACTCCTTTATTATATCTCTTGCCTGTTCGGCTGTAATCTTGTTGAAGTCCTCGCTGCGAGGTGTGATGATGAGTCCCATCATGTCGAGCGCTCCCGGACTGACCATCAGTTGTGCCTGGTCGGTTGCTCCATAGCACAGGGGACGGTGCTTCGTGCGTGGAAAGACGACGACCACAAAGTACGTGTCCTCTGTCCATGCCAGCACGTTCATCATAGGTTCAGCCTCTCCTTCTTTCGTGGGCAGGCTGTTGTAGATTTCGTCAAACTTCTTGCAGGCTTCCTTCATGCTGCTGCATCTCAGCGTGATGGTACGGCTCATGTATCCGTCCTTTCTCAGCATCTCTTTTGGTCCTGCCTGGAAATGCATGTGGTCGGGGGCTGAAGCGCCACACAGCGGTCCGTTGTAGAACACGAACATCTTGTCGAGTGCCTTTGCAATTTCCAGCATGTCCTTGAAATACGGAAGTATGCGCTGAGGCTTGTGCTGGCGCAACGGGATGGTGAAATGCTTGGGAAGTATGGGGTAGGGGTTGACCAGCAGCTGGAAACGGCTGTTCATTGCGATGCCTGTCTGCCCGTCGGGTCTGTTCTTACCGCACAGGAAGCACGGACGGCGCTTGATGGTCTCGGCATCTATCTTCGCACCTGTCGACACCATTCTCGATGGATTGAACTGCACTGTCATTGTCTTGCCGTCAATCTCCAGTTCTTTTGTCTTTACCGTGGCAAGGTCGGCATAGCGCAGTGCTGTCTCCTTCCATGTCTTCATCTGCGACTCGAAGAGTTTGTCTGCATCCTTCTGTGTTGCCTTTCTTCCCCAAAAATCGTTGAGGCGAATGCGTGTGGCAATCTCTGTGGTGCGCAGGAAGTCTTTGTAGTAGTTGTTCTGGTTCACCTTCTCGGGCGACAGCGCTGCATCGGAGTTGCCGTTCCATCGGCGGCAGAGATAGATGGGGGCGTAGATTCGTCCTATCTTGTACTCTCGCGAAAGTGCCAGTCCCAGTGCGTAGTCCTCGCCATAGCAGGTATTGGGCACACCGGTCTTGCGGAGCAACGGTGTGTAGAAAGCGCGGGGTGCTCCCAATCCGTTGATGCGCAGCGCATTGTTGCGTCCGTTGGTGTCGGTCCATTCCTTGTGGTCGATGATGCCTGGCGGCAGTCCGTTCATGTCGAAGTCGCACATTGCATAGGAACCGATTACCATAGCACTGCGTTCCTCGTAGAACTTGTCGACAATCTTCTGCAAGGTGTTTTCGTCGGCATAGAGGTCGTCGCTGTCGAGTTGCACAGCAAAGCGTCCGCAGCGTGGGTCGTTCACTGCCAGGTCCCAGCAGCCTCCGATGCCGAGGTCGTTGCGCTCGGGAATGATATGTACGATGTTTGTGTATTGCTTTGCCGTCTGGTCAATCAGTTCGGTAGTTCCGTCGTTCGAGTGGTTGTCCACCACCAGCACATTGAACGGGAATGCTGTCTTCTGTGTTGCTGCCGACTTGAGTGCGACCAGGATAGTTGCTTCTCTGTTCTTCACCGGTATGATGACCGACGCTTCGTTCTCGAATGTTCCTTCTTCCACTGCCACATCGCTCACGTTGTCGGGACTCAGGTAGGCTCCGATTCGTTTCAGATGTTCGGTGCACACTTTCTCCATTTCCAGTTGCACACTCTTGTTGCGCGGGTCCACGTAGTCGAACTGTTTCTCGCCGCTCTTCCTCAAGTCGGTCTCGTGCTCGGTGTAGAGAGGCTCGTTTACGTAGCAGATGCCGCCGGACTGCCTGCTCACGTGGAGGGTCAGTTCATACATTGCGGCAGCAGTCCACTCGTTGTCCTTGAACTCTTCCATCCAAGCCTTCAGCACCGAGGTTCTGAAGATTCGCATCGACCCGAAGTCGAAGTCGTTCCTCACACTGCCGTTCTGATAGGGGATGCAGACGGACTTCTCTGTCCTGCCGTCCTTCACCGAGTATCTGTCGCTGTACACCATGCTCGCACCATTCCGCTCCATGATGTCGGTTATGCGTTCAAACGCCTTGTAGCCGATGCTTATGGGCAGACACTTGCTGTAGATTGCCACATAGTCGGACTTTGCAGCCGTGGCAATCTGCCGAAGGGTGGCTGAACTCTCCAGGCAGTCGACTTTCAGTGTGCTACATCCGTCGACAGCCGGCATGTCGGCGTTTTGTGCCAGTAGGAAGATATTTTTTACATGGTTGGATGTCTTGAATTGTGCAACATTGCCCGTTGCAGTCTCCACATCACTATAAGGGATAAAACAATCTATAGTCTTCATTTCGCATATTTGTCCTATTGTATGCAAAGTTAGTGATTTTTGCCTATTCACAGCGGTTGTTTCCCCATTTTTATCTAACTTTGCCCCGATTAAGGCGGTTCAGGGTACATAAACGTGGAGTTTATCAAACAAACCTTGTGCCGCATGACTATAAAACAACCTCCGACTGATGACAAACAGCAACAGCAAAACCGGAATGTACCGCGAGTTCGGCACTTGGCTCAAGGAGCAACTTGGCTGTAAGGCGCAGAAGATATCCATCAATGCAGGCTTCACCTGTCCCAACCGCGACGGAAGGGTGGGAGTGAATGGCTGTACCTATTGCAACAACCAGACGTTCAATCCCGATTATTGCAAGACCGACAAGTCCATCCGCCAGCAACTGGAGGAGGGCAAGGCGTTTTTCGGCAGGAAATATCCGGACATGAAGTATCTTGCCTATTTCCAGGCATACACCAATACCTATGGGTCGCTTTCCGAACTGAAGATGAAGTACGAGGAGGCATTGGCTGTGGATGGGGTAGTGGGACTTGTCATCGGTACTCGCCCCGACTGTGTCGACGACGAACTCCTGGATTACTTGGCAGACATCAATCGCCGTGCGTTCCTCATAGTGGAGTATGGCGTGGAGAGTGTGTACGACCGCACCTTGCAGCGCATCAACCGTGGGCACGACTTTGATTGTGTGTGCCGTGCCGTCCGTGCTACAGCCGGCAGAGATATTCCAGTGGGAGTCCACGTCATCCTTGGTCTGCCCGGAGAGACGCGCGATGAGATGATTCACGAGGCAGAAGTCCTTTCCCAGTTGCCCATCACCACCATGAAACTCCATCAACTGCAACTCATCAAAGGCACAAGGATGGCAGAGGAATACAGGCAATGTCCGCAGGATTTCCTGCGTTTCACTGCTGACGAATATGCGGAACTGGTGGTGGAGTTCGTCCGCCATTCGCGTCCCGACATAGTGTTCGAGCGGTTCGTGAGTCAGTCTCCAGCCAGCCTGTTGGCAGAACCGGGATGGGGGCTGAAGAATTATGAGTTCGTGGAGCTTGTCAAGAAAAAGTTCATTTCCTCCGCTTCAGGATATTGACCACACTGATGGCTACGGCAATGACGAGCAGCACCGTGAACACAATCTGGTGGAAGTAAGGAGTGGTGTGGCAAAACACATAGAGTTGTGGCATGCCAAACAATCTGAACAGAAACTGCAGGAAGAACACTGCGCTCTGCCCCACAACTTCAATCAAGAAGAAGTTGATGAGGAACTGCACCACCTCATTGTCACTACTTAGGAATTTCATGTCCTTCCTGCTATTTCTATTCCTTATTATATATTATCTTGTCCTATTCCTCGTTCTATTTCTCGCGGTGAATCACCGTTCCGTTTGCTTGGTGAGTGGCAAGCACCAGCACCTCGGCAATCTGCACATGGGCAGGAGCAGAGGCGGCGTAGTAGACCACATCTGCAATGTCATCGCCATTCAGTGGAGTGATGCCCTCGTACACCTTGTCAGCCCGAGCATCATCGCCGTGGAAGCGTACATTGGAGAAATGCGTCTCCACCAGTCCTGGCTTCACGTTAGTCACTCTCACGCAAGTGTGAGCCAAGTCGATGCGTAGGCCGTCGCTCAGTGCTTTCACTGCCGACTTCGTGGCGCAGTACACATTGCCGCCGGCATAGGCTGCATCGCCAGCCACCGAACCTATGTTGATTACGTGTCCGCGGTTGCGCTCCACCATGCCAGGCACAATCAGGCGTGTCATCGTCAGCAGACCCTTGATGTTGGTGTCAATCATCTGGTCCCAATCGTCGAAACTGCCTTCGTACTCCGGTTCCAGTCCGCGGGCAAGTCCTGCGTTGTTCACCAACACATCAATCTCCTTCCATTGTTCGGGCATCGAGTCCAGCGCCTGCTTGGCAGCTTCGCGGTTGCGCACGTCGAAGCACAGAGTCAGCACCTCCGTACCGTCAGCCGAAAGCAAAGCCTTCAGTTCATCCAGTTTTGCTGCATTGCGTCCCGTGAGTATCACGTCATATCCGCCCTTGGCAAACTTCTTGGCACATCCCTCTCCGATGCCGCTTGTCGCACCGGTTATCAATGCAATTTTCCCTTTCATGATTCCATTATGTTTTTGTTACTATAATTCAGTTCTTTGTTGCTATAGTCAGTCTTTTGTTGCTATAGTCATTATGATGTTACATGGTGCATGCCAACGGCATTTCCGCATCATCAGCCATGTCCATTCAAGAAACTCGCTGCAAAAATAGCGAATACTTCTTTATGTTGCACCAAACAGCATGCAAAATCATGCAGCATTTAATCGTAAAGTGATTTCTTCTGGAGCAAGCTGCCGTGCCGAAGAAGACTTACAGACATCGCAGTGTAAGAATCAAAAACCATAAAAACACCCGAGCCCTCTCCCGTAGAGAGGGGGTATATCCATCTGGATGGAGTGAGCGTAAGCGAGCTAGGAGCTAACTCTCTCCGAGAGCGTTAAAGCGTGTGTGGAATTGTGGGCTGTAATATAAACGAGCTGTTGCTCGAG
>CAVISR010000032.1:0-27442 GCA_963645405.1 Acutalibacteraceae bacterium
TTGGGTTTTAGGTGTTAGGTTTTGTGTTAGCCGTCCGGATGGGAGCGTTGCCTTGCGAGCTGGAATAGGAGTCAGCCGTCTCCGACGGCGTAGACGATAACACTCGAGCGTCAGCTCGCTAATAGGAGCTGCGTTTCCGTGAAATGCGTCTTGATAGCCATTGCTTTGGTGCGCATTTGACGCAAATGCGCCTCCTAGCCGTGCACACCCCTTCGCTATTTGATTATCCTGATCTCGCCTGTCTTGAAGTTTATCTGGAATTCTTCGTGGTAGGTGAAGTCGCACTTGCCGTCCTTGAATGTGATGGGGAAGATGATGGTCTTGGAATTGGGAAGGTCGGGATCCATCCATCTGTCGCCCACATAAAGATAGGTGGTTTGCTTCGTGCCTTTGATGGTGAGGATGGAGGCTGCCTGTGTGTCGAAGGCAATGCGGTCGCCAATGTTGGTGAGTCCACTCCAGTCTGTCGTCATGTGACGGGACGTTGCCAACTTGCATTGGTTGGGGTCCCAGCCGGTGCATGCCGACGACAGCATGTAGTAGATGCCGTCCACTTTCACCATGGCTGGTGCTTCGCGCCTATCGCCCTTGAACAGTTGCTGACATTCAACGGCATCCAGATAGTCGTCGGAGAGGCGGAAGAATCCCAGGTGCTGGTTTTCCTCGATGGTCGAGATGAAGTAGGCTGTGCCGTCGTCGTCCACGAACACGTTGCAGTCGCGGCTCTTGATGCCAAGCGGACGTTCGCCCTTATGGAAAGTGTAAGGACCGGTTATCTTGTCGCTGTAGAACACTCCAGCCTCGCTTGCTCCGTAGTTGCTGCCTTCCCAGTGGCACCACACGACGTACTTGCCAGTGCGCTTGTTGTACATTATCTTCGGCCGCTCGATGAAGCGTTCTTTGCCCAGTTGTGGGTGAGTGACTCCGTTTTCTATGATTTTGCCCTCGAATTTCCATGTCTGAAGGTCCTTGGACGAGTACATATTGACATCCGGATTCCATGAATGGCTCCGGTCTTCGCCAATCATATACCATGTGTCGCCCACTTGCAGAAAGCCAGCTCCGTGTGCCTGCACCACATTGCCGTCGGTGTCGTACCACAAACTGCCGTTCTTGATTGTCACCCATTTGCCCGACTTTGCCACGGCACACACTGCCAGCAGCATTAGGGCGAGAAAAATCTTTATCCTGTTCATCTCTGTTTTGCTTTAGTTTGACTAGTGTGCAAAGTTACGGTTTTCTCTTGAATGTACAAATGATTGAAGTCCATTTTTGCAGTCCGGGCTAAACAAAAATTCATTTCCACACAAGTTTGCGAGCCAGTTTTGGAGGAAATGACAGGGGCAGACATTCTCATTCATAGATAATTTTGTATATTTGCGCTCAAATCATCACGAATGCGCATGAAGAAGAGTTTATTATATCTGGTATGCGGGCTGTGCTGCCTGCAAGTCTACGCCGAGATTCCGCCAAGAGACCGCTTGCTTGGCAAGCAGGGCAAGGCTTGGGTGAGTCAGGGCAACGACCCCGAGAAGTACGACTACAATGCCTTCAAGGAAGTTGTAAGCCTTGACAGGAGCAATGGACTGCTGAGCGGAACAAGGGTTCGGCGCGTGGGAAGCCAGACAACTGCTCCGATGCGGGCAAAGGGAAGTCCGAAGGTGCCGGTGGTGCTGGTGCAGTTCAGTGACCTTGCGTTCACTGTCGACAGCACTGCAGCTGGAGTGAACGACCATTACTATAAGTTCTGCAACGGAAATATGGACGGCACGCTCTACGGCGGCGACAAGGGCTATGGTTCTGTGCGCGACTATTTCGTGCAGCAGAGCGACAGCCTGTTCCTTCCCGAATTCGTGATTATAGGTCCGGTGACCCTGCCCGAGAACTATGTGTATTACGGAAAAAACGAGAACGGCAAGAAGGACGTCAATGTAAACGATTTCTTCAAGCAGGCGGTGGCTGAAGCGCAGAAGCTGGAGAGCAACTGGGACCAGTTTGACAACGACAACGATGGCGTAGTCGACATGGTTTACTTCATCTATGCAGGTGAAGGCGAAAACGCACAGACCGACCCAAACACGATTTGGCCGAAAGAGATGCTCACCGCTTCATCGATAGGCGGAGTCAGTCTCTCGTGCTATGCAGCATGCAACGAGCTATATGGCGAAGATCCCGATGGAATCGGTGTGATGTGCCATGAATTCAGCCATGCACTCGGTTTGCCCGACCTCTACGATACGGAGGGCGACAACTATGGGCTCGACTACTGGGACGTGATGGATGCAGGTTGCTATTGCCGCAATGGTTACTGGCCATGCGGATACAGCAGCTACGAGAAGGACTTCATGGGATGGAAAGAGCTGGTGAGCCTTGAATATAATAAGGAGTACGACCTCGAACTTCTCCCGCTCACCGAAGGCGGATGCGGCTACAAGATTGTCAATCCCGAGAACGAGAATGAATACTACGTGCTCGAGAACCGCCAGAACACAGGATGGGACACATACATAGGGCGTGGCACAAAGTCCTTCAAGAGCCACGGAATGCTGGTGATGCATGTGGACTATATCTACAGTTGGTGGCGATCGAACAATGTGAACACCAGTTACGTGCATCCGGGAGTGAGCATAGTGCCAGCCGACGATGAACTTCTGTCGCTCTATGCCATTGCCGACGACGAGTATGCAAGATGGAAACAGTCAACACAGGGCGACCCATTCCCTGGGTTCACAGGCAGAACCTCGTTGCTCTCGAACGAACAGCCGGTGTACACCGACTCCAAATATCTGCACCAACCACTGACAAACATCGTGGAGCATGACGACGGAAAGGTGACACTGACCGTTTGCCGCTTTGCAGACGTAGATGCCAACGGAGCAGTCGACACGCAGGACGTGCTCAATGTGTATAACTTCATCAGCACATCCGATGTCTCTTCGCCCTTCGTGCCCGAGGACATGAACACCGACGGGATGGTCGACACCCAAGACGCATTGGGCATTTACGACTACATACAACAGCGCTGAAAAGGTCACGGAGCAAAGAAATGAGGGGATAAATGCGGCGGGCAGACAAAAAAGTCTGAAAAAATTTTGCCGTATCAAACAGAACCTCTATATTTGCACCAAACAAAATAGAAACAAAACTTAGCGGGGATATAGGATCGATTGGGATACTCATCAAATTATATCGAAAAACCGAGACGGTTTTGTGTGTCAATGGCGGGCCACGCCCTGTTCGCAGGGTAACCTTGAGTCGGTGGATTACAACGATGCGCAAACCCTCAAATCTTGTAAGACTCGGAGTTTCATCACATCTCCTCCCCGCTTTTTTCATATATAAACGGTGGCAATTGCATTGCTGCCCCGACGACAGACAAAACAGGAAGAACCCTAGAAGAGGCAAACACCGACTTCCAGCCCACAATAGGGGTTTCCCTATTCTTTTTAGGAGATTTGCTTCAGTGAGCGTGAATCCGAATGTTTACCTTTGCAGCGTGATAGATTTCATCAACAAGGAATTCAAGAACCAAACATCAAGAATCAAGACTATAAAAATATAAAGGTATGAACAGTAAATTATTTCTCACATTAGCTTTATCCCTGTCAGCTACGTTCGCAGTGCAAGCACAGGATGATGATGACCTTTACTTCACACCGACAAAGAAAAGCCAGAGTACAACTTCTGTAAGCAACCGCTCGTCGTATGCTCAGGACAGATATGCAGGTTCGTCAGGCAATGCCTCGTCACGGACCATCCAGGTTTACAGCAACAACAGCAGAACCGACGATGAATACAACCGCCGCTATTCCGGCTACGCAGGTTCATGGCAAACGGGCAGCATCGATTCACTGTCGGCTGACTCGCTGGACGCAGAAATGGAATACGTGGATTCATCGCAGGACTATGACATCGATGACCCTGAATGCGACTATGCCTATTCACGCCGCATCCTCCGTTTCCACAGTCCCCGTTTCGGCTTTGCCATAAGCAGCCCTTACTATTGGGACTTGGTGTATGGCTGGGGCGTTTATGATTACCTCTACGACCCCTACTATGATTATTACTACGACCCGTTCTACTGGTCATGGGGATGGGGCTTCGGTTGGTCGTACAGACCATGGAACGCATGGTATGGTCCAATCTGGGGCTGGTCGTATGCTCCTCACGGATGGCACAACTGGGGCGCAGGTCCCATGTGGCACGACAATGGTCCAGGCATGAGATACACCGGCAGAGGATTTGGCGGTGACAGATTTGCAGGGAACCGCTTTGTGGCAAGTTCTGCAAACGGAACAGGTTCACGTGCCTTCAATTCAGCCAATGGCTCACGCAATGTAGTAAGCGGAAACTCAGGCACACGTACTTTCAACACACGCACCAACGGCAGAACCGGCACATTCACTTCAGCCGGTTCATCCGACCGCACAAGAACCAATGTGAATACGGGCAGTTCAAATCGCACAACCAACCGTTTCTCTACAAATACGCGCAATTCAGAAGGCAACACATACTCAACCAACAGCCGTAGCTTCTACAATAGCCGTAGTTCCTACAACAGCCGTAATGAAAACGCAAGCAACCGGAACCAGAATTCCACACGCAACATGCAGAACAACGGAACCCGCACAGTGAATACCCGCAATGTGAACACTCGCAACACGGTGGTAAATACAAGGAATACAAACAGTTCCAACAATACCCGTACAGTGAGCACTCCAACCCGAAGCTCAAATTCATCCTACACTCCAACCCGAAGTGCAGGTAGCGGAAGCAGCTTCAGCGGTGGCGGACGTTCCGGAGGCAGTATCGGTGGCGGCAGCTTTGGCGGCGGTTCACGTGGAGTTGGCACAGGTCGTAGATAACAGATTGAGCTGTTAGAAAGTAAATGGCTCAGCACAGAGCAATACATTAAAACGAATAAACAGAAAAGACTATGACTAATAAGATTTTTATTTTGGCATCAGCAATGGCAGTCTGCGCATCGGCTTCAGCCCAAGATTCCTATGATGCGGCAAACTTCGCAACTGGAGACTTGAACGGTACTGCACGCTATGTCGGTATGGGCGGTGCTCTTGGAGCACTCGGCGGCGACATCTCCGTGATGAGTTCCAACCCAGCAGGTACTGCAATGTATAAGAAGGCAGACGCAGCCTTCACCTTCAGTGCAGTGATAGGAAACCGCGGTGTTCTTGGACACGACGGCACACGAATGTCAATCGACAATGGCGGTGCAGTGTTCGCATGGAACATAGATGACGACGACAGCCCAATAAAATACGTGAACTTCGGTATCAACTACACCAAGCACAAGAACTTCCTCTACAACATGGACTCTTACGTTGACAATCTTTACGACGAAAGCGGCAGTCCATACTATTCACAGACATATCAGATTGGCAATATGGCAAACACAGCATTGAGCGTGAATGCCTTTGACAACAAAAACTATGTGGCTGGAGCTCTGCCAACAATGGCAACTACAGTGGGCAACCAAACAGAATACGGGCTTCTGTGGGAAACCTATAATGAAAGCACCGATGAGCTGGTAGGATTTAACGGTGTCGCAGCCCAGGACGCAGCATTGCGCAAGTCTACTTACGGAGGCATTGATGAGGCAGACGTGAACTTGTCGTTCAATATCAACGACAGATTCTTCGTCGGTGCATCAGTAGGAGCTTACGACATCAACTTCAACCGCGAGAGTTTCTACGAAGAATTGGGAAGCGACGGCACACCTTACGACTTCAGCAACTGGTACATCACCGATGGAACCGGATACGACGTGAAGTTGGGCTTCATTTGCCGCCCTATCGAGAATTCTCCTTTCCGCTTCGGATTCTCAGTTCATTCCCCTATCTGGTATAAGATGACAGATACAAACGGTTCTACACTCTACCTCAATGATTATTATCTCAGCCAGGTGAATTACGACCCATACGACTATGACTACCGCACACCTTGGACATTCGGTGGAAGTTTGGGCTACACCGTAGGCAACTACTTCGCTATCGGTGCCGAGTATGAGTTCCAGGATTTGTCGTCTGCCCATTATTCAATCGATGGACACGAGACCAGCTATCTGCATCAGGCAAATCAGTATATCAGAGAAAACCTGAAGGGACAGCATACATTCAAGATTGGTATGGAAGTGAAACCGGTCAATTCATTCAGCATCCGTGCCGGTTACAACTTCGTTTCTTCACCATTCAAGAACAATGCATACAAGTATCTTGAATACGACAGTCCATTGACAGAGACAGACTACACCAACTGGAAAGCAACCAACCGGTTCACGTTCGGTCTTGGTTACAGATACAAGGGTGGTTACATCGACCTTGCCTATCAGTTGTCAAGCACCAAAGGCGATTTCTATGCCTTCTACGACAACTCTGACGACTATGGTCAGATAAAGCCTACAGAAATCAAGAACGACAGAAGCCAAGTCATGTGTACCATAGGATTCCGCTTCTGATAAGCAACATGATATTCTGTAGCACAACAATAAGTTCTGACAATAACAGTAAACCTCTATAACGGGACATGGCATTGCGACGCAAGTTGCAATGCCATGTCTATTTTTGATTAGTCATTCAAGTTCTATCAGTATAGAAGAGTGATTCTTTTGCTTATAATCTTACAACCGATTGTTTATCGTCCTACGACTGGTTGTCTATCGTCTTACGACCAGTTGTCTGTCGTCTTACGACCAGTTGTCTGTCGTCCTACGACCGGTTGTCCTTCAGCCCACGAGCATGTGTCCATTTTTCCGGAGCCTCCAAGCGGAATAACAATGTCTATACAACCAATCTCATCGGAACTTGCGGAACATGAATTGGTTTATGCCTGTTACTTTACAATCATTTCCTTGGCTTTTTCAAGGGCGAGCGTGATATGCGGCTGGATGCAGCCAGCGCCAAGTTGCTTGTCCACTCCATACTTGATGAGAGTTTGCTGCACCTTTTCGTTCACACCCGACAAGATGACGTGTATGCCACGCTTCTGGGTTCTCTCGCAAAGGTTCTTCAGGTTGTTGACACCGGTTGAGTCCATGAACGGAACACGGCGCATACGTATTATTCGCACCTTGACATCCTTGTCTCTCGTGTTGACCAACTCCTCAAATTTGTTTGCCAAGCCAAAGAAGAAAGGACCGTTGATTTCGTAAACTTCCACGCCCTTCGGAATATCCAGCGACTCGATGTCATCGGGATTTACAACCTCGCTGCTTTCGGTTGCCAGCAACTGCTCTTCCTCCACTACGTTGATGGACGAAGTCTCCATTACTCGGCGTACAAACAGCATGATAGCAAGCACAATCCCCACTTCGATGGCTACAGTCAGGTCTACGATGACTGTAAGGAAGAATGTGATGAGAAGCACTGCCACGTCTGACTTGTCGCCATGCAGCAAGTATTTGAAAGTGCGCCATTCACTCATGTTGTATGCCACCATCACCAGTATTGCAGCAAGGCAAGACAGAGGGATGTAGATGGCGTAAGGCATGAGGAAGAGATAGATGAGAAGCAGAACTGCTGCATGTATCACTCCTGCCAAAGGCGATTTTCCTCCGTTGTTGATGTTTGCCATGGTACGGGCAATGGCGCCTGTGGCTGGGATTCCTCCGAAGAGCGGAGTGACGATATTGGCAAATCCTTCACCGATGAGTTCGGTGTTGGAGTCATGGCGTTTGCCGGTCACACCGTCAGTCACCATTGCTGCCAACAATGACTCGATGGCGCAGAGTATGGCAATGGTTACTGCAGGCGAAACAAGGTCCATGACTGTTTCATAGTCCATCTTTGGGGCAACCGGCGATGGCATGGGCAATCCCTGTGCCAGTTCCGGGAACTTGCTTCCGATGGTTGCAAAGTGGATTCCCGCAAATTTATCGAGCAGCACGGAGATGGCTGTACCTGCAATCAGCGCAATGAGCGAGCCTGGTATCTTCTTGATGAACTTTCCCCATATGATGATGACCAGCAGGCAGACAACGCTCAGAGCGGTCTCAGTCAGATTGATGTTGGGGATATTCATGAAGTAGGCATGCCATTCGGGAATGAATCCCGACGGGATGTCGGCTGTGATGCCGAAGAAATCCTTCATCTGGGTTGAGAAGATGGTGACAGCGATACCACCGGTGAAACCGACGATGATGGGGTAGGGAATGAACTTGAAGATGGCGCCCATACGGCACAGTCCCATGGCAACGAGAAACACTCCTGCCATGATGGTGGCGATGGTCAAGCCCTGGATTCCGTATTCACCGATGATGCCGGCAACGATTACTATGAATGCACCGGTAGGTCCGCCGATGAGGAATCGTGTGCCGCCAAGGAAGGAAATCATGAATCCTGCTACGATGGCAGTGATGAGTCCTTGCTGCGGTGACACTCCGCTGGCAATACCAAAGGCAATGGCAAGCGGCAGTGCTATTATACCTACTATTATACCTGCAATGACATCGGAAACGAATTTCTGTTTGTTGTAATACCCTTTGTTGAAGAGGTGGAAAAATTTGGGCTGATACACCTCCCTTATGTCAAACTTCATGTGTATGTTTTTTATAGTTCTTCTCTGTATGTTTTCTATAATACTGCTTTATACGTTTTCTATAGTTCTGCTTTTTGAGACTGCAAAGGTAGTTAAAATTAGCAAACTAGAGGGTCTGTTGATGACAAAAACAGTTCCTTCGGAGGTTTTTGTGCTCCAAAGGAACTGAATACAGCGTTATTTTATGCTTTTATTAATGCGTATGCTACGTTTATACGCTGACTTTATTTGAAGTCACGGATGATGGAGTAGACTTTCTTTGGCTTGAGGTCAGCACCAAACGGCAGTGGGTAGTTGTTTGTGCCCAACCATGTGTCTTTGTCGCTCAAGTTCCAGAATGTGACGCACTCCACTGCATCCTTGTGCTTGCGCAGTGTTGCGAAGAGGTTGGCGTATGCTTCTTCCTGCATTTTCTTCTTCTGGTCGGTGATTACGTTGCCATTGCCACGGTCGAACTGCAGTTGTCCACCCATCTCTCTGTTCACACGGATGTCAAGCTCTGTCATGTGGATGTGCTTCACGAGGGTTGAGTATTTCTCGATTGCTGCATCTACATCCTTGGCTGACGGACCATAGATGTTGTAGTGGCCCTGCATTCCGATTCCGGTGATTGGCACTCCTGCATCCTGCATCTTCTTCACCATATTGTATATCTTGTCGCGCTTCACTGGGTCGGCAGCGTTGTAATCGTTGTAGAAGAGCACAGCCTTAGGGTCAGCCTCGTGTGCATACTGGAATGCTTTTGCGATGAACTCGTCGCCGCAGAGCTTGTAGAGGCGTGACTGACGGTAAGGATTGTCGCCTCCGTCCGATATTGCCTCGTTCACTACGTCCCACACATGCACAATGTCCTTATAGCGGTTCACCACTGTGTGGATGTGCTCGCGAAGTCGCTTGTAGAACACTTCCTTGCTTACGTCCTTGCCGTCTTTGTCGGTGAACATCCAGTCGCAGAACTGGGCGTGCCAGCAGAGGTTGTGGCCGCGCAGTTTGAGTCCGTTCTTGCGGCAGAAGTCGGCAATGCGGTCAGCGTTGGTCCAGTTCCACACTCCTTCTGAAGGATGAACTGAGATTGCCTTCATGTCGTTCTCGGCAGTTATGCTGGTGAAGTTGCGCAAAATCATTGCTACCTGGGTCGGGGCGTCGAGATTACCCATGTTGATTGCCACGCCCATGTCGAAGTAGTTCTTGTATGTGTCCTTGTAGCCGTAGCTTTCGTCGATGGCGTTTTCTCTTGTGATGTAGTAGGTCTTTGTCTGTCCCTTGTATGTGCAGACTACAGCTGCTGCATAGCCGTCCACTCCGTATTTCACTTCAGTCTTGACGCCCGGGTCGGATGCATTGGCTTTTACTATCAATGGTTCGTTGGCATTTACTGTGCACTTGATTTCGTAGTTTGTAGCACTGCAGAAGCCGTTCTGCTCGGTTGAGTGGATTGGAGTGGCAGGAATTGCCATGTTCTTTCCGTTCACTTCAATCTTCACGGTTGGAGCGATGAAACGGTCGATGGTTTTGTTCTTGCTGCTGAATCCTATTCCGTGGAGATTGAACAGAGGTTCATTGCCCTCGCCTTCTGCAATGAGATAGATGGCATGCTTGCCTTTCAGTCCTTCCACTGTTGAAGCCACATCGGCTGTGAATTTGGTGGAAACCTTGCTTGAGTTGGCTGGGACGCTGATTGTTGCAATCTGCTTTCCGTTCCATGTGGTGTTGGCATACGGACCGTCGAGCATCACTTTGATGGTGAAAGCCTTGTCGGTGCATGGTGTAAGGAAGAGGTTGATGGCAGTCTGGTTGCCTTTCTTTGCACCTTCGAATGCCTTGATTCCCTTGCTGTTCTTAGCCAATCCACCGAATCCGAAGTACTTGAATCCGATGATTCCACCGTTGTTCACACCTTTGAGGTCCATGTTGTTGTCCCACACGTCCCATGTGTCCTGCATCCAGCCTGGGTTTGACATGTAGCAGGCATAGCCGGCTGAATAATAGCGGTAGGGGTCGAGTCCGAAGATGTGGAAACCTTCTGATGTTACTTCGGCACCGGTGTATTCGTTGCCGTCACTGGCTTTGGCAGTCCATTTGCCGTCCTTGGCATAAGGGTCGTAGGCTGTAATCTTGACGATTCCTCCGTCTGCCACTTTCTTGTTGTCGCATTCAATGATGACTGGAGCCACTGCAGCTTGGCGTGCATTGCCGAATCCTCTTGGCGGACGGTGGTAGAACACGTACCATTGTCCGTTGATTTCCTGCAGACTTCCGTGTGTGTTGTGGGCTGAGTTTGTTGTGATGAGTTTGCTTCCGTCTTCGTTTGGCACTACGCCGCGTGAATCCACGAGCACTCCTCCACTGCGCCAAGGACCGAGGGGCGAGTCGCCGAAGGCATAGCGCAAGGCTGAGTTGGTGCTGCCCAGTCCGTAGTCGGGACCTGAGTAGCCGGAGAATACCATTACGTATTTGTTGCCGACCTTGCGAATGGATGATGCTTCATAGAAATTGAATTCACCGGGGTTTTGCTCTGAATAGAGTGCCGGATATTTTGTTCCTTCAGGGTCACGGATTACTCCGTAGCGGGCACTGGCTGGCAGGAAGTAGTCGCGAAGCTGTGTGCCTGGGCGCATTGAGTACATGGTGTTTTGGTCGAGCTCCATGGCTGTTGAGCGCTGGTAGCCCCAAAAAGCATAGGCGCGGAAACCGATGCTGTAGTCCTTGTCTTTCTTGTCGGTCACCTTGTCTACAAAGACTGAAGGGTCGAAGTCGATGATGCTGCCGTCGAGCAGTGCTGTGCCGTCTTCATTGAGGTTGACCGGTGTGAACGGTCCGTCGGGGCGGTCGCTCTTGCAGACCATGCCAACACGCTTCCAGCCGCGGCTGTGAGGATAGAGGTAATAGGTCTTCTTGCCGTCCTTGCCTTTCACTTCCACAAGGTCGGGGGCGTACATCACATCCCACTGGCCCGAGATGTAGTACTTGAAGAGGCTTCCTTCGTCTCTCCACTGGCTCAAGTCTTCTGTCGGAGCAGACCATGCATGGATGTCGGGACCGCAATAACTGTCGAGTCTCACGTCGTGGGAACCGATGATGTAGATTCTGTATTTCCCTGGGTTGTCAGGGTCTTCAAACACTCGTGGTTCACCGTCGGGCAGGTGTTCCCACAAAGGAAGGTAAGGGTTTGCCGTGCTCTCGAACACGTATTTTTCCTGCGTTGGAATTTGGGCGAAAGCATTGCCGGCAGTCATGCTGCCTGCTGCCACAAGAGCAAATGTCAGTCCGAGTCGGCTGAATGCTCCCTTGCTTATTCGTTCTCTTTTCTGTTTCATGTATTTGTTAGATTAATGTTCCTGTCTGTGTGTCGCGCTTGGTCATTGACTCGTGTACCACTATCAGTCATTGATCTTGTACCGTTATTGGTTATTGAGTCTCGTGTCGCGCTTAGTTATTGACTTTGCAAAGGTAGACTTTAATTTCAACGTGTAAAAATCATTGTACATTTATGTAAACTTTTGGTTCAAAACTTATATTATCGCCAAACGCTCATCGGACAATTGACCGCAGATAAGGATTTGAGGCTTTCTCTGCCCCGCAGAGATGTTGCATTGCCGGTTTCTTCGGTGGATTTGTGCATGTTTCAAATGGGCACGGATTTGTTCCGGCTAAAAGTCGTGATTTGAACCGAATCTTGAGCCGAGGATTTGGACAGCCAATGGACGGGAAAAACAAAGCCAGCTGCATGTGTTTTTGCAACTGGCTTCATCATAGTTTTTACCAAATCTTGTCTTGGTCTCTTTATCAAATCTTGCATTGGTTTTATCTTACCAAATCTCGTCGTCTTCACCGCTGATGCGCTCTTTTGCGCCCCATTCGGTGGTGTCGTCTCCTTTGCCTGCACTGCCCAAATTTATTGAAAGGTCGAGCAGCGGTGCGGAACTTTCCATCTTTATTATGTCCATGGCTGGACTCTTGTATGTTTTCTTCATTACTTCAGTCTGTTTTTATCGTTCATAATTTGCTTGCAACTTGCCGTGTCAGGTTTTGCTTCTTCAGCTCGTTGCTTGCAGCATTTCATTTCTTCAGTACTTTGTTTGCCTTGGTTTCTTGCTTCACGATGTAGATGCCTTGCTCCAGTCCGTCGAGTGCAGATGAAGCATTGACCCCTGAGCGAAGAAGCTCGCCGTTGGTGGCATAGACATCGCACTGGCTGTCGGCATTCTCTGTCACACCTTCGATGCCTGTGCTGCTGTCTCTGAAGTTTGCCATCACAGTCGTGATTGTCGTATCCGATGATTTTATGAAGGCACGGAACGGTGTCATGTTGGCTGTGGATGCGGTGAGCAGTTCGCCTTTGGTGTTGAATCCGTAGATATCACTTACCGAGGTTTTCTCGTAAACTCCCTGCATGTAGTAGCCTGCAGATGTATGGCTGGATTCCATCGTGCTTGGAGTTGCTTCCACCTTTACGTTGCTGGCTTCAATCTGTCCGTCTTCCTTGGCAATGTAGACGTAAGGGAAGTTGCACTGCGGATTGGATACTTCCTCGAAGTAGAGGGTGGCACTCTCGTCCCTGTCAAGACGGTAGAACACCCCTTTGGCTGTGGATGGGGCGAACGGCAGACAAACGGTGGAATAAACGCCTTTGCTGAAGCTGCGGTCGAACACTGCCTCTGTTGCGGTGAAATCGGATGAGGTCGTGAACGGGTTTTTGTCGGCAATCACCAGTCGCTGGCACACGCCGTCCACGATTTTGTTGTCGGTGTTGGCAAACTGACTGGTCGAGGCTGCCTTGATGATCTGGTTCTTTTCTGCCGGATAAATCACCACTCCGGTTGCATTCTTGTATTTGTCGCCACTGGCATCAAATTCCAGGCTGTTGCGTCCGTTCCAGTAGTAGTCCTGGCGCAGGTAGGATGCATCGGTCTCTGCTTCTGCAGTCTCGCCAAGATAGGTTAGCTTGAAGTTCTTCACCTGATAGTAGGCATTGTCGGATCGTATGCCGATGGTCACTGTGCGGTCTGTCACATCGAAAGCGCACGAGTATGTGTTGAAGTCACCGTTGCCATTGCCTATTTCCTCTGAACGTCCGATGAGATTGTTTGATGCTGCTCCGTAGATGGACAGTGTTGATGACTCGGCTTCCTTGTCGGTCTTCACGTCTGCCGTCAGACGGTAGGCTCCGTTGGGCAGGCTCAATGTCTGCGACAGTTCTGCACGGCTGATGGTGCCAGCCCATGCGTTGAACACTCCGTCGGAAACGAATGTGTCGTTCCATCCCGAGTAATTGTACTGGAATGTCCATTCCGCCGGCACCACCACCTGACCTCCGCCGCCTTGCGTAGTCTTTGTCTCGGTGCCTCCGGTGAATGTGGCGTTGCTGATGTATGAAGTCATGTCGGTACCTGGGGTTAATGTTCCCTTGTATGTGAGGGTGATATCGTCCACATACACTGCGCTCTCGGTGCCGCCCTGTCCTCCAGTGAAACCGAAACTGAGGGTGACTACCGAAGGCTCGTCCAATGTGAGGGTCACGCCCTTTGCCACGAGTTCCACGGGGGTGGACGATGTCGGCATCGGCAGTTGGGTGCGCTTGCCGCCTACTTCCACATAGTTGAGATTGCTTGTCAGTGTGCCTACGGATGCTCCCTGATAGCCCAACTCATATACTCCGGCTGGCAATGCCGTCTGCTTCATCACCTGCACCTTGCCTTTGTGGTCTTGCCACTTGGCACGAAGGTAGAGGCTGTTGCTGCCCGAAGCCTTGAGATCTGTGCTTTGCTGCAGTTTGATGTATTGGGCATTGCCTGAATTGCTGAATGATTCCACATATTCGTTCCATCCAGTCTGCGGATATACGTTCGTGAGGCTTGCGTCAGCTGTTCCCTGTGCAGTCTCGAAACCAGTGTTGGTGCCGAGCATGGCAGTCACGTCTACGTTATCCTTATTATTTATATAGGAGTCGAAAGCAGATGCCATTGCTGAAACGGCATTGCTTACCGAACTTTGGTCGGATGCTGCTTCAAGGGCAGATGTGGCTGTGCTTATGTCCACGCCCTGTGCCTTGAGCGCTGTCTGCAGGTTCACTGCCACTGCGTTGGCATCAGTCGGGTAGATTGTCTGTTCCGTGTCGGTCACTCCTGTCATCACTTCAGAGTTGAACTGCACTTGCTTCACTTCCACCACGCCCTTGCCTGCTTTCATCAGCACAATGTAGGCAGCTCCTGCGGTGTAGCCCGATGCGGCAGTGGTGTAGTCCTTGATGCCGTTGTATTCGTAGACGGAGAATGTGTGGGTGTGTCCGGAAAAATGCACAGGGTTCTGGGTCTTGTTGATTATCTCAGCCAGTTTGTCTTTCTTTGTCTTGGCTACTGCCTGTGCTGTGGTTTCGGTATATTTTGCCACATCGTCGCTTGTACCGTAATCCGAGGTATCGGAAGTCTTGATGTAACGGCCTACGTCGCTCTGGTCGAGCCACCAACGATCGCAGTCGCTTCCTGCCACGAACGGATAGTGCTGCATCCATACAGATGCTTCGCCAGTGTGTTTGCCCACAAAGGTCTCGAGGGCTAAAATCACGCCATCGGGAGCGTAGTAGGTGGCAGAGGAAAGAATTGTTGCTGGTTTCTTATATGGTTTCTGGAACCAGTAAGTCTGCCCCACGTAGAAACGCACTCCGTTGAAGGTAAATGAGAATGGATTGAACTGGGTGTGGCTTGTGCCGTCGGTGATGGTCTCCACATCACTTATGCCGTAGTTGCTCAATGCATTGCGGTATGACTCTACTGTAGCAAGTGCTGCATTGTTGGCAGGCAGACCGCCTCCATATGTCAGTCCCTTGTCGCCGTCATCTCCCGTCCAATAATCAGGCACGAGGTCATGGTTTCCGCACATGGTAACAAACGGAATGCCGGCAGTTGCAAAGCCAGCGTGAGCGGTGTTGAAGTCATTGTCATCGGTCTTCGAGTCTGCGTCCATGTCGCCAGTTGAGAAGGCAATGTCGCACGAAGGCACATAACCGGGAAGAGCGTCAAAACTGAATATTGCCCCCCCTGACTTGCCCATAGCTACGATTCTCGAAACGTAGGTCTGCATGTTTGCCACACTTGTTCCGTCGTGATCGGTTTGGGCTGTGTGTGGGTCGGACAGGAACACTGCCGTGAAATACTTGCCTTCGGAGAACTTGAATCCGTAGGCTTTGCCTTTGTAGAGGAAGGTCACCTCCTTGCCGTCGGTGAGCGAAAGGGTTGATGGATTTGGCACAATCTGACTGGCATCAACACTGGTGCCGTCCACCGTGAACGAGGCTCTCGCCATGACATTTGTCATGTCGGTGCCTACTGGAAGTTCAATCAGAGTGCATCCGCTCGACAGGTTCTTGGTCGATACACCGTCGATGCCTGTGAATGTCATTGCCATCTGGGCAAAGGCAGAACTTGCCATTGCCAACAAGGCTGCAAAAGTAAAAATCTTTTTCATATATGTGGTTTAGTTCTTGAAAATCAGTTATTGGTCGGGACTTCTTGTTATTGTTCAGGACTTCTCACCCTCAATCCTGCCCGTTGACTATGCGCAGCAGTTTGTCGTAGTTGAGTCCGATGAAATCGGGAATGACGTAGTTGCACTTGTCCTTGATTGCTTCGGCTGGATTGCCCGTGGAAAGTCCTACTGTGAATATTCCTGCTGCCATGCCAGCCTGCAGACCGGTAAACGCATCTTCAAACACCACACATTCGTCGGTCGATGCGCCGAATACTGCCGCTCCCTTCAGGTAGCAGTCGGGATTGGGTTTTGATGCGGCGAAGTCCTCGGATGTGAGGATGCGGTCGAAGAGTTCGCTGAACTGCGGCATCTGGCGTGCCACGCTCTCCATCTTCTTGATGTTCGAGCTGGTGACCACCGCGCATTTCACTCCGTGAGCCTTCAGGTCGGTGATGAAGTCCAGTGCTCCGGGAATGAACGTGTAGTTCATCTGTTCCTCCCAACGGTCGAGTCCTTCCGTGATTTCCGCTTGTGTCTGAGTGTCCGGAAAATAGTTTTCGAATATCTGTACGAGGGTTGTGCCCTTTATCTTGAACTCCAAATCTTTTACGTCGGGTCTGTACTTGCGTGCCGTGCGCCCCCAGAACTGGGTGTATTGCCCTTCAGTGTCGAAGAGGGTGCCGTCGAGGTCGAACAACGCTGCCTTGATGTTTTTCGCCATGTGAATTGCTCTGATTCTGCTTTTGATTCTGCTTTGATTCTGCAACAATACTGCTCTAAATCTGTTTTGACTCTGCAGTAATTTCGCAATGTCTGCTGCAAAGATACACATTTTCCTCCACATAGCATTCATTCTGAAAGGATTAATGACCAAACGAGCCGGATTTTAGAGTGAGCGCAGGAATAAGTGGTAGGCTGGGATCCAGTATTTTTCTCTGACTGGAAAAAACTTTTCTTGCCTTTCGGACCTCGTTCGCCTTGCTTTTTCATGCATTGTAACTGAAGATATATCTATATTTATCCCCGATATTCAGTGTTAAATGTAGATATACCTATAGTTGGGCAGCTCGAATGTTTCCCCGTATCACGACATTACCCCGTCGTCATCATCCGGTGATGGATTGGCATCTGATGTAGTGTTGCCTCTGCTTGAGGATGTATCGCCATCGTCCGGGGATGTGCCATCGTTGCTTGACGATGACTCGCTATCCGAAGATGAACCATTGCTTGATGATGCGTCGTTGTCAACCTGTGTGCTGTTGCTTTCCGAATCCGTCGCAGGGCTGACAGTTGCTGAGTTGGCTGCTGCCGCTGTTTTTTTGACTGATCACCTCACGCTTGTAGTGGGCGATTTCTGCATTCACATAGTCGATGAATGAGGAGTAGTCGTTCTCGCCATAGATGAGGGCAAGGGCGTTCACCATCTTCGCCAACGCGCGGTAGGCATCATCTGCCGCTGCACGCGCTTTCTTCATTGCTCCTATATCTGCTTTTGCAAATGACCGATGATTGTAAAACAATGCCTTTATCGTCTTTCCGATGAAGCTTCATATGTTTCTCTAGGAAAGGAAAAAAGTTTTTGCTGGTCAGGAAAATAAACGGGGGTGTTTCTTTTCTGTTAGTTTTATGTCCGATTATTACAAGCCCTATATAATAATGTGCGTAACTTTGCAGCCGAAATAACATTAATATTACTGATATGAAGTTCTACAGACTAATCTTTTTGGTTCTCATGCTTGCAACGCTCACGGGCGCCAATGCACAGAACAAGACTTTCGGCAATCTCCCGCCATTGCATGTTGACGGCAAATATCTCAAGGATATCAACGGCAACATCGTACGTCTGCATGGAGTGATGGAGACACCGAGCCCTTACTTCAACGGCAACCGTTGGGGAACATCATGCTCGGACAACACCGTCGGTTCGTGTCTCTCCTATTTCAACAAGTTGTTCACAGCCATCACCGACACTACGAACGGAGCCTACTGCAACGTAGTCCGTCTGCACCTCGACCCATGCTGGACCAACGACCCGAGCCTTACATCCGATGGAATCGAAAGCGGCGAGGCAGACATCAGCCGTTTCAGCAATGCGCGCCTCACCAAATATATGAGGACACTTTACTTCAGAATAGCTTCTTACGGCATGCGCCACGGACTCTACGTAATCATGCGCCCGCCAGGAGTTTGCCCGAGCAAGATACAGGTAGGCGGCTACTATCAGGAGTACCTGATGAAGGTGTGGGACACTGTGACAAAGAACGACAGTATCCTCAAGTATTCAGGACAGATATCCATCGAGCTGGCAAACGAACCGGTTACCGTGCTCGATGAAAACGGAAATTCGTCAGCCAGCGCGCTCCACGATTTCTTCCAGCCTATCGTCGACAAAATCCGCGAGAACGGATTCACCGGCATCATCTGGGTTCCGGGCTCGGGATGGCAGTCAGGTTATGAGAACTATGCCACATATCCAATCACCGGCTACAACATCGGTTATGCCGTACACGTATATACAGGATGGTATGGCGCAAGCGACAGCAGCTGCGACCACCAGGCATTCATCAAGCAGTTCGGCAAGCAAGTGCCGGTGGTCGAAACCAACCCGATTATGGTGACCGAAATCGACTGGAGCCCGTACAAGGAAGGCAAGGGTCACTACAACGAATCGGGCACATGGGTGGAATCCAACTGGGGTACATGGTCAACCGGATCCACATCAAAGTGGGGTAATGCATGGAAAGACGTGCACGACCATTACGGAAACATCGGTATGACCCTCTCAGGCACCGGATGCTATATCGACATCGACAAGTCGCTTGCCACAAGCCCGGCAAAGGCAGTCGTAGCCTTCGACGGAAACGAGGAATGCTGCGCGCAGGCTTGCTTCGACTGGTATAAAGAATGGAACACAGACACACGTCCATATATGAACTACTCTCGGCAGTGGACTGCCGACCAGGGCAACGGAAAGTACATCAACCCGGTAATCAACGGCGACTTCCCCGACCCAGACGTCATCCGCGTGGGCGACACCTACTACATGGTAAGTTCAACCATGTTCTACTTCCCGGGTGCAACAATCCTGAAGTCAAAGGACCTCGTGAACTGGGAATATTGCGCCAACCCATTGCAGCAGATTGACGACAACAACGCCTACAACCTCCTCGGTGCACACCACTACGCACAGGGACAGTGGGCTGCTTCCCTCAACTATTCTAAGGGCAAGTACTACCTCTACTTCATCTGCTACGGACGCAGCGGAGTGGACAACACCCAGAACATCCTGCTCACAACCACCGACCCTGAAGGCAAGTGGACCATGACCAAGATGAAAGACCACTACTACGACTCAGGCTGGCTGTTCGACGACGAAGGCGACGGCTACATCTACGTGGCTTGCGGAATCGGTGACATCTATGTGAACCAGCTCGACCGCAGTTTCAACAAACTGAAGTCAACCAGAGTCCTTTCGTTGGGCAACGGACTTGAAGGTTGCCACATGTACCACATCGGCGACTACTATTACATCTACGCAACCTACGGAGGCACGGAAGGCAGCCAGACAATATTCCGCTCAACCTCACCGATGGGTCCTTACGAAGAACACGACGGCAGAATCTTCGCCAACCAGCACATCCACCAGGGTGCGCTGATTGAAACACAGACCGGCGAATGGTGGACCATCCTGTTCAAGGACGCAGGAGCCATAGGGCGTATCCCTTACCTCGAGCCAGTGGTTTGGGAAGACGGATGGCCAATCATCGGCAACAACGGAATCGACGTGAGCGTGGGCGGCAAGGGTTATGACAAGCCAAATGTGGGTCAGACCTACCAGCGCACTTATCTCGACACCAACGACACCTTCACCGAGCCAACTCTCGGAATGCAGTGGGAATGGAACCACAATCCCGAGAACGGCAGTTGGAGCCTTCTTGAGAACCCTGGTTATCTGCGTCTGCACACAGTGACCGTCACCGACTCTCTGCAGCAGGCACGCAACAGCCTCTCACAGCGAATCCTCGGCTACAGTCCGGTGGGCACAGCAAGCAACAAGTACATGAATTCCTACGGCACAATCAAGATGGTCGTCAACAATATGCAGGACGGCGACATCGCAGGTCTTGCCATCTTCCAGGAACCTTATGCCTACATCGGAATAAAGCAGATTGACGGCAAGAGGTATCTCTACAACCTGATGCAGACAAAACTGAGCGGAGAGCAGACCGATGTGCTCGGCGACGAAATAGAAAGCGACACGGTGTATCTGCGCGCCGTAGTGAACTTCGGCACAAGCAAAGCCAACTTCTACTACAGCACCGACAACAAGACATACACCAAGTTCGGCAACGAAATGACAATGGCATATACTCTGGGCGTGTTCGTGGGCAACAGATTCTTCCTGTTCAACTACGCAACCAAGCAACTCGGAGGCTACGTCGACATCGACTGGTTCTCAACCGAACCCAAATATGACGAGGAATACTTCTATGGCCCGGGAGTGCTTCACACCTACACCACCGAAGACCTCTCAATGGAAACACTCAACCTCGACAAGACTTCGTACACGATGATTCCGGGAAGCGCCAAGTCGCTCGACATCATCTGCACATCAAAGTCCGGACTGGAAACAAGCGTGGCATCAAACTGCAGCTTCACCTACACCAACCCCGACATCGTGCAGGTAATCGGAGGCAAGATTATCGCCCAGAACGAGGGAGAGACCGAGGTTACAGCATCCTACACCGACCACTTCGGCAACACACGCGAAGTTTCATTCACAGTCAACGTGTCCTACTTCCCATTGACAGCCGATGCACTCAACCCGTCAATCTACGGCACAGGCACATTCGTGGAGAAGAGCGGTTCGCTGAAGACCAGCCAGTATGGCTTCGGCGGATGGGAATACACCGGCGGCGCAGACTTGTCAGCATTCAACTACATCATCGTGAAGTTGAGACGCGCATCAAGTGCACAACCTTCCTTCCGCCTGTTTGACTCCACCAACTACTGGTCGGACTGCTACATGCTCGACATGAAGAAGACCACCACTGCGGTCATCGACCTCCACAACCTTGTAACTCCAAACGGCAGAACCATCGACCCGTCTGCAATCTACAAAGCAGGATTCTGGACCGACGGAACCGGACCGATATACATCAAGTCAATCACTCTCAGCATGGACGGAGTCAATCCAGTGGGAATCGATGAGATACAGGCTTCCGACGGAGGTGCATCGGTTACCGGAGTGTACGACCTCACAGGACGCAAACTGCCTGGCGGCTACACCAAGGGAATCAACATCGTCCGCATGAGTGACGGAACAGTAAAGAAAATATTAGTTGAGTAGTTAGTTAATAATATTAGTTTAGTTCATGAGAAAGGACATCATAGTGGTTATGGTGTCCTTTCGTTTTTTTCTTGGACTAAGCCGTGAATGATTATGGTGTCCTTTTGCTTTTCTTGGACCAAACCATGAATAATTACGGTGTCATTTCGCTTTGTATAGGCACAAGTTGCCCTGTCGGATTGTTGCCAATTTGTTGAGTTGACTCAAGCAAAACGAGCCATCGGAGTTGTGAACTGATTGGCAGTTTTGGTTAATTAACATGGCAATAAACTCCGGTGTCACTGTTATTTAGTACCTTTGTAACAAAATTTTAATTGATGGGCAAAAAAGTTCTGATAACAGGAGCAAGTGGATTCATCGGTAGTTTTCTCTGTGAAAAGTCTATCGAGCTGGGTTTTGAGACATGGGCAGCCATACGCAAGACATCAAGCAAGCGTTGGCTGCAGCATGCTGAATTGCATTTCATTACTCTTGACCTGACTGACAAGGAAGCTCTGAAACGACAGTTGAAGGACTCTGGCATGACATTTGACGTGGTGATTCATGCAGCGGGCAAGACCAAGTGCAAGGACATGAATGAGTTCGACTTCCATAACTACCAGTGCACGTGTCACCTTGTTGAGGCTCTTATGGAGACGGACATGATGCCCCGTCAGTTCATCTATCTGAGCAGTCTCAGTGCCGAATATGGTTCTGCGTACGGCAAGAGCAAGTTGAAGACCGAGCAGTGGTTGCGAAAATTTTTCAGCCATGCGGATTCACACTTGGTCGTGTTCCGACCAACTGGAGTTTACGGTCCTCGCGAGAAAGACTATTTCCTCATGGTGAAATCCATCAAGCAACACGTGGACTTCTCCGTTGGATTCAAGCCCCAGCTCCTCACGTTTGTCTATGTGCGCGACCTTGTGGATGCCATATTCAAGGCTGTGGAGAGCGACATCAAGGAAGGGACTTTCAGCATAACGGACGGCGAGGTGTATTCCAGCCGCACATTCAGCGACCTTATCCAGCAGGAACTGGGAGTGAAGCACGTGGTTCACATCACTGCACCGCTGTGGTTTCTGAAGGTGGTGTGTATTGTGGCAGAAGGCTTTGCGCACTTGACGGGCTCTACCAGCACTCTCAACCGCGACAAATACAAGATTATGGCTCGGCGCGACTGGACTTGCGACACTGAACCGATGAAAACTGAATTGGGCTTCCGTCCGCAATGGCAATTGCCCCGTGGAGTAAAAGAAACAATAGCATGGTACAAAAAAGAAAACTGGATTTAATCAGCTCGGAGCTGATTACGCTTGTCTATGTGGCGGTGACGACAGTGATGGTTCTTCTGTTCTGGAACCAACTGGCGAACCCCGTCGGCATGCTCGGACTTCGGCTCATTGCTGTGGCAATAATGGTCGTCACCCATTTCACCTTCAAGCTGTTGCCCACACGCTTGGCGTTGGCATGGAGGTCGTTCCCTTTGTTCGCCCTGCTCATTTGGTGGTATCCGGAGATTTATGATTTCTGCAGCATATTTCCTTATCTCGACCATGTGTTTGCCAATGCCGACCAAGTGATTTTCGGTTGCCAGCCCTCGCTGGAGTTCGACAAATGGTTGGATTCTGCCTTCTGGAGCGAGATGTTCAACATGGGCTATTACTCCTATTATTATCTGATGTTTGCAGTGCTGCTGTTCTATTTGATATTCAGAACGAAGAACTACGACAAGGCTTCATTCATATTCCTCGGCTCGTTCTTCCTCTTCTATTTCATCTACGAATTCCTGCCCGTAGCCGGTCCGCAATACTATTTCTGTGCCCTCGGCAACATCTACGGTGACGGGCTTGCCCAGTCGTCATTCCCCGACATAGGCCATTATTTCCGCACTCACACGGAGATGATAATGCCCGAAGTGAAGGGCGTGTTCAGTCAGCTCGTAATTTCTGCGCAGGAGATTGGAGAACGTCCCGAGGCAGCCTTCCCAAGCAGTCATGTGGGAATGAGCACAGTGTGCATGCTGCTGGCATGGAAGTCGGGCAACAAATGGTTGTTTTGGATTCTCGTACCGTTCTATGTGCTTCTGTGCATGGCTACGGTCTATATAAAGGCACACTATCTGGTGGATTCAATCGCAGGACTTCTGTTCGCACTTTTGTTTTTCTTCATAACAAGCAAGGCTTATGAAAGCAGTCATAGACAATAAAATTCCTTATATAAAAGGACAGATTGAGCGGCTGGTGGACGAGACAGTCTACCTGCCCGGCTTTGGAATCAGCCATGCCGATGTGGCTGATGCCGACATTCTGATTGTACGCACACGGACAAAGTGCAACCGTGAACTGCTTGAGGGAACACGGGTGCGACTCATTGTCACTGCAACAATCGGTTTCGACCACATCGACACTGACTATTGCGAGAAGGCGGGCATCCGCTGGACCAACTGTCCGGGATGCAATGCCAATTCCGTATGCATCTACGTTCACAACGCACTGGTGCTGACCCACCGGCTCAATCCGTCGCTCACGGTTGGAATAGTGGGTGTGGGACATGTGGGCACTCTCGTGATGCACGATTTGGAACGCTGTGGAATGAGAGTGCTGCTCTCCGACCCTCCACGCCACGACAAAGGCGACTTCGTGGAAGGGCACGAGTTCACCGACCTGAAACAAATCCAGGAGGAAGCCGACATCATCACCTTCCACACTCCGCTCAACAAAGACGGGAAATATTCCACCTTTCACATTGCAGATGCCAGTTTCTTTGCTGGGCTGAAGAAAAAACCGCTTATAATCAATGCATCCAGAGGAGGAGTGGTGGACAACGCTGCGCTGCTCGATGCCATCAACTGCCATCAAGTGTCAGATGCAGTGGTCGACACATGGGAAAACGAACCGAATATCAGTACAGAACTGCTCAAGTGTGTGGCAATAGGTACGCCACACATTGCAGGCTATTCTGCCGACGGAAAGGCAAATGCCACACGGATGTCGCTGCGTGCAGTGGCAGAATTCCTCGACATCCCGTTCGAGCCCGACATCCATATTCCCGAGGGAGAACCACTCTCACCCGACACTCTGCAGAAAGACTCTGCCGCACTCAAGGAAACACCCGAGAGATTTGAAGATTTAAGAAGCAACTATCCAATAAGAAGAGAATGAAATATTTATTGCTTATCGTCATGACATTGGTATCAATGAATGCAGTCGCACAGGAAAAACTCGCAACTGACATTGACGACGACGATGTGACACTGCTCGACGACAGCGTTTGGCACGACAAGATAACAGGCGGACGCATTCATCTCCAACGGCTTGGAGGTGTTGACACGCTTGTGTACGTAAAACCCAACGCTCTCGTTGCCCTTGCAAAAGACCTTGGAATCAATGCACTTATCCTGAGCTGGGACAACCTGGTGCAGAACCGCGAATGGGCAAAGGTCACGATGCACGACATCCGCGACCACTTCTCCCACCGTCCGGTGCTGGACAACGACAGTTTTTCGGGCAACCAGTTCTCGCATCCCTACCATGGCGCCATGTTCTACAATGCTGCACGCAACGAAGGACTCAGCTATGGAGTGTCGCTGCTCTATCCAATATTGGGAAGCGCTTCGTGGGAATGGCTTTGCGAGACGAATGCACCGGCAATCAACGACCTCCTGTCCACTGGTGTGGGCGGTGCAGCAATAGGTGAAGTCACACACCGCACGTCCGACATTTTCTTCGACGACTCACGCTGTGGAGCCAACCGCGTGGTGAGAGAGTTGATTGGTACTTTGCTGAACCCAGTGCGAGGTGTACACCGACTCATATCGGGCGAGATGTGGCGCGTGAGCCCTTCACGAGGCAAACGTGTGCAGCCTCAGCCCTATTCGTTTGAGGTGGGGCTTGGTTATCGTGGAATGAAGGAACTCAAAGGTCAGAAACAATATACGGAAGCCGGATACCTCGAATTCAATTTCAACTATGGCGTCCGCTTCAATCCTTCCGGCAAGAGCAAACCGTTCGACCTGTTCAGCATGTCATTGCTCACCAACCTGGGTGAGGACCATCCGACTGTAGGCAATTTCGAAATCATCGGTCGACTTGCCTCTGCACAGATACAGCACACCCACAACTGGGGACTCGATGTCGGGTTCTACCAGTCAGTGAAATACGTTGACCACTATTCGAAATACGAGCAGCGGGCACACAATTTCTCCATCATCTCCGAAGCCGTAAGTTTTGGCGGCGGACTCTATGCGGAACATTCCACCGACAAGATAAATCTCTTCAACGACTTCATGATCAGTGCCGTGCCGTTTGGCGGAACCAATGCCGACTACTATCCAAAGCGCAGATACAACTTTGCAAGCGGAGTAAGCATCCGCAACAACACCCAGTTCTACATCAATCAGAAAGCGACCATAGGCAACAAGTTCTATTTCGCCCGACTCTACAGCCTTAAGGGCAAAAGCCCCGAGGAAATGCAGCGACTGATGGATTCGAACGTGGAAATCGACAGCTGGGGCGACCAGGGCAACCACTCGGTAATCACCAACAACATCTTCCTGCAATACAACCTGAAGAAGAATATGCGCGTGAACCTCGACTATCAGATTTATTACCGCAGTTCAAACTACAAGTACTATCCAGGTGTTCATGCCAAGAGCCACGAATGGAAACTTGGACTGATTTATTCAATATGATGCATGGGTAAGTTCTCCAATGATATGGGTCCGTTTATAAAGAAACATCTGCACGACGATGTCAAAGAACTGGCACTGCAATATGCCAAATATCCTGACATCGACATGCGCCAGGCACTGGTTCAGATACAGGGTTGGCAGATAGCGGAAAAGAAACTCCCGCTGTGGGCGCAGACCGATGGCATCTTGTTTCCGGTGCACCTTTCCATGGAACAATGCTCCTCGCAAACCACAGCCGAATACAAAGCAGAAGTAATCAGCCGGTTGTTGCCAGTCCGCAGCACGATGACCGACCTCACGGGAGGTTATGGTGTGGACGCTACAATGATTGGTAGGCTTTTCAGCCATCTCACCTTTGTCGAACCCAACGCAGACTTGTGCAAACTGGCGCAAAACAACTTGCCGCTCTTGGGTGTGAACGATTTCACCGTCATCGACGGCACGTGCGAGTCCGTTTTGGCAGACCTCGACAGACAAGACCTGATATTCATCGACCCCTCACGCCGTAATGCCAATGGTGCGAAAACCTTTGCGATGGAAGACTGCACACCCAATGTCCTTCAGCTTCAGGACCAGTTGTTGCAGAAGGCGGGGATGGTCATGATAAAGCTCTCGCCCATGCTCGACATCACGTCAGTCATCTCCAGCCTGAAGTCAGTGAAGGAAATCCACGTCGTAAGTGTAGCGGGAGAATGCAAGGAAATCCTTGCTTTGATGGACAGTGAAACCACGGATTCATCGATACAAGTCGTATGCACCAACTTGCTTGGTAACGGGCTTTCCCGGCAATATGCGTTCTGTCCCGAAGATGAAGAGCATGCAGCTTGTCACTACACACCGCAGGTCGGACAATACCTCTACGAACCCAACGCATCGATAATGAAAGCAAAGTGCTTCAAGTCGATTGCTTCATCATTCGGTGTCAACAAGCTCCATCCCAACAGCCATCTTTATACCTCCGATGAATACGTCCCCGATTTCCCCGGACGTTCGTTTTGCGTGGTCAAGACCTTGCCAATGGACAAGCAAGGAATCAAGGAACTCCAGACCTTCCGCCAGGCGAATCTATCGATACGGAATTTCTCGTCGTCAGTTGCCGAATTGCGCAAGAAACTGAAACTGAAGGAGGGTGGTGACCTCTACATCTTCTTCACCACATTGGCTGACAACCACAAAGCAGCCATCGTCTGCCGCAAGCCGACAGTGTAGATGAAAATTTTCGAACCACGAATAACACTAATAGAACGAATAAATTCGAGCATAGCTCGCTAATAGGAGTAGCGTTTCCGTGAAACGCTAACCGATAACTATCGCTCTATGGTGCGCATTTGACGCAAATGCGCCTCCTAGCTTCGCACAATACCACGCTCGCTATGTAGGAGCCAGCGCTCTCCGAGCGC
>CAVISR010000033.1:0-27427 GCA_963645405.1 Acutalibacteraceae bacterium
CGACTGCGTCGCATACACCCGCAAAGTTAGAGCCGTCGGAGACGGCTGACTCCTATTCCAGCTCACATTTCAGCCCACCCATCCGGACGGCTGACATAACCCCCAAAACCTAAAACATTTATGCTGACTCCTACAATCCGACAAACGCAAAAACCTTGCAAGAATAGGGTGGTGTTGATGTGTTTTTATATCCTGTGGCTACCCGAGAAAAGAAAAATGCTTGATAACAGGGGAGTTATCAAGCATTCTGCGTACCCAGAGCCGGGGTCGAACCGGCACGGGTTGCCCCACTGGTGTTTGAGACCAGCGCGTCTACCGATTCCGCCATCTGGGCCTTTTGCTTTTAGCGAGTGCAAAGTTAAGAAATAATTCAGAATGGGCAATGCATAAATTGGTTTTTTTTATCTTTATGCATGTTTTCGTGCCGTTTGACTGCCCACTTTGAAGAAAAAGCCCATCGGAAAGGCGTGTCATTTCGTCGTATCCTTTGTCAGTTGCGCATAGAGTTTGCGCATTCCTTCGGTCGCTTTCTTGGCAATGACGTGGATATTGGAGTAAGCCGGCACATTGTTGGGATGCGGGTCGATGAGATAGACCTCGGCATCGTGGTGCGCATAGCCGAGAAGTCCTGCTGCCGGATAGACATTGAGTGATGTGCCGATGACTATCACGATGTCTGCCTCTGCCACACGCTTTGCTGCCGGTTCAATCATAGGAACTGATTCGCCGAACCACACGATGAACGGTCGCAGTTGACTCCCATCGGCTGCCTTGTCGCCGAGGTTGATGTCGGAGTCGGCTGACGGCAGGGTAATGATGCACTTGGGGTCGTTGGGGTTGGCAGTGGATGTGGCTTTCATCAGTTCTCCGTGCAGATGAATCACGTTGTGTGAACCTCCGCGTTCGTGCAGATCGTCCACATTCTGGGTCACCACGCACACATCGTACTGCTCTTCCAGCTTTGCCACCAGGCGGTGGGCTTCGTTGGGCTGCACGTCTGCCAGTTGGCGGCGGCGCTCGTTGTAGAAGTTGATTACGAGTGCGGGGTTGCGGTAGTAGCCCTCGATGCTTGCCACGGCTTCAACGGGATATTGCTCCCAGAGTCCGCCGGAGTCGCGGAAGGTGGTGATTCCGCTTTCGGCGCTTATGCCTGCTCCGGTAAGGAAAACTATTTTCTTCATAGTGTATGAGTTTTGCAATTCGTCATCCAAAAGTAGCCAAAACAAATTAAATGAACAAACAATCGAGGGAGAAATCATGAAAAAATGCATTTTGTTTTGTCCGTAACTTGATTTATAGTATCTTTGCGCCCGAAAATAGAGTAATAGACTAAAGTATATAGAAATTATATAGATGGATAAATTGAGTTACGCCCTTGGTTTGGGTATTGGACAACAGCTCAGACAAATGGGGCTGAAGGATGTGTTGAGCGTTGAGGATTTTGCCAGTTCAATTACAGATGTCCTGCAGGGAAATGAATTGAAGGTGTCAAACAGCGAGGCTCAGGGCATTGTGCAAGCTTTCTTCCAGAAGCAGGAGAAAGTGATGCAGGAAGAGCGTGCAAAACTGGGAAAGGCTGAACTGGAGCGCGGACGTGTGTTCCTCGAGAACAACGGTAAGCGCGAAGGTGTGGTCACCACAAAGAGCGGACTGCAATACGAGGTGCTGCGCGAGGGAGAAGGAAAGCATCCTAAGGCAACCGACAAGGTGCGCTGCCACTATGAAGGCAGGCTGATTGACGACTCGGTGTTCGACAGCTCATACAAGCGCAACGAACCGGCTGTGTTCGGACTCAACCAGGTGATTCCTGGATGGACCGAAGGACTGCAGCTGATGGGCGAGGGAGCCAAGTATCGCTTCTTCATTCCTTATCTGTTGGGTTACGGAGAGAGTGGTGCAGGCGAGATGATTCCACCGTTTGCTACACTTGTGTTCGATGTGGAACTGCTTGAGGTTCTCTAATCCGGCAGAAATCACAAAGGAAACCACACATTATATATAATAGGAAAGTTCAATAAATAAAAAACATACAGAGTAATGAAAAAGATTATTATGGCAGCAATTGCTTGTGCTGCAATCCTGTGTACTTCATGCGACAACACGAATGTCAAGGCTGACTTGAACAATAATGTTGACTCTTTGGCAAACTATCTTGGTATTGCTCAGGCTGAAGGCTTGAAGCAGTATATGAAAATGCAGCTGCAGGTGGATTCCACTTACACTGACGAATTCATCAAGGGTATGATTGAGGGTGCCACTGCAAAGGAAGACCCGAAGAACGACGCCTACATGAAGGGTCTGCAGGTAGGTAAGCAAATCAAGAGCATGGCAGAAAACCTCAGCAAGGAAGTTTATGAGGACGACTCAACTCAGCAGGTGCCTGTGAAGAACCTGTTGGCAGGTATCGTCAGCGGACTGAAGGGCGAAGCAGGAATGAAGAGCGACAGCGCCTACAAAGAATTCGAGCGTCTGCTTGCTCCTATCCACGATGCCAACCTCGAGAAGAAATATGGCGAAGCGAAGGCAGCCAACGAGAAGTTCCTTGCCGACAATGCAAAGAAAGACGGCGTGAAGATTCTTCCTTCAGGAACTCAGTACAAGGTGATTTCAAACGGAACTGGCGCTCTGCCAACCGACACAACTGTCGTCAAGTGCTTCTACGAAGGCAAACTGATTGACGGAACAGTGTTCGACAGCAACATCGGCGGAGAACCGTTCGAAGTTGATATGGCAAACCCACGCGTCATCCCAGGATGGGTTGAAGTGCTCAAGATGATGCCGGCAGGCAGCAAGTGGGAAGTTTACATCCCTCAGAAGCAGGCTTACGGTTCACAGGACATGGGACAAATCAAGCCATTCTCAACTCTGATCTTTACAATCGAAGTAGTGAAGTAAACTTACACGGTATATGAACAAGAAATCATTAGTTCTTGTGGTTTGTGCAGTTATGGCAAGTGCGTCTGTAACTGCACAAATTGCAGAAAAGCCGCTCACTCCAAAGGAGCAGAAGGCTAAGCAGAAAGAGGAACTCAAGGAATTCAAGGCAAAGCAGAAAGCAGAACTCGAACAGTTCATCGCCAAGCAGAAGAATCCGGAACTGGCAAACAAGGCAGTGGAGATTGGCAAACCAGTGCTCGCCAGCGACGGCGACTCTATTGCCTACCTGTTCGGAACCTTCCAGTCGAACGGACTGAAGAACTACCTTGCAGTGCAGATGAAGGTCGACACCACCAATTGCATGAACGAGTTCTGCAACGGAGTGATGGACCGCATGGCAGTAGACCCCAACGACAAGGGTGCAGCCGCTTATCAGGCTGGAATGCAGATAGGCAGCCAGATTGAGACAATGGCTGCAAGCCTGACCAAAGACTATTATGCAGCAGACACTGCAAAGACAATCTCACCGTCAATCGTGGCAAACGGAATTCTGAGCGCACTGATGGGGCAGAACGGTGTCACCCTGCAGGATGCCCAGTCGCAGTTCCAGGCAAAGATGACTGCACGCCAGGCAGAGAACATGGAGAAACTCTATGGACCAAACCGCGAGGCAGGCGAGAAATGGCTTGCCGACAATGCCAAGAAAGAAGGTGTGGTGGTTATGCCGTCAGGACTGCAGTACAAGATTCTCACCAAGGGAACAGGCGATGTGCCTAAGTCAACACAGAAAGTGAAGGTGAACTACGAAGGACGACTGATTGACGGAACCGTGTTCGACAGTTCGTACAAGCGCAACAAGCCTTCCACATTCGGAGTTTCCCAGGTCATCAAGGGATGGACCGAAGCCTTGTGCATGATGCCAGTGGGCAGCAAGTGGGAAGTGTACATACCTTATTCACTTGCCTACGGTGAAAGAGAATCAGGACAAATCAAGCCTTATTCAGCGCTGATATTCACAGTAGAGTTGTTAGATATCGAACAATAATTGCTTTTTAGGGAAGGGAGCAGACTTCGGTCTGCTCCTTTTTTGTTTTCGTCCGGTAACAACAATTCATGAGCCATACGTGCTTTACTCACCACCACTACACTGATAAAGTCCGATCAGTTGTTTTTTACATACAGACATGGCGCAAAGATACTGAATTTTACATTTGCGTCACCCTGCGTCACCCGATAAATAGACCCAACACGCTGATTCCCAATTGACGCTCTGTAATGGCGCAGAAAAGTGATGAAGTCAGGAAATAGGGCTGAAACGCTTTGTTTTGAAAAATATTACACCTATTTTTGAAAAATATTACACCTGGGGACGTAAGTAACTCATTTTTTATTACTACCTTTGTAATGTCGGAATGTCATTGACTTAAATTGCACCACTAAGACCAGTGAGATTCTGATACGGTAAGTCTCTGGGCAACTTTTTTTGTTCAGAGTGCTATGGAAACAGTAACTAAAACCAAAGGTGGTGCGGATTTTGAATTTATGAAGCAATTTATTGTAACACTAATGCTTGCGGTGCTGTCGGTTTGCGAAGCAAGGGCAGAACGAGTCTGGGTGCAGGTCACCTCAGTTGAGGAACTGGTCGAAGCTACTCAGTTCAAGATTTATCCTTGTGCAAAAGTGGAGGACGGAACCCTTATGTGTAGTAATGCCGCCACGGCGTATGGCTTGACAAAATCGCCGGACGGGTCGTCGTCGGGTGCAATGTGGACACTGGAAAAGGCGGACGGCAATTCCGACTATTTCATCAAGAACGAACTCGGCTATTACTGGCCCAAGGGCAAGGAAAACAGCTCAACCTCGTTCACATGTACGAAAAACATTGCTGAAGCACAGGCTGTGAAGATTGACTATTACGAAGGTAAGGGCTTTACTTTCTGTAATTTGACTTATGACTATGTGCTCAACAACCTGAACACCAAGAATAGCCAATACAATTGGTGGAACACTTACGAAAGTGATGGCAATTACAGTGACAAGAATAATTTCTTCGTAGTTTATGCAGAGAAAGAATACGTCCTTCCTGCCTCGGCAAGTGCCATTAATCTTAATCTGGACAAGATTGTGCTGTGGGCCAACATGAATGCAGGTGCGAACGATGTTACAGGACTTGGTACTGCTGCCTCGGCATCGAATGCTAAGAGAACTGCTCAGGAATGGGGACGCTCGTGGACAATTCCTACCGCTGACCAACTGAGAAGTCTCTGCTCAAACGCATGCTGGGTATGGACTTCAGACTACAATCCCAATGGAGTAAGTACCTATACCAGTGGCTTCGTGGCTTTCACTCCGCATGTAGATGGAGACAAAGGTAAGGTACTCACTTCGATGAAGAGCGGCAGCTACACCTATAATGTCAGCTCCGACACACATATATTCCTGCCTGTCAGTGGTGGCGCAGGCGTTACGACGTATGCAGGAGAGGGTGCTTGTCTCCAACTTGTCGGTGGTGGCAGTCCCTCGGTTTCCGTTACATCGAGTGCAACCTCCACTGTGTATGTCCGCCCGATAGTAGACAACAGTAAGATGGGCGTTAGCAGCTCGGGAACACAAAAGCTTGATGCCAGTACACGCACTCTGCTTACAGGCTGTGTGTATGAGGTGGATGAGAACGTGGAAATAAATGGCACAAATGAGAATGAGGCACCTCTCACCATTAAGGGCGATGGCGTTGTAGTGCTCGTCTTCAAGAATGGAAGCCATCTTACGGTGAGTGCCAAGGCTGCATCACGTCAACCGGGTATCTATATGACCAGCAATAACCAGTACCTTCTTCTCACAGGTACAGGTGAACTGATAGCCACGGGTGGTAATGGAGAAAAACATTATCAAGTGGGCACAAACGGTGCAAAAGCAGAGGAAGAGAATCCTGGCAATGGCGGCAATGGCGGCCAGGGCGGTGACGGCTGTGCTCCCGGCATTGGCGGCTTGGCTGGTGTCGGCGGTCAGGGAGGCATAGGAGGCACTGACCAATGGACTCACGTTGCAGGCAACGGCTATGATGGCACCGATGGTACCAGCTCCGGTCATGTGATTATAATGGACAATGTGAAGGTGACAACCGAGAGTGGTGCCACAGACTTGAAGGCTCCCACTTATCAAGCTACGGCAGGTTTGGACCGCTATGTGTATCATGGTGGAGCTTTGACATGCCACTATGACCAAGGCGGCGGCGGTGGCGGCAATGGCGGCATTGGCGGAACACCAACCTATTCGCTTTGCGGCGGCGCCGGTGGTGGTGCCGGTGGTGGCGGTGGTGGTATCCGCGGCTGGAGAACCTGGGACACAAGTCACTCGGATTGTGTGAACAAAGCAAACGAAAAGCGTGCCAAACAGGAAAGCGAGAATGTAGCCAACGAAATAAACGACAAGTCGGGTAAAAACGGTTGCGGCGGTGGAGCAGGCGAAAGCCATGTCCAGGCTACAACTCCCCAAAACGGAAAAGCCAGACGCATCAGCAATATTGACGGTGGCAACAACAGCAGTTCGGCTACCGGCAACTACGACAATGGTGGTCAGTGGGACTGGACCGGTACCAATGGTGGCAAGAAAGGAAAGAATGGAGAAGACGGCAAAGTCTACATCCTCTCTTCATTGGCAAGCTTCGGAAATACTACTACCTGTCAGAAAGAATCATGGGAAGAGACAGACTTCCGCAACAAGCTGACAGCTGCCATGCAAGGCAACTCCGCCAACGATCGCAGCAATATGCTTGACTATCTTATACACTCAATCAGTGTGAACCTGGAAACAACCAACAACAAGAAAGTGACGTTCAAGGCTTACGGAAAGGAATATACCAATAGTTTTGAATGCTTCAACGGTATGGCTGTTCCAGAGACATTTGCCATCAGTGTGCCGGATGATAATAGTGACAATTTTGAGGGATACTACATTACATGGCGAAATGTGGCATTCAAAGCGTTTGATGCCAATGGTTCTGTTACCAATGATTTTTGGCGATACTTGTCGAAAGTGGTAAACGGCAAGAGATACTTCGATTTCTACGAGAACCTCACATTGTCAGCTCGCTACACTGACCAAACTTCAATTACCGTTTGTCACTGCGTGCTTCCTGCAGGTGTAAAGGATTATAGCGACGACAGCTTTAGAAACCACATCGCCTATTGTGAAACAAACATACGCACAGTGGCAAGTGGCGGTACAGCCAATTTTGTTGTAACTCCATACAAGACAATTGGCGGTAGCGTGATAACCACAGTTGACGGCTTGGTTATTTTGGAATCGATGTATCGTTTGGCAAGCAACTCTCCGATTAATGCTGCAACAACCCGCATGGTGAACGCTATGCAAAACGACACAGCATACATCTACTACTTGCCTCGCGAAAGCAAATACACTCTCGACTCAAGCAAGTTGAGTGCTTATGGTGCGTCGTATGCCGGTACTTCTGGTGTCGACTATACGGCAAACAATGCCGATATAGGAATGGGCGATGCAATCAAGTTGCCACGCATCGAATTCAAGACTGCAGGCACTGACGGCATACACTATATGCACAGAGGCTGGCTCACCAGCAGTGGCGACACTATTGGGGCTGACGTACGCACAACCTATATGCCATTGGGAGAATTCTCTGTCGAGCCGATATTCACTGAGAGCGCTCTGGTAATACTCTCTGCTCTTGACGGCGATGAGTTTGGTAGAGGTGACAAAAAGCAAACCGTGAATACAGCCACTTCTTCACTCCTGCTCTACAATGATGGAGCTACTACTAAAGAGACATCAATGCTCATCGCAGGTAGTGAGAATATTGATAAGATATATGTCTACGTCAAGCATCCTACAGGAACCGAGGTGAAGAATGTGATTGCACAGATGAGTAATGTGGTAGGCGGTGATCCTCTCAGAACGATAGAAGTGGTAAATGTCGAAAAAGCTGACTCTGCAGGACAATGTTACTTTAGCGTACCCGATGATTGGACAAAGGGCTTTGACGAAGAAGTTCCCGTGATTTATGTGACGGCAACTATCGGGAAGAAAACTGGCTCAATCGTTATCAACAACGAATCTCTGGCTCCTCAGTTTGCAAAAGCTCCGGCTCGTGATGCCAGTGTGCCTGCCAATACAGTGGTGACGGCAGTGACTGTCGACAACCTGAACTTCTACACAGATGACAACTACTTCAGAGACCTCCTGCCTAAGTACGATGTGGAAGTGGCAGGAACGCTTGACGAATTTGAGTTCTATGCGGGAGATGTAGTCTATATTTACAACAAGGTTTTGAACAGCGACAATCAGTCGAGTGTCAAACTTTCGCTCATTCCCGTAGAAGGCTCTGACATTACTCCATTGGAACTATGGGAGAGCCAATACAAGACAACAGAAATATTTACAGGCAGAGACACGCAAGACACTATCACCTACAATGCCTTCTATGCTTTTGATGCTGAAGACGTAATGTTGGATGCAAAGCTCGAGACAGCTGTTGCAAACGTAACTGTAGAGAACTATCAGCCAAACATTAAGATAGAAAAGGTGTTTGCCGATGACTATGACATCACAGACAAGGTGAAGACACTGAACACTGTAGTTGCATACGACGGCATGCAAGGCACTGCTTACACTATTCCTGCCTATGACGAACAGATAATGTCGATTCGCGTTGAAGGTGATTCGCTTCCGGAAACGAGCATGATGACTGTAAGTTATACATATGAAGATGTAGAATACACCGATACGCTTGGATATCTAAATGGTAGCGAATTGAAATACTTCGACCAAGAGACAGGCGAGGAAATCTCGCTGGGCAAACAGATTGCCGGCTATTGGCTCATACTTTCAGAAGACGTGCCGATGACAGTGCGGATAGTTTCCAGCACTCCTAGCGCTATTGAGAACATAGCAGCCGACGACAATCGTCAAGACGAAGATGCTGATGCGCCTCGCTATGACATCGGAGGACGTAGAGTGTCAAACAACTACAAGGGAATAGTGATTATAAACGGAAAGAAAATAATAATTAAATAAGATTTGCTCATGAAAAGACATATCGCAAATTTAATCGCCGTGGTGATGCTCTTGGCATTACCTGCAATGAATGCAAAGGCGAGCAACGAGACGTTTGAAGACGAGTATAATTTCATAGCCTATACCATAGGTGACGGAGTTATACACTTCAAGGTGCTTGCATGGTCATCAGGTGGATACAACCACTGGGCAATCAACCGCTCGAAAAATGCCACCACCAGTTGGCCGATTTCTCATGCCACCCTTAAGTTCCACAAAAAGAATGGTGAAGTCTATGAAAAAGATTCGAAGGGCTATACTGCTTTCGAAGACGGTGCAGACATCCCACTGTTCAAATGGACGGCATCCAACTATTCAGGCAAGCAAGAATGTGAAACACCATGTGTTGAGGTACAGTATGGTACGATACGTGCTACGGATGCTGTGTCGAAAGAAGTGAAGAGTGTTACATACAGTAGCGCACCTGGCGCCGACAACAAGCTGTCGGTAAATATGCCGAAAGAAAAGTGTGGTGAACGTGATGCCTACTACATTGAGTTTGATTGGATTGCGCCTGAAAAAGTGACAATTGGCGATACTGAATATGACCTTGACAAACGGGCTTTCGGTATAGAATTCTATGTCAAGTATGACCGCCAACTCGAAGAGACAGGCGGCATAGTGCCATGGTGCGGTGAAATCAAGCACTATGTGCGCGACCTCGTTTCGGCATCTACAGTCACGAGTCCGTATTTCACGGGGCAGTCGCTGGCCGAGGTGATCGACAGCACGCAGATGGGTATGATGCAGACCAGCGTGTTGGGCACAAACTCCGTGAAGTCGTACAAAACGTTCTTGGGCAATAAGGCTTACGTCAGTGACAACTATACCCAGGGCAACAAATACGTGTGCACGGTTAATCTTCCACAATGCGATTCAACGCGTACCGTGAACGCTGAAGTGACGTATTATCTCGACCTCGATGCGTCGGGACTCACAACCCGCGTGCTCCGCACCAAGGAACCGCAAATCATACTTCCTCTCCACTCCATAAAATATCCGAAGTTCGGAGAATACCACCCAGACGATAACTCGGAGAACACGGGATACAACCTCTTGACGTGGGGTTTCGACTGGCCTGACCACGAAGACTATATAAGTTCCGACTATTTCATCGTGAAGCGCGCCTTCAAGGAGGACTATTCCGATGAGGAAATCATTGGTTACGTGCCCATCAGCAGTTTCTCGTCGTACACAGCGGTGACGCAAGACGAAAACGGTGACACGCTAAATCAGGACAACAAGATACGCACGCAGGGTTATTTCCAATATATCGACGCCACCACAGATGCGACCTATTCCACGCAGCCAGCCTCAACCGAGAAAACCTATAACATTCTCGGCTTGAACGATACGGAATACGCAGCGCTCTGCGGAAGCAACACAAAAGACCGGACGCTGCTCGAGACAATGAAGAAGAAATATTTCGCCGTGCCGGAGCAGAAGATATACTATGGCGTTGAGCGTGCCGTACTGTCTGCCATGTACGGCACCAGCAGTCTGCCAGAGAAATATAAGCGCCAAGGGTGCGTCTACAAGACCCAGCAACTGCCACCCGTGAGCGGAATCACAGTGGAGAAGAACAGCAACTGGGACAGCAAGCACAGCGTGACCGTTGGCATAACGCTCGCCAATCCATATATCAACAACCTTAAAGAGTTCAGTCAGCTCTCTACTGCCACGAAGCAACGGCTTATGGAACAGTCGAAAGAGAAAGGCTGGCACAACAAACTCTACACGTGGGACAAGCGTGCGAAAATCGTTGTTAAGCGCTATGCAGCCTACAAGAAGGACTTCTCGGACGCCGAAATAACGGTCGACACTATCGACGGCGGCTCGGTAGCTTACAACGCCGACAGCACTGCCTTCTACGCAGAACTCTCGAATACGCAAGACCGCGCCTATACCTATTATAAATATGAGGCATATGTCGATGGACATCTCAGCGTGTATCCTATCCTTGTGAATGACGTGGTTCAGCCATCTGACTATGATGTGGAAGATTTCTACTACAATGTGTCAGCCTTGGCAAAGACCATCAATGCATCCAAGGGCTATTATTCTGACCAAATCTTTGTGTCGTGGCAACACCTCACCGGTCAAAAGAGTACAGTGGAATTATATCGTCGTCCGACTGGAACAAATGACTGGGGTACACCGGTGAAGACCGTGACCGATGATACAAATTACTATCGTGACCGCGAAAACCTGGAAGCCGGCAAGTGGTATGACTACAAACTTGTGGTTTCATATCAGCACGAAAACGGTCAGGTTTACACCAGCGAAGCGATTGCCTCTGGTTGCACCTCTACTTATGGTGAGGTTAGTGGACGTGTTACTCTGCAAGATGGAGGCACGGCGATGTCGGGCGTGACAGTTACTGCCACTCCAAATAAAGCAGTCGCAGTTCGTAACGGTGCTCTGTCGCTCCCTGTCACTTCATTGCTCAACAAGCAGTTGCTGTCAATGCAGAGCGTAGACGAGATGAAACTCTCTGATGGCTACACTGTACAATACTGGACACAGTCGATACCACTCTCTGTGGGCAATGTGCTGATGCAGCCTACCAACAACTTCATATATATTGGTGATGATGTGATTAGCATGGACGGCGAGGGTCGGCTCTCTGTCAACGGAAAGACCGCTACAACTTTGCCTGCTACTGCGCCTACTGCCGGTTACCTTTGCGTTACAGTCACCAAAGATGCGGCAAGTGGAGAAACGAAGATGTATGTTGACAGCGTACTTGTAGGCACTGCAAACACAGGCGCAATCACCAAGATTGGTGCTTCGCTTACCATCGCATCCAATTGGCATATCGACGAGATGCGTATTTGGGACAAGCCTTTGAGCAAAGAGCAGATTGTCGACTACCAAAGAAAAACAATCGGTGGTCGTGAGCAGTATCTTGCCGCTTATTACCGCTTCGATGAAGACGCCAAGTATGCTGGTGGTTATTGTGCCGATTTGGCATACCAGACAGCCTCTGACGTGAGCCACCATGACTTGCGCATGATGGACGGTACAGAACCTGTCACTGACTCCAATACATTGGAAAAGATGACCGATACGCAAGGAATGAATACTCAGATCCTTGCAAAGAGAGTGTCAACAGCTGCTGATGGTTCGTACACTCTCGGTGGTCTGCCAGTGAGCGAGAGTGTAACCTACACTATCACACCTTCGGCAGGTGGTCAGACAGCCTTTGAAAACACTGTCACCAAAGAAGCCAGTGTTACCAAAGACATGACAGTGACCAAAAACAATTACACTGATGTGAACTTCGAATGTAAGTCATCGGTAATCTTCTCGGGACGTGTGCTTTATGAAAACTCCACTATTCCTGTGCGTGATGCATATTTCCTTATCAATGGTGAGAAGGTAATGTCGTCGAGCAACAATGTAGTCACTACCGACCAAAACGGTGAGTTCCGCTTTGCTGTCCCGACAGTGGACATGACCTTCCAGGTTGTGAAGGATGGTCACCACTTCGTTCGCAACGGATATGTCTATCGTAATGGCGGTAGCGAAGATGAAACACGCTTTGTGCCTTCAGCCGATTATATCGGAATAGAACTTTGGGACTCCACGCGCGTACGACTTGCCGGTAGATTAGTGGGCGGTAGCGTTGAGGGTGCCAAGATTCTCGGAGTGGGTGCTTCTACCAATAACCTTGGTGACAACATCACCCTTACCATGGCTCTCGAAGGCGACAACACCTCTAATCTCTATTATCTCACAGACAAACCAAACGTCACAGAGATGACAGATTCCACCACCTATGTGGCACTTCCGGAAACCGATGCCGCATCTTATGGCAATCCGTTCTCTGTAAAGACCAAGGTGAAATATGAACGTCAGCGCATAACCATCAATCCAGACCCGCGTTCTGGTGAGTTCTATGTAGACCTCTTCCCCGTGAAGTACAAGATTACACAGGCTTATGCCCAGGGTTATTCCACACTCTTCTCAAGCGGTGAGACCTCACAGGTGCTGGACCTTTCGCAGGCAATCAACAAAAACATTGTAGTGTCCGACACTGCAAGTTACAACGGACGTGTGTTCAACCTGACAGCCCATTATGATGCCTCCTATCAGCGCATATACCATTCACCGGTATCGCTCACTTATGAGCAAATGAATGCAGGTATTTATGGAGGTCCGCTTGGCGACTTGGTGTGCGACATGCCTACAGCCGACGGCAACAACACCGTGATAGCAACAGTGGAATATAACGATGACACAGAAGACTATTCTTATGTGTTTGGATACCCTATATTCTCTGAAGGCGAAACCTATACGCTGAGAGTACAAGCTCACGAAGATTTCTACTATAACAACGATGAAAACCTTGGCAGACACAATCAAGTGCCTGTTACCAATTGCTCGCTCAACATACAGAACGGCATGAGCAAGGACGAACCTGTGCTTAATGCCGTAATCGATGAGTCGGGTAGCGCTATTGTTTCATTCAAGGTTGACAATGTCGATTATAGCAGCACCGGCATCTCGGCGCTGAAGACCATAAACCTTGATGCAGAGGTTGACAACTATCACTATTCGGCTACACCTATTCAAGGTTATGTGCGCGGTGCAAAGGTTGTAGGCAATGACGTGGTAAGTGATGTCGATGCCAGCGTTCAGTTGCTTGACATCTTGCGCGACCCACCAGGTTCTACAAGCTATTCCTACGTATCGGCAGGCTCGACGTATGCGGTTGCCCGCAACTTCAATGTGTCTGGTTCGGTAAATCTTAATCTGAGTATGGAGGCTGGCTCGTTCACTAGTCCTGTTGTCGGTAGTATAATAGGAGGAACCGTGCTGAGTGGCGAAATACTCACATTGGCTCAGATGGAGAACATATCTATGACTATACCTATGTATTCTCTTGACCTTTCTCGCTCTGCCAACTATACTCTTACCCTCAACGACCGCCTCAGTACATCTTCCGACCCAGCCGATGTGGGGGCTGATGCCGACCTTTTCATCGGAACGACAAACAACCTCGTCGTGGCGCGTACGGCAAGTATTTGTGCTATCGACGAGACTACGTACAGCCTCTACCAGGGTGCCATTAACGATGGCAAAATAAAGATTATCACAGAGGGCACTAATGCCATGGGCAACAAGTACTATCTTGCAGTGGTAAACGAATTGGCTACAGTAATGTCCGATCCCGTGACATACGCCTATTCTCAATCTCACATTCTCACTAAGGTTGTGCCTTCGCTTCTTGAAAGTCGTAATGCACTGCTGCTTAACGGTGACTCGCTCACTATCCAGCAACTTGCCAACCAGCGTCAGGAGGTGCTCTATTGGAGCAAAGTGCAGCCGGGAGAACCGGGCTATGGAACGAAGGGGTACTACTCAATGATTCGCCCCGCTGGTTACGACCAGCTTGCCCTCGACCAAGTCAACAGTTATAACAACCGCATATACCGCTGGTGGGGCCTCGTTGCCTTCAACGAGCAGAGCAAACTGGCTGCGCTGCAGTCGGGGTCGCCATACGCCACCTATTCGGTATCGGGCAATGTGCCTATCGCTCACGACGAGAGTGAGTCGGACTCTGACGACAAACCGGACGGTTCAGATTATAATGCGACACATAGTGTGATGGGAATACCTATTCCAGTGGGTCTTGGCGGCGAACTGGAACGTTATCGTACTTCGATAGGTGAGCAAGGTGGTGTGGCTATTGGTAGTGCATTGGTCGGCGGAATCTCCAGTGCCGCTGTGAGCTCTATGATGTACGACGCAGCTCACGGGTCTTCCGACAAGGCTGCCAACGCGCAACTCCAACAGCAGTATAACGACCTGCTGGCTAATAAACCAGGCAGCGAAGCAAAACAGACAACAGAAATAGCCGTTGCCGACATGAAGTGCGTGTTCTATGCTTATCCATCGCTCGACAACTGGACGTGGACAAGCATTCCAAGCTTCCAGTCAAGCAATAACAAGAGCACAGGCTATTGTCTTGCTGCCAATGGTGACAGCTACTTCGACGTTGCTATCTATCGCACGCCTGCCGACAGCTTGGCCAGCGATTCAAAGATTTACGAGAGTTTGCAATGGATTACCGACTCACCAAATCAGGCGAAATATCTCTACATCTCCGATTATGTGTTCGGTGTCCTGGCAGGTGCCACTCGCCCGTGGATGCCTGCTGACAGCACAATTTTCTATCAGACTGGCACTCCATTGTCGGGAACAACAATGAAGATAGACAATCCGAAGATTTCTGTCTCTAAGCCCGTTGTGTCAAATATTCCGCAAGACGACAAGGCAGTGTTCTATGTCACCATGCAGAATGACTCAGAGTTGCCTCAAAGTGCATCGTTGAAAAACGCTTCAACATTTGTGCTCTATGTATTGGATGCTACTAACACTGAAGGTGCAAAGATCACGATGGACGGCGAACCTCTCACATCGGGACGCACATTCGTCATCGATCCGCATGCGAGTCTCACTAAGACCATTGAGGTGGAACGCGGACAAAAATACGACTACGAGAACATTGGTCTCGCACTCTCCACATCCAACTACGACTTGACCGACGTGGTGCCAATCAGCGTGCACTATATGCCGACATCAAGTCCTGTGAAGATTTCTGCACCTACTGCCAACTGGACGATGAATACGCTCTCGCCCAAAGATACCATTGGATACTATCTTCCGATGGTGATTGATGGATTCAATCAAAACTATGATGGCTTTGACCATATTGAAATCCAGTACAAGCAGTCAACCCAAAGCGATGACGATTGGGTAAACCTCTGCTCATATTATGCAGAAGATTCTCTCTATAATGCTGCGAGCGGCAATAAAGCCATGATTACTTCAGGACGCATTACCGACTTCCGCTTCTATGGTGAGCGTGACCCGATGGAAATGAAATACGACCTGCGTGCCGTGGCATTCAGCCGTGTGGGCACAGATTTTGTGACGCGTAGTTCCGATATCATTTCGGGAACCAAGGACACTCGTGCCCCACACATCATAGGTACAGCCAAGCCTACCAACGGCATTCTTGGAGCTGGCGAGTTTGCTACACTCTCATTCACCGAGCAGATAGCCTACAACTATCTCGACAAGACTTCTAACTTCGATGTATATGGAGCCATCAATGGTGAGACCACAATCAACAACTCGTCTGCACTCTACTTCCCGGGCAAGACAGAACAAAAAGCCGCAACGGCTGTAAAACGCAATCTCAATGGCAGAAGTTTCAGTGTTGATATGCTTGTTACAGCCAACGAGGCAAACCGCGACCAGGTTCTCTTTACTCATGGAACTGGCAACGACCGCCTTGTGTTCTCTATCAACAAGAACAATCAGCTGCAGGCTAAAATAGGCAGCAACGTCTATGTGGGCAAGACTCATGAACCGACAGAGTGGACAGGCGCGATGTCGCACGTCGGTCTCACTGTCGATGCCGACAGAACTTTGAAATTTTTCTGTGGCAATGACTTTGAATATGCCGACAACGAAGTGATTTCCTATCAGCTGCCTGAAGACTACAGCGTCAACGATTACATCTATCTTGGTTCTGATGCCCCAGCTGCCGCAGACCGCGACAATACTCTCTTTGCAGGTCGCATGCTTGAGGTACGTCTTTGGAGTACTGCTCTTTCCACAGAGGAGGTGAGCAAGTTCAATCAGCGTCGTGCTGATGGCTACAGTCACAAGATGGTAGCTCATTGGCCTCTCACACAGGTGGCAGGCACCACAGCCGAAGAAACGGTTAGCGGAGCCTCGCTTGAACTTAATGCCACTCAGTGGAGCACACGTCAGAACTATTCTCTTGTCATCAACAACAAGGCGGAGGAAATCAATTCTTCGTACATGGGTCGCAACAACACTTCAGACTATACTCTTTCATTCTGGTATAAGGTGCAGGAGCGCAATGACTCTGTTGCCATCTTCTCATCAAGCAAGCAACGCAATGACGATGCCACACAGCGCTTCATGCGTCTTGAATTGAAGAGCGATTCCCTTGTGTTCAAGTCGGGTCTCAACGACTTTACTCTGCAGACAAAGCATGATGACTCACAATGGCATCACTTTGCTCTTACTGTCAACCGCTCAAGCAACATAGCCACCATTTATTTGGATGACAACATGGTGATGCAGGAGTCGGGCGACATGGTAAACGGTATAGCCTCCGACTATGTAGCATTTGGCGATGCCAACATGAAGGGACGAATCGACCAATTGCAACTTTGGAACAGTGCTTTGTCGGCTGATGTCTTGGCTGTCACAACCAATATTGCTCCACTCGGCACCGAAACGGGCTTGCTTGTCTACATGCCGTTCGAACGTTCCGTGAAGAGCAGCCAGGGTTTGGTTACTGAAGTGTTCAGTCCTTACAACGAGTCAACCAATACTGCCACAGCAAGTGATGTTTGTCTGCTTGAGGATGAAGATGCCACAGGCAACAACTCCGATTGGGCACCTGTGCGTGCTGCAGAACAATTCTCAAAGCTCGATTTCGACTGGAGTTCTGATGGCACAAACCTCTACATCTACCTCACCACACCACTCAAGGATATCAACAAGCAGCAGGTATATTTCTCAGTGCGCGACGTCAAAGATGTAAATGGTAACCCGATGGAAACGCCTCAAACATGGACTATGCTTGTTGACTGCAACCAGGTACGCTGGGTAGAAAATTCTCTTGCTACCGCCCTCAACTTTGGAGAGAGCGACGTCCTTGTTGCTGAATACACAAACAATGGAGGCAGTCGCCAGAACATCTCTTTCGAAACAAATGCCTCTTGGCTTGAGTTGGCAACTACGCAGACAGTAATCGATGGCAATGCCAAAGACTACATCTCATTCTCTATCAAGGAGAGCCTGAATCCTGGCATATATGTAGCTACAGTCAACCTCGTTGACGGCAACGGATTGAGCGATCCTCTGTCAGTCGTAGCAGTGGTTACCGCCGAAGAACCAACTTGGGATGTTGACCGCACTAAGTACAACGAAACGATGAGCTTCATCGGACGTGTATACTTGAAGGATGGTGACAATGAGATTATAGACTATAATCCGCTCGACATCGTGGCTGCATTCACTTCCGAAGGTGATTGTCTGGGTAAGGCTTACGTCACTGTTGATGAAAATAACGGGTCTGGAGTATTCCTTACCATCTATGGCAACACTTCGCTCTACGACCAGCCTATAAGTTTCCGTTTGTGGAGATCCGACAAGGGTTATGTGGTAGGTCTTGCAGCCAGCGAGGATGTCCGCTTTGTCAATAACGGCACTTATGGTATTGTCAGTCCAGTGAGCCTCGTCACCCAAGACACTCAGGTACAACTCCTGCATCTGCAACAGGGCTGGAACTGGATATCACTCAACGTCAAGCCTAATGCTGCAAGCACGCTCAACACGTCGTTTGCCAATCTCAGTGCATTCTCCGCTAACGACCGCATCAAGTATGCCAACGACTTCTCAGTGTTTGACGGCACCAAGTGGAGCGATGGCATCAGCAATCTCTCTATCAACAATGTCTACCAGATTTATGTGCAGAAAGACGGTCAATATCGCGTGTCAGGTTCAACTTTGTCGGACACCGACAAGGTAGTTACTCTCGCAGGCAACGCATGGTCATCAATGCCATATGTCCTTACGGAGGCTTTGCCTATAACCGAAGCTATGGTTGATTACCAGCTTGGAGACAAAGGCACTGCAGGCGATATCATCAAGAGCCTTGACCAATTCGCAGTTCTTAGCGAGAACAATCGTTGGGTAGGTTCGTTGCAGACTCTCTCTCCAGGTGTTGGCTATTTCATCAAACGTAATTCTCCAACCGAATGTACTGTAGATTTCGGTAAGGCCAAGAACAATACCGTAACCGCTCTAAGCAAGGTTCGTTTGTCTAAACATGCCGATGCAATGCCAGTGGTTGCAGTATTCAATGACGATGAGTTCGATGTTCAGACCGATGACAAGCTCGTTGCCTATTGCAATGATGGCAGCATAGCCGGCACAGCCGAGAAGGTTGAACTGACCGATGGTTCTTCACGCTACTTCCTTACCGCCAATGCTGAACCAGGTGAATCGCTCACTTTGGCACAAGTACGTGGCGACGATGTTGTGGCAACAGGTATCAACAAGTTGACGATGACCGGAACTGGTGTAGTGGGAACAATTCAGAGCCCGTATGTCGTTACCCTTGGGACCGAGAACATCGCTATCGACCTCAGCAACATGCCTGCCTCTGCAGATATTGTTGTGATGAGTACGGAAGAAACGGAAGTTACCATTAGCTGCTACGCCGTGAGCGGCCAGAAGGAATACGAAACTGTCCAAAAGGTATCCAAAGGACAGAATGCCTATCAAGTTCCGATGGCCAACAATGGTCAAGTGAAGCTCATCGATGTGCGCCTGGCTAACGGTCACAAGAAGAACTTCAAGATAGCCAACGACTAATCAGCGAAGTGAAACCTTTCAAACAGTTACAGACAATGAAACTGAAACACATAATATTAATGATGGCAGCAGCACTTGTGATGCTGCCATCATGTTCCTCGTCAGACAGCGATGAGGACGATGATAGTACAGTGAAACCCTATGGCGGAAAAACGTTTACAAGTGTTGATGCGGCTCCGGCATGGATAGCTCAGTCACAGGCTATACCTACGTCACAGTTCATGCCACAGGGCAGCGAGACGATAATATTTTCATTCAAAGCTGACTTTGCCGACATTACCACGCAGGCAGACGATATTGCAGCTGTGTTTGTAAATGGTCAATGCCGCAGTGCTGCCAACCCCACAGACGGCAAGTTCTATCTCAGTGTGGCGAAGTTGCAAAGCGAGGTGGACTCGTCAGTCACTTTCCACATCCGGTATTATTCGTCTGCACTCAAAGGTTACTTCATCTCTGAAGACATGGACATGGAGCTCGACAAGTCGCTTGGTACCCTCGAGTCGCCGTTCTGTCCAGTGTGGAAGTAAATTGTTGCTGCCCGGTATAATCCGGAAGAGCGCTAAACATCATCTGCCCGAAGCTCGATACAATCGTGCTTCGGGTGTTTTTTAAGTAAGTTCCTCCTAATCGGAAATCATACGTTCATTGTCCGATGAGCCATACGTTCATTGACTGATGAGCCATACGCTCATTGACCGATGAGCCATACGCTCATTGACTGATGAGCCATACGCTCGTTGACCGATGAGCCATACGCTCGTTTGTCGATGGATGCAGGCTGGTGAATGCTCTCACCTTTTTATTATCTTAACGAATGAAGATTAAATAATATTAAAGTAATGGAATTTGCAAATAGGATACAATGTTTCTTGTTACTTTTGCGGCATGAACAGAAGTATAGTCTACATATTGACACTGATTCTTTGGCAGGCTGTGGGAATGATGGAGATCAAGGCTCAGAACATCGTCGTCGATGACACCAACAACCGCCAATTGACAGGTGACCCGATATTCCAGCACCAGGTGGGTTACGCTGGAATGGTGGAATATGAGGGCGAAGAAATTCCCTGGTTCATTTTGTCGGACGTGTACATCTACAATAAGTTGAAGTTCAAGACCAAGCGCCAGGCAAAGAAGTATTTCAAGATTGCATATAATATAAAGAAGGTGTACCCCATTGCAGTGGAAATACAGAAGACCATAAACTCATGCGTTTCCCATCTTGATTCGCTCCAGTCGAAGGAGGAGAAAGACGCTTACATGAAGAACATTGAGAAGGAACTGCGCAAGCAATACACCCCAAAACTAAAGAAGCTGACGTTTGCGCAGGGAAAGCTGTTGATTAAACTCATCGACCGCCAGTGCGGAATGACCAGTTACCAGCTGATTCGCACTTACATGGGCAAGTTCAAGGCAGGACTCTCGAATGCTTTTGCATCGCTGTTTGGTGCAAGTCTGAAGAAACAGTACGACCCGGATGTCGACGACCGTCTCACCGAACGGTGCATACTGCTGATTGAATCCGGGCAGATGTAATCATTGATATCTGCGCTTTTGTAATAAGCCATCCTTTTGGAATTACAGCCCTTTTGCTTGGCGAAATCAATGTCAGAATTGCCTTTTTGCTTTTATCCTAATAATATGTTAGGAAAAAATCGTAAATTTGCAGTTTGAATAGGATTAACTGCTGTAAGTAGCCCTCTCTATGATAAAATCATTACATATAGAACACTATGCACTGATTGACAGGTTGGACATCAACCTGCATTCGGGCTTCTCTGTCATCACCGGCGAAACCGGTGCCGGAAAATCCATTATCCTTGGCGCCATCGGACTGTTGCTCGGTGAGAGAGCCGACACCAAAGCAATCAAGGCTGGTGAGAAGCGTTGCCTCATCGAGGCATTGTTCGACTTGTCGGAAGCAGGGCTCGACAGTTTCTTCACTGACAATGAACTCGACTTCGACGAGGGCGAATGTATCATAAGAAGGGAAATTACCTCATCAGGCAGAAGCCGTGCTTTCATCAACGACACACCGGTGAGTCTGGCACAACTGAAAGAGATAGGCAGCCAACTCATCGACATCCATTCGCAGCACAAGAACCTGTTGCTGGGGAAAGAGGATTTCCAGTTGAACATACTCGATGTGCTGTCGAAAGATGCAGATACACTCGACCGTTACAGAGAAACCTACAGGCATTACAGAGAATTGAGCCGACAGCTCGACGAACTGACGAAAACCTCACGGCAAAACCGTGAAGAGGAAGACTATCTGCGCTATCAGGTGAACCAACTGGCAGAGGGCAATCTGCAGAAGGACGAGCAGGAAGAACTGGAGAACGAGCAGGGCGTGCTCAGCCATGCCGAAGAAATAAAACAAGCCTTGTATGAGGCTCGTCAGTGCATTTTCTCGGATGAAGGCAACGACACACTGCAGAATGTGAAGCAGAGCAGTGCAGCGCTGAAGAGCATTGCCGACATGTTTCCGCAGGCAGAAGAACTTCTGCAACGGCTCGACAGCTGCTACATAGAACTCAAGGATATTTCGAACGAACTGGAAGCCAAGTCCGATGACGTGGAGTACGACCCGCAAAGACTGGAGCAGGTGAACGAGCGCCTGAGCACTATCTATACGCTGGAGAAGAGATACCACGTGGACACTGTGGGCGAACTACTGGACATACAGAAAGAGCTGGAGGACAAACTGTCGTTGATTGACAACAGCGATGAACATATCGAGGCACTTCGCCATGAAAAGGAAGAAGCATATAAGGAAGTGACCGATCAGGCGGCCGTGCTGACTGGCATGAGGCAGAAGGCAAAACTGCAGCTGGAGACAGATATCGTCAATCTGTTGTCTTCCCTCGGAATGCCGAACGTGAAGTTTGAGGCAGAACTCACTGAACGTGCCGAACCCGATGCCAACGGAAAAGACCGTGTTGCCTTCATGTTCTCTGCCAACAAGAATATACCGATGCAGCCCCTCTCACAGATTGCTTCCGGAGGAGAAATCGCCAGAGTGATGCTCTGTCTGAAAGCACTGATTGCAGGTGCAGTCAATTTGCCGACCATCATCTTCGATGAGATCGATACTGGCGTTTCGGGCAGCATTGCCGAGAAGATGGCTGAAATCATGAGAAACATGGGCAAGGAAGGACGTCAGATAATCAGTATCACCCATCTGCCGCAGATTGCAGCACTGGGACGTTACCACTATAAAGTCTATAAGGAAGAAAGCCTTTTCTCTGCCTCCACACATATCGTGGAACTCACCTCATCGCAGCGGGTGGAGGAGATAGCCCATATGCTGAGCGGTTCAACTCTGAGTGAGGCAGCAATGAACAATGCAAGAGAACTATTGAAATTATGAACTACAAGAATAACGTTGACATGAAAGGTCGCGGAAGACTGGCAAACCTTCTGCTTGTCGCAGCCATCCTTCTGCTTGCCGTTCCTGCGAAAGCCCAGGAAGCAGCTGTGCCGAAATGGGGAAGCAAGGTACAGAAAGGTATGGTATCGGTGGTTTCGTACGACAAGGACGGAAACCAACTGAAGTCGGGCACCGGATTCTATATCTCCAACGATGGCATTGCCATTGCCGATTATGAGCTGTTCTATGGAGCCTACAGTGCCATAGTTTCGGACATGACAGGCAAGAAGAACAAGGTGGAGCGCATCCTCGGAGCGAACGACACCTATTCATTAGTACGGTTCAAGGTCGCAACCGAGAAGTCTGTTGCTCTCGAGTGTGCACCGTCCAAGGCACAGGAAGGTGCAGTGCTTTTCGCCATGAAATATTCGAGCGACAAGGTCAAGACATGTCCCACAACACGTGTGAACGAGGCAAAGGCAGTGGGCGAACCGCCGTTCCCCTTCTACACACTGTCGTTTGCCATCGATGAGTCCTATCTCGGAGCACCGCTCCTGAATGCCAAGGGACAGGTGGTGGCTACGGTGCAGCCGTCCATCGGACTCAACGGCTACGGACTGGGCATCCAGTTCATCGACACTCTGAAGATACAGGCAATCGCATCGCAGATGGACAACCTGGCACTCGACAATATCCACATGCCAAAGGGATTGCCCGACAATATGGAAGAAAGTCTGGTGTACCTCTACATAAAGTCGAGCACCATGAAGGACGATGAATATCTCGACCTCACCAACCTCTTTGTGAAGACCTATCCGGACAATGCCGAAGGCTATTACCGCCGTGCCACACCGTTGATTGACCTCGCGCAGTTTGACGAAGCCGACAAAGATTTGCAGCAATACTACAAACTGAGCGAAGACAAGGCTGTTGCAAGCTCAAGGATAGCAGACGTCATCTTCACCAAGCTCGTCTACCAGCCGACACCCGAGTACAGCAAGTGGAACTATGACGTAGCACTCGAATATATCGACAAGGCAATTGAGTTGTCACCCAATGAATTGAACTACACACTGATGAAGTCGCGCATCCTGATGGCGAAGAAGGACTACAACGGAGCGCTCGCAATATACGACAAATTGAACAAGAGCGAAAACCGCGGTCCGTCGACCTTCTATGCGGCAGCACTTGCACACGAAGGATTGGGCGACACGGCAACGATTCAGATAGAGTTGCTCGACAGTGCCATAGCCCTTTTCCCCACACCGTTGCCAGGCGAGGCAGCCAGCTACGTACTTCGCCGTGGACAGTTGCACGAGCGCGTAGGACACTACCGTGATGCCGTGCAGGACTACAACCAGTATGCCTTCCTCTGCAACAGTAAGGTGAATGCCAAGTTCTATTACGACAAGTCGAAGCTCGAAGTGAAGGCACGCATGTATCAGCAGGCACTCGACGACCTCAACACTGCCATCAACAAGGCACCGGGCAACGTACTCTATTACGTGGAGAAGAGTGGACTTCTGCTGCGGGTCAACGAGATTGACGAATGTATCACTGTAGCACAGCAGGCACTGGAAATAGCGCCCGACAATGCCGATGCCTATCGCATGATGGGTTATGCCCAGATACAGAAGGGCGATGTGGAGGCAGGCAAGAAGAGTCTGCAGAAAGCCATCGACCTGGGCGACGAAATGTCGAAAGAATTAATCAAGGATTACATAAAGTAGAGAACAGCACAAGCATGAATTATGCACGATTAACAAACACCTCAAAAGAGATAGCCGACCTCTCGAGGTCAATTCTCTTTCCCGATTTTTATGGCGACTACACAAAGAGTGAAGCCGAGAAGGTCTCACGATTGAGAGAGTTGCTCTGTCCGGAACTGCTGACAGCAGACAAGACGGACGAATTCATCGGCAAGTTGCCCAGCATACGCCAGAGCCTGAAGACCGACGTGGTGGCAGCCTACAACGGCGACCCGGCAGCAAACAGCTATGAAGAAGTGATTTGCTGCTACCCGATCATCAAGGTCCTGATGAACTATCGTGTGGCACACGAACTGCTGGTGATGGGCGTGGCACTCGTTCCCCGAATGTTGACAGAGATGGCACACTCGGAAACCGGAATCGACATCCATCCGGGTGCACAGATAGGAGACTATTTCACCATCGACCACGGCACAGGTGTCGTGATAGGTGAGACCAGCATCATTGGCAACAATGTGAAGCTCTACCAGGGCGTGACCCTCGGAGCAAAGAGCTTTCCGCTCGACCCTGACGGCAATCCGATAAAGGGAATTCCGAGACATCCAATACTGGAGGACGACGTGATAGTCTACTCCAATTCCAGTATTCTCGGACGCATAACCATCGGACGCGGGGCAGTGATAGGAGGAAACGTGTGGGTGACACAGGATGTGCCTGCAGGTGCAAAGATAATTCAGTATAGAAAATAAAAGAATCAGATAAATGAAACGCAAGCTAATAGCCAAAACATTTGCCGGTCTTGAGGACGTATTGGCAAAAGAACTCGAACAACTTGGTGCAGAAGACATTGAGAAAGGCATCCGAATGGTGTCGTTCTCGGGCGACAAGGCAATGCTCTATCGTGCCAATTTCTGTCTGCGTACAGCTGTAAAGATTCTCATGCCTATCAAAGAGTTCAAGGCAAAGAATGCAGACGAGGTGTATAACGTGGTGAAAGCCATAGAATGGAGCGACTACATGGACAACACCTCCACATTCATCGTCGAGTCAGTGGTGTTCTCCGAAGAATTCCGGCACTCACGCTTTGCAGCCTACCGTGTGAAAGACGCCATTGCCGACTACTTCCGCGAGAAGACAGGCAAACGCCCGAATGTCAGCATATCCAATCCCGACATACGAATCAACATCCACATTGCAGAGAACGACGTCACCATCTCCCTCGACAGCTCAGGCGAAAGTCTTCACCAAAGAGGCTACAGGGTCGGCACAGTGAAAGCTCCGCTCAATGAGGTGCTTGCTGCCGGAATGATTATGCTCACCGGCTGGAACGGCGAATGTGACCTGATTGACCCGATGTGCGGTTCGGGCACAATCCTCATTGAGGCAGCCCTGATTGCACGCAACATCTATCCGGGCGTGTTCCGCAAGGAATTTGCCTTCGAGCGCTGGAAGGACTTCGATGCAGAGATGTTTGAGGCAATATACAACGACGATACACAGGAACGCGAGTTCAACCACAAGATATACGGTTACGACATCAACCGCACTGCCGTGGCAACTGCACTTGAGAATGCCAAGTCAGCTGGAGTGAGCGATGTGGTGACTGTTGCACAGCAAGACGTGCGCGATTTCCAGCAGCCGGAAGAGAAGACAATCATGATAACCAACCCTCCGTATGGAGAACGAATCACCACCGACGACATCCTCGGACTCTATGCCGACTTCGGCTCGGTGCTCAAGCGCTCATTCGTAGGCAACGATGCCTGGATTCTCAGCTACCACGAAGAATGTTTCGTGAAGATAGGTTTCCGCCCGTCCACACGCATCATCCTCTACAACGGTTCGCTCGAATGTGAATTCAGAAAATACCAGGTGTTTGAGGGCAAACTCAACGAGCGCCGCAGTGAAGGACTCGACATCAAGACTGATGAAGACCGGCTCCGCAACCTGAAATTCAAAGGACACAAGCGTGTACAGGAACTGCGCGAGGACGAAGAGGAGGAGACCGACGACGTCTACAGCAAAGAACCGAAGCTCAACCGATACAACTTCAAGTGGGGTGACCGCAAGTCGGGCTATGAAAAAGAAGACGAACACCATTTCAAGTCCCGCCCATTCTCACGCCCTTATGGAAAGAGCGATGATGGCGAGAGAAAAGACCGTCCGTTCAGGTCAAGACGCGACGGAGACGAACATCCGTTCAAGTCAAGACATGACGATGGCGACCGTCCGTTCAGACCAAGACGCGATGATAGTGACCGTCCATTCAAGTCAAGACGTGACGGAGCCGATTCCCGCTCCTCAAGAGACGGTTTCAAGTCCAGAAGAGGTGAGGGCTTCGGCAAACGCAACGACTCCGACCGTTATGGCAAAAGTCGTGGCAAAGGCACATTCGACAAGTCCAGTCACTCCGACAAACGCACAGACCGCAAGCCAGGACGCCCATCCTTCGACAGCGACGGACGCCCCATCAAGCTGGAATAGGAGTCAGCGCTCTCCGAGCGCAGACGATTGCACTCGAGCGAAGCTCGCTAATAATATACACCTTATATATAATATAGCATCTAGCTTTAACGCTCTCGGAGAGAGCTAGCTCCTATTGCGCTGCATTCATCTGCTCACGCTTTACTTTACGAGCTGCGCTAGGAGTCAGCGCTCTCCGAGCGCGTAGACGAGAACGCTCGAGCGAATGCTCGCATTGTATCGTCGTTCGAGCCCAGGCTCGCTATGTAGGAGTCAGCGCTCTCCGAGCGCGTCGACGAGAACGTTCGAGCGAATGCTCGCATTGTATCGTATCGTTCGAGCCCAGGCTCGCTATGTAGGAGTCAGCGCTCTCCGAGCGCGTAGACGAAAGCGTTCGAGCGTCAGCTCGCTTGTGAATGAATCATGTTCAGTCTTCTTTGACTATCCAGTCAACGATGGTGCGTTGGTCGCTGTCGTAGTTGAC